>JALZAK010000045.1 GCA_030948385.1 Actinomycetota bacterium
CGCGGTCCGACAACAGCACGCAGCGACCCTAGTAGACTCCGCGGATCGAGTTGCGGGTGTAGTTCAATGGCAGAACATCAGCTTCCCAAGCTGACAGTGCGGGTTCGATTCCCGTCACCCGCTCCACGCGCGAATCGCATGTCGATACCCTCGGGGGCCGGTACCTGGCTTCAGGTCTCATCTGGCCCGTCGACGTTGAACACTGCCTCGCCCATCCCGGCCCTGACGACGATCAACGTGGCCTCCGCCGATGACGGGTTCCCCTCGCGGTGTACGGCGTGCGGCGGCACGAAAACGAAGTCCCCAGGCTGCGCGTCAACCATGTCCCGTCCCCCAGGCCCGGACTCCATGCGAAGCGCTCCGGAGACGATGTAGATGTGACTCTCGTAGTTCCCGTGGTGGTGCCACCCGGACACCATCCCGGCTTCGGTCGTGACGTAGCCGGCCCAACTGCGATCCGTGCTGACGGCCTGCTCTCGGCGCATGCCGGGCGTCATCGGCCCCACCGAACGGTCATCCGCTCGGATCAGTCGCACCTGCTTGTCGCCGCCCACGGGCCTCAGATACTCACTGGCCGGTGCGGCCGTCAATGCACTCGCGCAGCAGGTCCGCGTGGCCGGCGTGGCGGGCGTACTCCTCGATCACATGGACGAGCACGTCGCGGACGCTGACCGTGTCGCTGTCGAACGGCACTTCGCGCCCGAGGTCGTCCTCGCCGAGATTGTCGAGCCACTTCTCGGCCGCGGCGATCTCGGCTTTCCAGGCCGAGAATGCCTCCTCGACGACCGCGGGGTCCGCGATCGCGCCGTTGAAGTCCGCGTCCCTGTCGTCGTCGCGTTTGAACAGTCGCGGCTGGTCGGACTCACCCCGCAGCACCCGCTGAAACCAGTGGTTCTCCACCTGGGCCAGGTGCCGGATCAGTCCGAGCAGGCTCATGGTGCTCGGCGGCACGGAGCGGTGGGCGAGCTGTTCGGGGGCGAGGCCACCGCACTTCATCTCCAGGGTCGACCGGTAGTTGCGCAGGTACTCCCGCAGTGTTGCCTTCTCGCCCTGCGGATTGCCGTAGATCCGGGGATCGTCGGCCGGGTCCACCCACATGTCGCTCATGGCTCAGTGAGGTCCTTGTCTTCCATCTCCCACGCGTGGTCCATCGTATGGAATGCGCTGTGACGGATGAGAAACGGCAGGTTCCACGATCGCATCCGTTTCCCCTCGCCGGCGTTGTACGCCCGCATCATCGCGACGTACGCGTCCCGGTAGTTCCGCAATCCCTTCGGCGTGAGCGCACCGCCTTCAGGTATGCGCAATCCCAATCGTTTCGCGAAGTCCTCGCTCTCGGTGCGGATGGTGTGGCTGATGATGTGGTCGCGGTCGCGCCCACCGCCGCGGGGGCCCGGGCGCATCTCAGCGGACACCCGCGCCGCCATCGCGTCGAAGAATCCCCAGCACGCGCGCAGCAGCCCGATCTTGCGGTCCATCTCGGTGTCATCCATCGGTTCCTGCTCCACGCCCGATGGGGAGAAGGAGATGCCCCAGAAGTCGGTGGAGCCCGTACCGACCGCGTCCTCGACGACCCCGAGGGGACCGGCGGCGTCGAACTCGGCGCCCCTCCGGGCCCCGGCTGCGACCGGCCGGTATCGCGCGCGATAGGACTCGAGCAGCGCCAGCGCTAGCTCGGGAGTCTTCGCCCCTCGGCTCCATCCGGGCCAGTCGACAGCAAACGCCACCGCCTTCTTTCCCTTTGGTCCACACTGGAGCACCGTGCGAACCGACATGCGCCGGATCGTACGCGCACCACGCCGATGCGTGTCGATCCGTAGCGGGCTGGCCGCACCCCATCTCACCAAGGTTTCAGTGGCGCTGTGCCGCCAGTGACAGCCCTCCCCCAAACTGGTCGAAGCAGTAGTACAGGGCGACCAGAAACTGCACCACGAGCGGTGAGTGGGGCCGGCGCGAACGCCAGGCCGACAGTGGCCTCGTACGCGAGAGTCCCGGCACCGAAACGCACCAGCGACCGCCGGCTCCAGCGGGGGGGCGGCCGCCGCGCACCGCGACTCGGCGAAAGGAAGGCCACTCGTCGAGCAAAGTGCCGGCCCAGCTCACCAAGGCCGGCGGCCGGCACTTCGAGCTCCAAAACGAGCAAGGTGATCGCGATCGCGAACGCCCAGTCACTGAACGCCTCGAGTGGGCGGCCAAGGTCGCCGTCGCCTGCCGCTACGCGCAAGAAGTACGGGAGATCCTGCCCGAGTCGGCCTTTTGATCGACGGCGACCCGTCACGCGGGAGCAAGCACTTTGCTCAGCGGCGGGCATCTGCCAGTAGCGCGGCGGCAGATCGGCGCATCAGTCGCATTGCCTGTGGACGGGTGAGGCCTGCGACGTCTACGAGCCAGACCAGGGCCTCGATCCCGATCGTGGCGCGGATCGCCAGCACCAGCCGGTGCAGCTCTTTGCCCGTCAGCTCTTGGCGCAATGGCTCGAGCGCTTCAGCAATCCAGCCGATCGCGCGGCCTTGCCGCAGAGGCAGCTCCGGCCGCTCGTTTGTGAGCGACAGGCGCAGCATTGTGCGCTGCTGGGGCTCCGTGTTGACGATCAGTTTCGTGAACTGGCGGACGATGTCGTCGAGCCGCTTGGCGACGTCGGTCTCCTCGGGGCGCGTGAGCAGTGAGACAGCTCGGACTTCGGGATGTGCGGCAGCGAGCAACGACGATTGGTTGGGGAAGTAGCGGTACGCCGTTGTTCGAGAGATGCCGGACCGCTCCGCGACGGCATCGACCGTGGGCGCAATGCCATCACTGACGAGTTCCCGCGCGGCAGCCACCAGCGCCTCGCGGGTGCGCTGCTTCTGTCGGGCGCGGCCGCCCATCTCGTAGCCACTTGACACAACCCTGATGGTACGCCAGTCTTATCGTGGTACACGAGTCCCATATTAGAGGGAGCATGAAATGGCACTGATCCGGTCGGCCGCAGAGGCCGAACAGCGCTGGTTCTTCGGTGGTGGAATCCACACCTGGCTCGCATCACCTGAGGAAACTGGTGGCGCGTTTCTGCTCATCCACGACGAGCTGGAAGGCGGCAAGACGACGCCGCTGCACGTGCATCCGCACTCCGATGAAACTTTCTATGTCTTATCGGGCGAGATCCTCGTACACCTCGACGGCGTGGACCACCAGGTCAAGGCGGGCGGTATCGCCATGGCCCCTCGCGGCGTCCCGCACGCTTTCATGGCCACCAGCCCGACCGCGGAGCTGCTCTACCTGCACACGCCTGGTTCCTGCGCGGCCTTCTACCGCGGCGCCAGCGAGAAACTCGGCGACAACCGCACGGTCGACTTCGACCGCGTCCGCGCAGCCGCCAACTCCGACCCCGGCATCGAGCTGATAGGACCGCCGCCATTCAATCCACCCCGACCAGGCGAGTGATCGGGCGGGATCCTTACTGCACCGGCAGCCCCTTGGGCCCGCGCTGGAGCACCTTGCGCACCGGCATGCGCCGGAGCGTACGCGCGGCGACCGGACAGGCTCGCCGACCGGTTTGCCGGCTTCGCCGGCAGCTTCACGCGTTGGCTTCGGCCTCGGCCAAGCCCGGCTGCTGGTAGATGCCCAGCACATTGCCGGCCGGGTCGCGGAAGTGCGCGTACACCTCGCCGGCATCGGGGTCGACGGGCTGCACGATCTCGCCGCCGGCCGCCACGATCGCCTCGGCTGCGGCCGAGGCGCTGGCCACCATGATGTGCACCATCAGGCCGGGCTCAGCCGACGGCGGCCGGTCGAGGACCCACGTACCGCTGACCTCGTTGACGGTGTCGTCGAAGGCCGTCTCGCCGTCGCCGCGCCGGCGGATCCGCCAGCCGAAGACCTGCTCGTAGAACTCGGCGGACCGGCCGACGTCGACCGCGGGAATCTCCAGGTAGCAAATCTTGCCGCTAGCGAACGTAGGCGTACTCATGGCTGTCCACACTAGAGCCGCCGGCTCAGCGCGGTGCCAGCCGGAAACGGACCTGCTGGCCCGGCCGGGCCTGCGCCGCGAGGTGGACGTCGTCGGTGTCCACCACGGCGATCACCGGGTAGCCCCCGGTCACCGGATGGTCGGCGAGCAGCAGCACGGGCATGCCATCAGGTGTCACCTGCAGCGCGCCCTCGACCATCCCTTCAGATGGCAACTCGTCGGAGCGCCCTCGCTCCAGCGCCGGCCCGTGCAGTCGCAGGCCCACCCGGTCCGAGGCCGGGCTCACCTCGTACGTGTGCCGCCCCAGATCGTCGCGGGCCTGCGGTGTGAACCAGTCGTCCCGCGGCCCGAGCAGCGCGCGGAGGACAACGACGTCGGGCAGCGGGGAGACCGGCGCCAGGTCAACCGCCGGGAAGCCGAGCACCTCCGCGCCGACGGGCAGCCGCATGCCCGCGGCGAGCCGCGGTGGGCCGAGGCCGGCCAGCAGGTCGGTGGACCGAGATCCCAGCACCGGCTCGACCGCGATGCCCCCGCGCACGGCGAGATAGCACCGGACCCCCGCGGCCGGCGCGGCCAACTCGACGGTCCCGCCGGCCGGCACCGACAGCGGAGCGTTCATCCCGCCGGCTCGGCCGCCGACCGACACCTCGGTGGGCGCGCCCGCCACCGCGATCAGTCCGGCGGCGTCGAATCGCAGCGTGAGGCTGCCCAGCGTCGCCTCCAGGCCGGCGGCATCCTCGGCGTTGCCGACCAGCCGGTTGGCCAGCCGCAGCGCCGGCCGGTCGGCCGCACCGGATCGCCCGACACCGAGGTAGGCCAGCCCCGGCCGGCCCAGGTCCTGCACGGTGCACAGCGGCCCCGGCGCCACCACCTCGATCACTGCTGCACCGCGACAAATCGTGCCGGCGTCCCCGGTGGCAGCAGCGCCGGCGGGTCGCGGCCGAGGTCCCACAGCGCCGCGTCGGTGCTCCCGATGAGCTGCCAGCCGCCCGGTCCCTCCCGGGGATAGACGCCGGTGAACTCCCCGGCCAGGGCCACCGCGCCGGCCGGGACCCGGGTGCGGGGGGTGTCCCGCCGCGACACGTGCAGCGCCGGATCCCCCCCGGCCAGGTACGCAAATCCCGGCGCGAAGCCGCTGAACGCGACGAGGTACTCGCCGGCGGCATGCCGGCGGATCACCTCGGCCTCGGACAGGCCGGTCTGGTCGGCCACCTCGGCCAGGTCGGCGCCGTCGTATCGCACCCGGATCTCCACCGACTCGCCGCCGCCCCGCGACACCGCCCCGGAATCGGCCGGCAGCGCCTGGATGTGGGCAGCGAGCTGGGCCGGCGAGGTGGACCCGTCGTGCACGATCAGCACGGTACGAGCGGCCGGAACCAGCTCGACCACCCCGGCCGGCGGCTGCCGGCGCAGCGACGCGTGCAGCCCCATCGCGGCGGCCAGGTCGTCGACCTCGACCAGCGCGCCACGCCGGCCGGCCGGCAGCACTCGCACGACTACTCCGGGGCAGCGAACGGGCGAAGGCTGATGCCGGCCTCGAGCAGCGCCCGGCGCACCTGGACGGCCAGGTCCACCGCGCCCGGCGTATCACCGTGCAGGCAGATCGTCCGGGCGTCGACCGCCACCGACGTGCCGTCGACGGCGAGCACGACACCGTCGCGCACCATCCGCACGCACCGGGTCGCGACCTCTGCCGGGTTGCGCAGCACGGCGTCGGCCAGCCGGCGCGAGACCAGACCTCCTTCCGGGGTGTAGGCCCGATCGGCGAACGCCTCGGGCACGGCTGACAGGCCGGCCGCCTCGGCCTGCCTCAGCAGCTCGGATGATCCGGCCAGGCCCACCAGCGGCAGGGTCGGGTCGTAGCGCCGCACCGCCTCGACCACGGCCGCGGCCTGCTCCGCCGAGGTGGCGGCGACGTTGTAGAGCGCACCGTGCGGCTTGACATAGCGAACCCGGTCGCCGGCGACTCGGGCTAGTCCGTCCAGGCCGGCGATCTGGTAGATCAGATCGTTGACCAGCTCATCCGGCGCCACGTCCATCGCCCGCCGGCCGAAGCCGGCCAGGTCCCGATAGGACACCTGCGCGCCGATGACCACCCCGCGCTCGACCGCCTGGCCGCAAACCCGCCGCATGATCGTCGGATCGCCGGCGTGAAACCCGCAGGCGACGTTGGCGCTGGTGATGACCTCGAGCAGGCCGTCGTCGTCACCGAGCGTCCAGACGCCGAACCCCTCGCCCAGGTCCGCGTTGAGGTCGATCGACGCGGGCATGCTCCGTTACGCCCGGCCGGGGCCGGCGCCGGCCAGCTGCGGCTCGGCAGCCGGGTCCTCGTGCAGGTCCACCTGCGAGGTCTCCGGCGCGGCCAGCACGCACACGATCGTGATGACCAGAATCGCGACCACGTACACCGACACCGCAACCGAGTCGCCGTAGTGCTTGAGCAGCGCGGTCGCGATGATCGGGGCCAACGCGCCGCCGAAGATGCCGGCCAGCTGATATCCCATCGACGCCCCGCTGTAGCGCACCCGGGTCGGGAACATCTCGGCGATGAACGACGCCTGCGGCCCGTACATCGCCGCATGCAGGATCAGGGCGACGACGACCGCTAGCACGATGAGTCCGAAGCGCTTGCTGTCCAATAGCGGGAAGAAGACGAAGATCCACACCCCGGCCCCGACAGCGCCGGCCAGGTATACCGGCCGCCGGCCGACCCGGTCGGACAGCGCGCCGAAGGCCGGGATCAGCAGCAGTTGCACCGCCGCGGCGATCAGCACGGCATTGAGCGCGTAGCTCTTGGGCAGCTTGAGGTAGGTGACCACGTACGTCGTGACGAACAGCACGAACGTGTAGAACGCCACGTCGACGCCGACCCGGGCGCCAACCGCGAGCACGACCCGCTTGGGATACCGGCGCAGCACGTCGACGATCGGTGCCCGGGCGGTGGCCCGCTCGGCCTCGACCTCGGCGAACAGCGGGCTCTCGGTGATGGTCAGCCGGATCCACAGCCCGACCAGGACCAGCACCCCGCTGAGCAGGAACGGCACCCGCCATCCCCAGGACAGGAAGGATGCCGAGGAGGTCAGCCCGGTGGTCAGCGACAGCACGGCGTTGGCCAGCAGCAGGCCGGCCGGCACGCCCACCTGCGGCCAGCTGGCATTCAGGCCACGCCGGTTCGGATTCCCGTGCTCCAGGGACATCAGGACGGCGCCACCCCACTCCCCGCCGAGGCCGAGGCCCTGGATGAAGCGCAGCGCGACCAGCAGGATCGGCGCCCAGACACCGATCGTCGCGTGGGTGGGCAGTAGCCCGACCGCGAAGGTGGCGAAGCCCATCAACAGCAGGGTGACCACCAGCACGTTCTTGCGCCCGACTCTGTCGCCGTAGTGCCCGAAGATGACACCGCCCAGCGGCCGGGCGATAAACCCGACGGCGTACGTGGCGAAGGCCAGCAGTGTGCCTACGAGGGGCTCGAAGCTAGGGAAGAACAGCTTGTTGAATACCAGGGCGGCCGCCGTGCCGTAGATGAAGAAGTCGTACCACTCGAGCGACGTACCGATCAGGCTGGCCAGGATGACTCGGCGGGTGGACGAGGGTGCCGAGGCGGCGGCGGTTGCGGTGGCCATTCGGAGCCTCCTAGGTGCTGGTACCGGCCGTTCTACCCCGGAAACCCGCCCCGAACGCGCTGTGGGCGGTTTCCCGGCGTGGCGGGAGCGACCACCCAGGGTGATGATCCGCACAGCGGCCCGTCAGGGTCTTGATCTGTGCCCCATGCGGGGTACGCTGCCCCGGTCCGTACCGGAAGCCGGTGTCACCAGGGCACCACCGGGCGGGCACTGCCTAATCACGGACGCCTCGCGGCCGTGAGCCGGGGAACCACAGTCAGTCTGGGGTGAGTCCTCACCGGAAGGTGAGGTAGGGCGCGTCTTCCCGCCCGAACCCGTCAGCTAACTCGGCCGGCAGTACGACGGAAGAAGGAGCCCGCGCACCCCGTGCCCACCGGCATCCACTCACCTCGTGTGTCCCTACCACTGCTCCGGCCGCTGTTCGCAGTTGCTCTGATCGGGGCTCTGAGCGTCAGCATGGCCGGAGTCGGTCTCGCCACCCCCACCCCGTCGGATACCACTGCCCTCGCCGCCGCCCCCCCGACCGCCGCCGAGGCGCATGGCCAGGTTGCCACCCTCCAGCGCCGGATCGAGCAGGCGACCGAGCGCTTCGACGCAGCGCGCGAAGAGCTGAAGGCCAGCCAGGCCAAGCTCGACGACATGCGCCGCCGGCTCGAAGCCCAGCAGGCTCGAGTGCAAGCGCTGCAGGACCAGGTCGATCAGATCGCCGCCGCCACCTACCGCGACGGTGGGATGAGTCAGATCAACTCGGTCATCACCGGCGACCCGACGCAACTCCTCGAACGGCTCACCATCGTGGAGCAGGTGGCCAGGGGGCAACGGGCCCAGATGGCCGCCTTCCACCAGGCGCAGGACGCGCTCGCCGCCCAGCAGGCGGCCATCGTCAAAGAGGTAGCAGCCAGGGCCAAGCGGGAGGCCGATCTGGCGGCGCAGAAGAAGGCGATCGAGGCCGACCTGGCCAAGTGGCAGCGGTTGGCCGATGCCGCCGACCAAGCGCTGCGGGCCGAGCACGCCATGCGAGCCAGCCGCTCCGCCCCGCGCGCGGCTCGCGGACCGGGTTCGGTCGCCGCACCGCCCCTGCTGACCGTGCCGGCGAGCGGCCGTGGGGCGGCCGCGTTGCGCTTTGCCTACGCCCAGCTCGGCAAGCCCTATCAGTGGGGCGCCTCCGGGCCGGGCTCCTACGACTGCTCCGGACTCACGATGGCCTCGTGGGCCGCCGCCGGCGTGTCCCTGCCGCACTCGTCGCGCATGCAGTACGCGTCGACCGCGCACATCTCACGATCCCAGTTGCGGCCCGGCGACCTGGTCTTCTTCTACTCGCCGATCAGCCACGTCGCGATCTACGTCGGCGGTGACTCGGTCATCGGCGCGCCGACGACCGGTGACGTGGTGCGCTTCCAGTCGATCTCGTCGATGTCGTACTCCGGCGCCTCACGACCGGGCTGACCTGAACCGCTCGGCGCCGGCGCCGAGAAGCCGCACGATCCGGGGCGCCAGGACGATGCCGGCGGCGTCGAACCACCCGTAGCCGCCGGAGGCACCGCTCGGCGGGTTTCCCATGCTGACCCAGCCCATCACCGGATCGACGACCGACCATCGCCAGGTGCCCAGCGACGTCCCGAGGATCTCCAGCAGCGAGACGACGAGGAATGCGCCGACGAACACCAAGGGAAGCCGGCCGCGGAGCAGGAACATCACCAGGCAGCCGAACCAGAAGGCGCCCAGCACGTCAGGTCGCGGCGAGAGGGTGACCCCCCACAGCGCCCACAGACCGGCGCAGCCGATGGTCGCGGCGACCAGCGGGCGGGCCCGCCGCCGGGCCAGCGTCGAGCGGCCGATGCACAGCGCGGCGAGGTAGACCAGCCCGTGTCCCGGCGGGACGAACCACGGCACGTTGTGCAGCCGGTAGACGTAGACACCCAGCCAGCCGGCGAAGCAGTACTCCACCAGCGTCGCGAACACCACGACCACCGCGACCTGGGCGCGGGTGCGCGGGGTCTCGGCCCGGAGCAGGCCGAGGAGCAGCAGCCAGGTCAGCAGCCCGAGGAGACGCTGTCCGGGCAGGCCGGCCAGGCTGTCCAAGCCGAGGCCGGCGGGAATCCAGGCGAGTACCACCCCGGCCGGGATCAGCTCCCGCCACAACGTCCAACCTGCCGGCGCGGCCGCCGGCGCAGAGTCGGGCAGTGTCGCCCTTCCGGCCGGCGCGATCACGGTCACGGGGTCACGCTAGCCGCCGGTCACGGGGTGGCAGCCGGTAGACGACAAGCGGTTCGCCGGCCGCGTGCAGGTTCAGGTGCCCGGGGCCTTCGGCGACCTCGCCGTCGCGGGCCAGATGCAGGGCCCCCTGCCGGGTGCGGATCGCGAGCTTCGCGACGATGCGCTGCTCGTAGACCCGGCACCGGCCGAGTCGGCCAGAGATGACCGCAACGATGAGCCGGGTGCGGGAGAAGGGCGCGTCCGCGTCGATGGTGCGGACGTCGATACAGCCGTCGTCCAGCCGCTCCCGCCAACTGGGCGCGAAACCGGCCGGGTGGTAGTGCCCATTGCCGGCGAACAGCGTCCACAACCTGCGCGGGCGACCGTCGACCTCGACAAACACCGGCTTGGCCCGGCGCAGGACCACGAACATGGCCAGCACCAGCGCCGGCCACTTGCCCAGCGCGGCCTCGCGCTTCTCCCGTTCCCGTACCAGGTCCGGGTAGACACCCAGTGCGAAGGTGTTGAGGAAGACCAACCCGTCACCGTCGGCCTCGGCACTTCCGACCGTGACCTGTACGGCGCTGCCGGCGGCCAGCGCCTCGACCACGTCCTGCACCGACGAGATGCCCAACTCGGCGGCGAAGTGATCGAGCGTGCCGCCGGGCAGGACCGCCAGCGGCACGCCGGCGGACATCGCAAAGCCGGCCGCGCAGTTGACGGTGCCGTCGCCGCCGGCCACGCCGAGCACCCGCGCGCGGGCGGCCGCGGCTCGCATCAGATCCGCCAGATCGTGCTGTGCGGTGCAGCGGATCACCTCGCAGGCCGGCAGCGCGGCGGTGAGCTCGGCCTCAATCTCGTCGGCGCGCGCCCCGGCGCCGGCCGACTCGTTCAGCACCACGACCAGCCCGCCGCCGTCGGTCACTGCCGGCGCCTGAAAGCGGGCCGGCCCGGCGACGGCCGGCTGTTCTGGCCGCAGCGGCCAGACCCGGCTAACCGCCCAGGCGGCACCGGCGCCCAATGCGACACCGGCGAGTACGTCCCCGGGGTAGTGCACGCCGGTGTAGACGCGCCCGTAGGCCACCCCGGCCGCCGCCACCCCGACCGGAACGGCGAGAACGGGGTACTCCAGGCCCACACCGATCGCGAACGCCGCCGCCGAAGCCGCATGCCCGCTGGGAAAGGACGAGGTGGTGGGCTGGCGCAGCAGTTGGCGGGGGAGCGGCACCGGCAACAACTGGGGGCGGGGCCGGCGCGCGGTCAGCTTGCCGGGAACGTTGGCAGCCGCGCTGGCAACCGCCAGGGACGCCAACCCGCGCACCGCCGCCCGCCGGCGCCGGCGCCCACCCGAGGCAGCCAGGCCGGCGGCGACGGCCAGCCACAGGGCGCCATGGTTGGCCGAGCGGGTCAGCCGCGGCAGCGTGCGGTCGAGCAGCGGGGTATTCGTCCGAGCCGCCCGCCGGTACAGCGCCAGATCCCAGTCGGCCAGGGCCCGCAGTCCTCGACTCATCGGCCGCCTTCCTGGATCCGTTCCGTGGTGCCCGGCTGACACACAGGCGCTCATCCTTGCCGACCCGAAGTGGCCCACCTCACCGGCCGCCGCGCTTGCTGAGGTTACTGACGAGTAATACAGTGATGTTACTGGCGAGTACGCGCCTACCAGCGACCCGACCGATGGAGCTGAGCCCCATGGGCCACTACAAGAGCAACCTGCGCGACCTGGAGTTCAACCTCTTCGAGGTCTTCGGCACCGACCAGCGCCTGGGCAGCGGCCCGTACGCCGAACTCGACGTCGCGACCGCCCGCGACATCCTGGCTGAGGTCGACCGGCTGGCGACCGGCGAGATGGCGGCCTCCTTCGCCGAAGGCGACCGCAACCCGCCGGTGTTCGACCCGGCCACCGGATCGGTGCGGATGCCGCCGGCGTTCAAGAAGTCCTTCGCCGCACTGATGGACGCAGAATGGTTCCGGCTGGACCTACCCGAGCACCTCGGCGGCTCGGCGGCACCCCCGACGCTGCGCTGGGCCGCCTCCGAGTTGCTCCTCGGCGCCAACCCGGCGGCCTTCATGTTCATGTCCGGGCCGGGTTTCGCTGCGATCCTGGACTCTCTCGGCAACGCCGACCAGCGCCGGCTCGCCCAGCACATCATCGACAACAAGTGGGGCGCCTCGATGGTGCTCACCGAACCCGACGCGGGCTCCGATGTCGGCGCTGGGCGGACCAAGGCCGTCGCGCAGCCGGACGGGACGTGGCACATCGAGGGCGTCAAGCGCTTCATCACCTCGGCCGAGCATGACCTGACCGCCAACATCGTTCATCTCGTGCTGGCCCGCCCGGAGGGGCACGGGCCCGGCACCAAGGGGCTGTCGCTGTTCGTGGTGCCGAAGTTTCACGTCGACCTCGCGACCGGCGAGATCGGTACCCGCAACGGCGTGTACGCCACCAACGTCGAGAAGAAGATGGGGCTCAAAGCGTCGACCACCTGCGACCTGACATTCGGCGACCCGGCGCCGGCGGTCGGCTGGCTGGTAGGCGACATCCACGACGGCATCGCGCAGATGTTCAAGGTCATCGAGTACGCCCGGATGATGGTCGGTACCAAGGCGATCGCGACGCTGTCCACCGGATACCTCAACGCCTTGGAGTACGCCAAGAGCCGAGTGCAGGGCCCGGACCTCACCCAGATGACCGACAAGGCGGCACCGCGGGTGACTATCACCCATCACCCCGATGTGCGCCGGCTGCTCATGTTGCAAAAGGCCTATGCCGAAGGCATGCGCGCGTTGGTGCTCTACACCGCCTCGGTGCAGGACGCGGTGCAGGTAGCCGAGCACGCCGGCAAGAAGGACGACACCGCCGTCCGACTCAACGACTTGCTGCTGCCCATCGTCAAGGGTGTCGGATCGGAACGCTCCTACGAACTGCTCGCCCAGTCCTTGCAGGTGCTCGGCGGATCGGGCTATCTGCAGGACTACCCGATCGAGCAGTACATTCGCGACGCCAAAATCGACACGCTGTACGAAGGCACCACCGGCATCCAGGGCATGGACCTGTTCTTCCGAAAGATCGTCCGGGACAGGGGGCAGGCGCTCGTTGCCCTCTCGACCGAGATCAAATCCTTTGTGGACAGCGACGCGGGCAACGGCCGGCTCAAGGTGGAGCGCGAGGCACTGGGACGGGCCCTCGACGACGTCCAGCACATCGTCGCCGCGATGGTGGGGCAGCTGACCAGCGCCGCGGAGTCGCCACAGAACGTCTATCTCGTCGGGCTCAACACCACCCGCTTGCTGATGAGCTTGGGCGACTTGATCATCGGCTGGTTGTTGCTGCGGCAGGCTGAAGTGGCGACCGGCCGGCTGGACGAGGGAGGCACCGGCAGAGACCGCTCCTTCTACGAGGGCAAGGTCGCCGCCGCGAGGTTCTTCGCGGCCACCGTCCTGCCGGAGCTGTCGGTACGCCGGGCCATCGCAGAGAGCACCACGCTGGATGTGATGGAGCTCGACGAGTCGGCCTTCTGAGCTGCACCGCGCGTGCCGGCCGGCGCCCGTCGCCTTTAGGCTCGGCACCGGAGGCGATTGCGCAGATGCGGATGCCGGCGGCTGTGGCGATGATCGTGGTGGGTTTGATCTTGGGCTTTGCCGTCACCGCGAGCCCATCGTGGTTGTCGATCGGCCTACTCGGCAGCATGCTGGTCGTCGCCGGCCTGGCGGCGCTGGCGATCGCGGTCATGGGCCGGGTCAGCGGCGCCCGCCGGGAACGCTGGCACGCCGCGGGCCCGTGCTTGATCGCCGCCGGGGGCGGCCTGTGGCTTGCCGTACATCCGCCGTACGTCCGCGGCCTGGACCTGCTCAGCCTCGGCTTCATTCTTGCGCTGACCGGAGCCGGGCTCAGCTGCGTTGCCGGCTACCTGGTGTCACCGTGGCGTGGTCGTGGCGCCCTCTCCTCGTGGCTGCGGCCGCCGGCCCCATTCGACGATGATCCGACCACCGTGTTCCACCGCCCACCCGACGGCGAGCTTCCCCGCTGAGCCGTGCGCCCAGGAGTAGGTTGAGAGGGCCCACGGAAGGGAATCTCCGGGGCAGCGACCGGCGTTGTGCCGGCCCGGACAGGAGGTCCTTATGGGCATCGGTGTGAGCGTCTTCCTCCTCGCGATAGGAGCGATTCTCGCCTTTGCCGTGAAGATCGACCCGATCGCCGGGATCAGCGTCCAGGTCATCGGCTACATCCTCATGGCGGCCGGGTTGCTCGGTCTCATCCTCACCCTGGTGATCTGGGGCCCGCGCAACCGGCGCACGAACGACGTAGTCGAGGAGCGCGTCGTCCGCGATCCCGGCGACCCCCGCTACTAACCAGTCCGGCGCCGCAGGGCGCGTTTCACTTGGGCATGCCGGCGCGGATCCAGCTGGCCCACTTGGCTTCCTCTGTATGCGGGTCGGCGAAGGTGATCGTGCTGCCGGACACCTTGGTGACGACACCGCCGAACGGGCCAGCGCTGCCGTTGATGTAGGCGTCCACTACGCACTGGATGGCGAATCCCACCCCGCCCCGGGCCTCCCAGTCGAAGGTGAGCGCCGCCAGGTCGTAGTAGTAGTTCGCTAGGTCCGCGGAGCCGTAGATCTCCGCATCGGTCGGGACCCGCCCCTTGAAGAGGTTGGGGCGGCCCAGCACGACCGGCTTGAGGATCTTCAGGGCGCTCATGGCCTTGACCGGGGCGGCCGGCGAGCTGCGGAAGTAGGCCTCCACCCAACGTGCTGCGCCCTCGGAGGTCGCCGCCGGGGTCGGTGTGCCCGACGCATAGGACCAGATGTTGTCGGGGTCGAGCAGGTTGTGAAGGAACTCATGCACCAGAAGGCCCTCGGTGTCGGTGGCCGAGCCTTTCCGGCCGGTCGCGGTGATGATGGTGCGGCCGCCACCGACCGATAGAGCATCGAGCTTGTCCGCCTTGACGGTGGGGGGCAGCTGCGTCCCGGCGAGAGGGAACTCGGTCCCACCCACGGCGGCCGGGTCGGAGGTCCACCCCTTGGGCTTTTTCGCGTCCGCTGCCCGGAACCAGCCAAAGGCCTGCGTGTCCGTGGTCGGCACGAACAGCACGAAGCCGCTCTGGTTGACGTAGCGGTCCTTGTTGGCGAAGTGGAAGAACCCGAAGTCCCACACCGCCGCCTTCTCGGCCAGCCCGGAGATGCGGGTGATCTCCGCGCGCATCGTCGGCTCACCGGCGGTGACCACGTGGGCGGTCTTGACGACGTAGAGCTTCTGGTCGCCGTCCCACGGCGCGTTCGACAGCGCCTTCCAGTCGGTGATTACCGTGCGCTTACAACCCGGACCGACGCCGGCCACGTGCAGCAGGTACTCGGTCGAGGGTGCCATCGGAGTCGGCGGCTTGGCGGCATCGTCGATCGGGTCCACGTCGGCGTGCAATCCGATCTTGACCCGAAGGGTCCCCGCCGATGTGGGGCCGAGTTCGGGCTCCAAGCCGCCCGTGGTGAACCCGAGGGCCGAAACGTTGTCCCACCACAGGGCCATCGCTGTCTTGGCCGCCGGCGCCGCGGCCAGGGCCAGGAAACCGGCCCGGTCGTGCGCCTGGATCACGGTGGTGACGCGCTGGCTCAGATCGTTGCCGATGTCGAACGACGGCTGCGGCCGGCAGGGTGCTGCGGGCTTGGTGCTGCTGCTCTGCCGCGGGGCGGCGGTGCAACCGCCAGCCGCGAGGAGTGCTGCCGCCGCCGCAGCGACGAGGGTGATTGCTCGCCGGTGCCAGCGTGCCATGCCGTTGGGCCCCGTCCCTCGACTAGCGCCTCCGATCTCCAGGGTCGCACGGCGAGGCCCGGCAGGTGAAACCTGCCGGGCCTGGTCGAGCGTTGCCGGTGGTGCTCGTTAGTCGCGGTTGGCGATCTCGAGCAGCTCGTCGCGCAAGGCTGGGGACGCGCCGATCAGGGCCCGGTTGATGGCACGGGAACGACGGGTCGAGGCACGCGCGGCGCGCCACCGGGCGGTGAGGGTGCGGTTGCTGCTGCTCATGGTGTGCTCCTTCTTCGGTACTTCCTGCATCTTGCCTTACGTTCAACGCTCTACGCGCGAGCATATGCCCGACTCTTTCGGTGAGCTAGCTCACACGGGCCCATTCACCGCCGCGTGTGAAGATCACCGCTCAGAGCGGCCAGGCAACCGGCGTCAGGTCCAGGCGAGCAGGGCGGCCTCGGGCTCCCCGAGCACGGTGGCCAGATCGGCGAGAAAGCGCGAGCCCAGCTCGCCGTCGACGATCCGGTGGTCGAAGGACAGTGCCAGCGTCGTGACCATTCGCGGCTTGACCTTGCCCCGGTGCACCCAGGGCTGCTCCCGGACCGCGCCGAACGCGAGGATCGCCGACTCGCCGGGATTGAGGATCGGGGTGCCGGTGTCTATGCCGAAGACCCCGACGTTGGTGATCGTGATCGTGCCGCCCGCCATGTCGGCCGGAGTGGCGTGGCCGTCGCGGGCAGTGTCGACCAGCTGGGCCATCGCCTCGGCGAGTTCCCGCATGCTCATCGCGTCGGCGTTCTTGATATTCGGCACGATCAGGCCACGTGGCGTGGCCGCCGCGATGCCGAGGTTGACGTAGTCCTTGACCACGATCTCTTGTGCGGCTTCGTCCCAGGAGGAGTTGATCATCGGGTGCCGGCGCACCGCGAGCACGAGTGCCTTGGCAACCAGCAGGAGCGGGCTGACCCGGACGCCGGCGAAGTCGGGCATCTCCTTGAGCCGGCGGACCGCCCGCATCGTGCGGGTCACGTCGAGCGTGACGAACTCGGTCACATGGGGGGCCGTGAAGGCGCTGGCAACCATCGCGGCGGCGGTGTGCTTGCGCACCCCCTTGACCGGGATGCGCTGCTCCCGGGTGGCGGGATCGAAGTCCGGCCGCGGCGATGGCACGGCGCGCAACGCCGGCGTCTCGGTGCCGGGGCTTGATGCCGCCTCGACGTCGCCTCGCGTAATCGTCCCGCCCGGCCCGCTGGGCCGCACGCCGCGCAGGTCGATGCCCAAATCGCGGGCGAGCTTGCGTACCGGCGGCTTGGCCAGCACGCTCACCTCGCCGGCCCGCCGGTGCGCCGCCGCGCTGACCTCGGCCGCGGACACCCTGGCCACCGGTATCGCCAGGTCCGAAGTGGACACACCCTCCTCTGCCACCTCACCGATCGTCGCCGGCGGCTTGCGGTCCCGCCGCTTCGCCACGACGGACTTGGGCCCGTAACCGACCAGCACCGACGTGCGGCCGCCCGGCGCCGGGCCGCCGATCAGGCCGGGCTCGACGGCACCCTCGGCCGGCGGCCGGCCGACCACCGCCTCCGGATCGACCGCCTGGGCCACCGACTCGGCCGGGTTGTCAGCCGATGCCGGCGCCGGCAGCTCGCCCTCCTCGGGCTGGGTGTCGAAGGAGATGATCACCGATCCGACGTCGACCGTGTCGCCCTCGCCGTGCAGCAACTCGGTGACCACGCCGGCGTACGGGGACGGCACTTCGACGGCGGCCTTGGCGGTCTCCACCTCGACGATCGGCTGATTGAGGCGAACCTGATCGCCGGGCTGGACGAGCCACTTCAGGATCTCGCCTTCGGTGAGCCCTTCACCGAGGTCCGGCAACTTGAACTGCTTGATGCGCGACATGCGTAGCGGCTCCTAGTACCCGAGGGACCGGTCGACGGCGTCCAGTACCCGGTCCAGGTCGGGCAGGTAGTCCTCTTCCAGCCGGGACGGCGGGTAGGGGGTGTCGAAGCCGCCGACCCGCAGCACCGGCGCCTCCAGCGCGTAGAAGCACGCCTCGGTGACCCGGGCCGCGATCTCGGCGCCGATACCGAGGTTGCCGGGTGCCTCGTGCACGACGACGAGGTGTCCGGTGCGGCGGACCGACTCGTACACCGGCTCCATGTCCAGCGGCGACAGGCTGCGCATGTCGATCACCTCGAGTTCGCGACCGTCGTCGGTCGCCGCGGTCGCGGCATCCATGGCGACCTTGACCATCGGGCCGTATGCGACCACGGTCACGTCCGAGCCGGCCCTGATGGTCCGGGCCGCGAAGAGCGCATCCGGGGTGATGCTGTCGTCGAGATCGGCCTTCTCCCAGTAGCGCCGCTTTGGCTCGAAGAAGATCACCGGGTCGTCGCAGCGGATCGCCTGCTGGATCATGAAGTACGCGTCGACCGGGTTGGAGCAGGCCACCACGCGTAGCCCGGCGGTGTGCGCGAAGTACGCCTCGGGCGACTCGCTGTGGTGCTCCACCGCGCCGATGCCGCCGCCGAAGGGAATCCGGATGACGACCGGCAGCAGTACCGAACCCTTGGACCGGTAATGCATCTTGGCCAGTTGGCTGACGATCTGGTCATATGCGGGGTAGACGAAGCCGTCGAACTGGATCTCGCAGACCGGCCGGTAGCCGCGGATCGCCATCCCGATGGCGGTGCCGACGATGCCCGACTCGGCCAGCGGGGTGTCGATGACCCGGGATTCGCCGAAGTCCTTCTGCAGGCCGTCGGTGACCCGGAAGACGCCCCCGAGCTTGCCGACGTCCTCACCCATGATGAGGACCTTGGGGTCTTCCTCCATCGCCTTGCGCAGCCCCTCGTTGAGGGCCTTGGCCAGCGTGATGGTCGCCATCAGTGCGCGCTCCCGGCGTCGGCAAACGAGTCGAGGTACGCGGCGTAGGTGGCCCGCTCCGCGTCGATCAGCGGGTGCTGCTCGGCGTAGACGTGGTCGAACACCACCAACGGCTCCGGATCGACCATCTCCAGGCATCCCTTGCGTACGTACGCCGCGAGCTCGTCGGCCTCCTTCTCCAAGGCGGCGAAGAAGTCGGCGTCGGCGAGCCGCTGCTTGTACAAGAAGGACTTCATCCGCTCGATCGGATCCTTGAGCTTCCACGCCTCGAGTTCGCTGGCCAGCCGGTAGCGGGTCGGATCGTCGGAGGTGGTGTGTGCACCCATCCGGTAGGTGTAGGCCTCCACCAGGGTGGGGCCCTGGCCGCTGCGCGCGTCGTCCAGCGCCTTGCGGGTTACCGCCAGCGTGGCCAGCACGTCGTTGCCGTCGACGCGTACGCCGGGGAAACCGAAGCCACGGGCCCGCTGGTAGAGCGGGATGCGGGTCTGCCGCTCCAGCGGTTCGGAGATGGCCCACTGGTTGTTCTGGCAGAAGAAGACCACCGGCGCGTTGTAGACGGCGGCCCAGACGAAGGCCTCGTTGACATCGCCCTGGCTGGAGGCGCCGTCGCCGAAATAGGCGATCACGGCGTCCTCGGAACCGTCCTTCTGGATGCCCATCGCGTACCCAGTGGCGTGCAGCGTCTGAGATCCGATGACGATCGTGTACAGGTGGAAGTTCTTCTTGGCCGGGTCCCAGCCGCCGTTGCTGATTCCGCGGTAGAGCCCGAGCAGGGTCAGCGGGTCGACGTCGCGGCACCAGGCCACGCCGTGTTCCCGGTAGGTGGGGAAGGCCATGTCGGTGGGTCGAAGCGCGCGGCCGGACCCGACCTGCGCGGCCTCCTGCCCGAGCAGCGAGGCCCAGATACCGAGCTCGCCCTGCCGCTGCAGCGCGGTGGCCTCGACATCGATCCGGCGGACCAGGACCAGATCGCGGTAGAGCGCGCGGTACCCGTCGTCGGACAGGTCCAGCGAGTAGCCCGGATAGTCCACCCGCTCGCCTTCGGGGGTGAGCAGTTGGATGAGTTGGGTGTCCGCGGCCGTGGCTGCGCCGGCGAGGTCGCCGGCCGCCTCGCTGAGGACGGGGTCACCACCGGGCATGCGCGTCTCCTCCGTTCGCCGCTGTGGGGTCGCCACTGCGGGAGGCCGGCGCCGGCGGTGGGGCGCCGGGTGGCCCCGCCGACAGCGTCCCCACATGGTGACAGACGGGTCCAGGATCCGGCATCGTCGGCAGCCGATCTCCATAATGTCCCGATGGACGCGGAGCGAGTCAGCCACCCGATCTTCGCGCGCCTGTACGCCCGGGTCAGCCCGAAGATGGACGCCGGCGGGGCAGCGGAGTACCGCGAGCGGCTGCTTGCCGGTCTGGCCGGCTCGGTGATCGAGGTGGGCGCCGGCAACGGGCTCAACTTCGCGCACTACCCGCCGGAGGTCACCCGGGTACTGGCAGTCGAGCCCGAATCACACTTGCGCGGGCTGGCCGAGCGCGCGGCGACACAGGCGCCGGTCCCGGTGGAGGTGGTGGCCGGCGTGGCCGGCCAGCTGCCGGCCGGCGACGGGAGCGTGGACGCCGCGGTCGTCTCACTCGTGCTGTGTTCGGTGCCCGACCAGCTCCGCGCGCTCGCGGAGGTGCATCGGGTAGTCAAGCCGGGCGGGCAGTTGCGCTTCTTCGAACACGTCCGGTCGGAGACGGCTCCGCTGGGCCGGGTGCAGCGGACCTGGGATGCCACCATCGGACCGCGGATCACCGGTGGCTGCCACGCGCACCGGGACACCGTTGCCGCCATCGCAGCCGCCGGCTTCCGGATCGAGAGCATCGAGCGCTTCCGTTTCCCCGACCTGCGAATTCACTTGCCGACCTCACCGCATGTCCTGGGTGCGGCGACCCGCGCGGGCGCAGCCGGCGGCCGGTCCTGAGCCCAATCCCACGTCGCGGCATCGTGAGCGGCCCAGCGCTCGCGCGCCCACGGCTGCGTGGAGCGAGCCACGTCGTCGCGGTTCCGGTCGCAGCCGGCGCCTGCCTGGCCCTGGCCGTGCGGGCCCGGACCGGAGCGCAGTTGGCCGCTGCCGTGGCGTACGGCATCACGATGGTCGTGATGTTCGCCGTCAGCGCGGCGTATCACCGGGGCCAGTGGTCCGCGCCGATCCGGCGCCGGCTCAAGGCGGTCGACCATACGACGATCTTCTGTTTCGTCGTCGGGTCGTATGCGCCGCTGGCCGTGCTCGTGCTCGGCCCACTGGGTCGGCTGCTGTTTCTCGGCTCGCTGGCTGCGGTCGTCGTCCTGGGGATCGTGATCAAGTTGCGCACGCTGGACCGCCCGGGAGGCCCGGCCGACGTGCTGTACGCCATCGCCGCGTGGTGGGGGCTGCTCATCGTCGGGCCGGCGCTCCGGGTGCTCTCACCGGTCGACCTGGCGCTCGCGCTGGCCGGGCTGCTCTTCTACTCGCTGTCCGGCGGCTGCCTGGCCGGACGGTGGTACGACCCGGCGCCGCGAACCTTCGGTTACCACGAGGTGGCTCATGCCCTGGCCCTGGCGGGCACCGCATGCCACTACGCCCTCTACTGGCGGGGTTACCGGTGAGCGCGCGGCGCGAGCCGGTGTGGTGGGTGTCGATCCGGGTTCTCGACGCCTTCGTCCGGCTGGCCCTGCGGCTGCGGGTGACCGGGCTGGAACATCTCCCGGCCACCGGCCCGGGCATCGTCGTGGCCAACCATGTCTCCTACCTCGATCCGGTGGTTCTCGTCGTGCTGGCCCATCGCCGGGGCGGCCGCAAGATGCGCTTCCTCGGCGTCCAGGAGGCGTTCGAGCGGCCGGTGACGGGATGGTTCATCCGGGCCGGGCGGCATATCCCGGTGGGCGCGGCCAGTGAACGCGCACTCGCGATCCGGCAGGCCCGGGATGCCCTGGGCCGCGGCGACCTGGTGCTGGTCTATCCGGAGGGGACCATCCCGGACGAGCCGCTGAGCACCGCCAAGGGCGGCGCCGGCCTGCTGGCCCTGACCAGCCACGTGCCGGTGATCCCGGTCGCCACCACCGGGCTGGAGCGCCGGCGCGGTGGGTGGTTGCGGCAGGTGCGCCGGCGCCGGGCCAGCGTTGCCGTCGGCCGGCCGGTCAGCTTGGACGGGGCTGCCGGCGTGACCGGCCGCCGGCGGTACGAGGCCGCCAGCGACCTGATGATGGCCGCCATCCACGACCTCGGCTGACATGTGGGCGGGTACGGTGGATTGAGGCGTTGGGGGAGGCAGTCGGGATGGCGGCGGACGCGGTGAAGGGCAACGTCGTTGTGCGTGGGTCCGCGTCGCTCTACAGGTCTTGGCGCACAAGGGTGCGTGCCGAGAAGCGCCGGATTGCCGCAATGCCGGTCGGACGGTGGCTGCTCGACGCCGCGTCGATGAGCCTCGCGAGCGGGCTTGTGTTTGCGGCCATCGTGGCCGGGTTGAACCGCGGGCCATTTGGTCACACTTTTTTCCTGGCTTCCCTCTGGATGTTTGCTCTCGCCGTGATCGAACGGGTGTTTGCTGTTGCTGCGCAGAAGCAGGAAGCGTGGCATTCGGCTCATGGCGAGTAGATCCCGCATGGTTTTGGCGGCAGCCGACCTTTCCTTGTGGCAACTCAGCCCTCGGATGGGCGAGTTCGCAATGTCCCCGACGGAGGGGTAGGTCATGCGCCGCTACCTGATCATCCTGATAGCAACGGCTACCGTTGCAGTCGTCGTTGCGGCGGGGTGGGCATATCACGTGGCGCACATCCCGAGGCTGTACGAGCCCGGGGACGGCTCAGCCTCGATTGCCTATCCGACGACGCTGAAGTCCTACAGCTTCGGCACGGGACCCCTGTGTCTGAATCGGCCGGGTGTGGCCACCGTGATCAAGGTCGAAGCCCAGCACCCCGACGGGTTGCGGGTGACCGATTTTGCGCTCGCGCAATTCTCGTCTTTCGGGGCCGGACCCTTGCCGTTGAAGCAGTCGGGGTTCGGTTCGGATCGACGGATCACGGGCGTATGCAAGGACCAGCACGGCAAGGAGTTGGCCGTTCGTGTCACCAGGAACAGCCTCGCCTCGGCCGGGCTCGCATCGCTGCTGGTCACCTATCGGTCAGGGGGCATGACCCGCACCACCCAGGTCAGGTTCGGGATTTCGTTGTGCGCCCCGAGCAAGGTGGTGGCCCAGGGGTGTGCCGCCTAGGTCAGCGCCTCCGGCAGCGGCTTGCTGTGGACGACGGATAGCCGGGACACCGCGCGGGTGAGCACCACATACAGCCGGCGCAGGCCACGCGGCTCGGCCGCGACGATGTCGGCGGGCTCTACCACGACCACCGAGTCGAACTCCAGGCCCTTGGCCAGGCTGGCCGGTACGACGCTGACCCGCTCGTCGACTTCCTCACCGACCAGCGCGGCCGCGATGCCGGCCACGGTCAGCGCCCGGCGGAGCGCCGGCACCGCACCGTCGGCGGCGATGAGCCCGACCGACCCCTCCGACTCCAGCGCCCTGTGCACCTCGTCGACCGCGCCGGCCACCGACCCGTGGACCGGAACGACCCGCAACGCGCCGCGGCCGGCCCGGATCGACTCGGCCGGCGCCACGCCGGCCGCGATCAGCGGCAGCAGCCGGTTGGTCATCGCCACCACCTCCGCCGGCACCCGGTAGCCCCGGGTCAGCGGCTCGACCCGAGCCGCGGCCTTGCCGAGGTGATCGAGGGTGGCCGGCCAGTCGTCAGTCGCCCATGGCGCGGTGCCCTGCGCGACGTCGCCGAGCACGGTGAGCGAGCCAGTGGCCGAGCGGCGCGCGACCGCCCGGCACTGCATCGGCGAGAGGTCCTGGGCCTCGTCGACGATGACGTGCCCGTACGAAGGGCTGCGCTCGACCAGCCCGACGGCCTCGTCGACCAGGAAGGCGTCGGCTACCGACCAGCGCGCGCTGCCCGGCCCCCGCGCCGGCGCCGGCCATCGGATCGCGGCCTGCTCGCCTTCATCCAGCAGCCCCCGGGCCGCCGCCGCCAGGAACTCCCCGTCGCCGAGCACCCGCATCACGAGCCGGACCGGATCGATCCGGGGCCACACCGCCTCGACCGCCCGGAGGACCTCGGGTGAGCGGCTGATCCGCTCGACCGCGGCGTCCGTGGGCGCGCCGCCCCGAGCCTCCAGCTGGCTGCGTATGTGGTGGGCCACCAGCGTCTGAAGCCGGTCGCGAGCGGCGCCGTAACGCAGGTCGCCGCGGCGGAGGTCGTCGACCCAGCGGCGCAGTCGCTCCGGTGGCACGCGGTACCGGCGGGCGCCCACCGTCACGACCACCGGCTCGACGGCCCGCTGCAGGCCGGCGTACACCGCGCGGCGGATCACCGACGCCATCCGCGCGTCGGCCTTGACCAGCGCCGCCGCTGCCTGGTCGCGGCCGCGTACGGTCACCGACCCCGGCAACTCATCGATGGTCAGCTGCTCGACGTCGACCTCGCCGAGCGCCGGCAACACGTTGCTCACGTACGACAGGAACGCGCGGTTCGGCCCGATGACCAGTACGCCGCCGCGCTTGAGCCGCTCGGGATAGGTGTAGAGCAGGTACGCGGCGCGGTGCAGGCCGACCGCCGTCTTGCCGGTGCCCGGGGCGCCCTGCACGCAGATCGTCTCGTCCAGGTCGGCCCGGACGAGATCGTCCTGGTCGGGCTGGATGGTGGCGACGATGTCGCGCATCGGGCCGACCCGCGGCCGTTCGATCTCCTCGAGCAGGATCGCACTGATCGCGGCCGCCGGCGGGTGCTCGGCGTCCAGCCACTCGTCTTCGAAGCTGGTCAGCTCGCCGGCGGAAAAGCCGAAGCGGCGCCGGCGCGCCACCCCCATCGGGTCGGCCGTGCTGGCCCGGTAGAACGGCCGGGACAGCGGCGCCCGCCAGTCGATCACCACCGGGTCGGCGGCGTCGTCGCGGACGTGCCGGCGGCCGACGTGGAAGACCTCGCCGCCGTCGCGCTGGTCCAGCCGGCCGAAGAACAAAGCAGTGGCCGGATCGTCCTGCAGTTGCGCTAGCCGCCGGCGCAACGCGATGCCGAGGGACTCGCTGGCGAAGGCATCCACGCCGACGTCACCCAGGACGCCGGCGCGGGCCCGCATCCGGGACAGGCAGGCGCGGGCATGGGCGAGGTGCCGCCTTTCGGCGGCGAGCTCGTCGGGGAGCTTGGTCACGGGGTGGGGCAGCCTACGGCCGGCGTGGCGTCGACCTCAAGAAGTTTTCGTCGGTCGAGGGAAGCCGGCCAGGGTGCGCTGAACGGCGTCGTGGGTTGCCAGCTCCGCGCGCAACGGCGCCAGCAGCCCGGTCTCGGTGAGCGTGTCCACCTCACCGCGCAACCGCTGGTTCACCGCCTGCCGCAGCCGCTCTGAGGCCGCTGTGACCGCACGGTCGAAGAGCAGGGCGCAACCCAGCGCGAGCAGAATGCCGGCGCCGGCGACGATCAGGCCGGCCACGGCGGTTGCCGGTAGCGGCCAGTGCCGGGTGGCCGTCGTGATCATCCCCGCGGCCCAGCCAAGACCGCCGAGCGTGACGAGCAGCAGCAGCCATTGGATGACCTGCGCGAAGCGCCACCAGGCTGGCGGCGACACCGGTGCCTGGGCGCTGTGCACCCCGTGATCGAGGCCGTCGGCCAGGCCGGGAACGGCGGCCGCCGCGACCTGCTCCAGCCGGGCACGCCAGGCCGGGGTCAGCCGGACCGCCGCGCCTCCGGCGACCGTACGGGCCGCCTTTTCGACCTCCGCGCGCAGGACTGCCAGTGGTGGCACCGCCCGGTCGCGGCGG
>JALZAK010000054.1 GCA_030948385.1 Actinomycetota bacterium
GCTCGGAGCAGACGTGCTCGGCCACCGCCAGCCGGGCCGTGGCCTCGTCGAGTGCAGCCCGGGTCTCGAACACGCCGGGAGAACTGGCCGACCCGCCGGCCGCCCAGTCGGCGCAGAACAGGTCGCCGGACATGGTGACGGCGCGTACGGACGGTACGGCCTCGACCAGCCGGCGGGCGGCTTCCAAGTCGGCAACGACCGCCACCTTGTCCAGTGCCCGGTGCAGCGCCGGCGCCAGGGCTGCCGGCGGGTCGGCGACGTCGAGGACCCACGTGGCCCCCGCCGGCAGGACCGGCCGTGGATTGCCGGCGCCGGCCGGCTCGGCGGCAAGTGGGCCGGAGATGACCAGAGCGGCGCGGCCGGCCTGATCGCGCTTCAGCGCGGCGAGCGCGGTAGTGGCCGCGGCCGGAGAGCTCACCGCGACGGCGTCGGCGAGCGGCCCGAGCGCGGCGCTTACCGCCGCCTCGAAGGTCGGTCGCACCGTCAGCATGGCCGCGAGTGCCCCGAGGATCTCCGGCTGGCGGTCGGCGGCGTCCAGCAGCGCGCCGGCACCGTCCGCCGGGGCGCAGGCCATCGCCAGCACTTCGCGCCGGGCCGTCCAAGAGGAACGCTCCCGTTCGGCGGCGTGCTGTTCGTCGACCAGCTCCCGGACTCGCTCCTGGGCGGCGCGGAGCGCCGCTTGTGCGGCCTCGTGTCGCTCGTCCAGCCCCAGCTCCGAGTCCGCGAGGGCGCCGACCTCACCCTGCAGCAGGTCAAACTCCGCCTGCGCCTGGGCGGCCCGACGCCGGGCGTCGGCCAGCGTGCCGGCCAGGCGGGCGATCTCGTCCGCCCCCGCCGCCGCCCTGGTCCGCAGCGCGTTGACCTGCCCAGCCAGCCGGGCCAGCCCTTCCCGCCGATCGGCCGCCGCCCGGGCGGCGTCGACCAGATCGCGCTCCGCTTCGACCAGCCGCTGCTCGGCTGCCGTCCGAACGCCGACCGCGTCCTGCAACCGGACCTGCTGCGCCTGCAGTGACTTCCGCAGCGCCGCCTCCTGCGAGCGGGTCTGCTCAGCCTCACGGTCGAGGGCATCTGGGTCGCGACCCGGTCGCTCGTCGACCTGTTCCTCGGCCAGGAAACGGACCCGCTCCGCCGCCAGCCGTGAGGTGCCCCGGAAGCGCTCCTGCAACGCGGAAAGCCGGTACCACGTCTCCTGGGCCGCGGCCAGGCGGCCGGCGCCCGCGGTCAGCGACTCCTCCAGGCCGGTCTCCTCCAGCTGGATCGCGGCCAGCTCGCTTTCGACCGCGTCCCGGCGGGCTCTGATCGCCTCTTCGTCGGCAACTTCGCGCTGCAGTGCGGCCCGCAGCGCGACCAGGTCGTCGGCCAGCAGTCGCAGCCGGGCGTCCCGCAGGTCGGCCTGCACCGAGGCGGCCCGCCGGGCTACCTCGGCCTGGCGGCCCAGCGGTTTGAGTTGCCGGCGCAGCTCTGCGGTGAGGTCGGTCAGCCGGGTCAGGTTGCCCTGCATCGCGTCGAGTTTGCGCAGCGCCTTTTCCTTGCGCTTGCGGTGCTTGAGCACGCCGGCCGCTTCCTCGATGAACGCACGCCGGTCCTCCGGTCGGGCCTGCAGCACCGCGTCGAGGCGGCCCTGCCCGACGATGACGTGCATTTCCCTGCCGATGCCGGAGTCGGACAGCAGCTCCTGCACGTCGAGCAGCCGGCAGCTCGAACCATTGATCTCGTATTCGCTCTCACCCGACCGGAACATGCGCCGGGTGAGGGAGACCTCGGTGTAGTCGATCGGCAGTAGCCCGTCGGCGTTGTCGATGGTGAGCGTCACCTCGGCCCGGCCCAGTGGCGGCCGGCCGGCTGTGCCGGCGAAGATGACGTCCTCCATCTTGCCGCCGCGCAGGGTCTTGGCGCCCTGCTCGCCGAGCACCCAGGCGATCGCATCGACGACGTTGGACTTGCCCGAGCCGTTCGGGCCGACCACGCAGGTGATCCCCGGCTCGAACCGCAGCGTCGTCGCCGACGCGAACGACTTGAATCCCTTGAGGGTCAGGCTCTTCAGGTGCACGGCTCTCCGGGCATGCGATGGGACGGGCGGGCGGCCTAGGCGCCGGGGAAGGGCCGAGATGAATCTACCGCCCGGGACGGCCGCAGTGGCGCAACCGGCCCGGCGCCGGCGCACGGAAACCTAAGGCGGTGGCCACGCCAGAAGGCGGTGGCCACAGTCGGGCGGGTGGACAGCGCGAGCGCCCAGTGGGTCCGCCGGTATGTCGCACCCGCTGGACCGGCAGAGGTAACCCACGACGGGCCGTGGGCCGTCGTGTCGCGGGTGCCCGTCCGTGGCGGCCAGGTCTGGTTCAAGAACTGCGCGGCCGTGCAGGCCTTCGAGCCCCCGCCTGACGGTCGCCCTCGCTGACCGGTCGCCGGCGCTGCTCCCGAAGGGCATTGCCCCACGATGAGCCGCGTCCCTCGTCGTGACGTTCCAGTTCCCGGAGTCGGTCAACGGTCTCGATCGAACGCACCGTTGGTTCGCGCGGTTGCGGGTGGGAACCTTCGCCCACGCCATTGCCTGGATCCGGCAACGCGACGCGCTGCCGCCAGTTGGCTGCCACGCTTCGACACGGGCTGTCGGCCGATCCTGGACCGGGTGACGCAGCTCGCGCGTCTCGACACCGAGCGCGAACACAGCAAGGGGCGCCCGATCGGGCGCCCACGGAAACGGAGTTTCAGATGCCGGCGTGCTCGAGCTCGGGCAGCCGGATCAGGTCGGCATCGTCCACGGCACTGGCAGTCAGGCGGTAGTGCTCGGCGCGGGTGGCGGACAGCTCCTGCTCGAGCTCCTGGACGCGCCGGCGGAGCCGCCCCACCTCTTCGAGTAGCCGTACGTCCGGGCTCATTGCTACGTGACCGAACAGTGCCTTGGCCATTTCTCGACTTCCTCGACGCTGGGGAAACGGGATGCCCGTTGCTGTCCCACGCCGAGCCCCGAGGCACGGCCAGGGCGGGATCATCCGAGGGTCGCACGACCCGCGGGCACGGTCAAGGCACGCTCACCGGGCGACCGCTATTTCACCTCGAAGCCGCTCAGCAACCCGCGCGCCTCGGCCCACCGTTGGGTGATCCCCGCCGGCCGGCCGGGGCCGCGGGGCAGGGCCGCGAGGAGCGCCTCGCAGTCCGGCCGTGGGCCTTCGACGATCACCTCGACCCGGCCGTCGTCGAGATTGCCGGCGCTGCCGCACAGCCCCAATTCCAGGGCCTTGCTGCGGACCCACCACCGGAATCCGACACCCTGGACCTGGCCGCGGACCCAGACCGTCAGCCGCTCATCTGCCACGCCGGCACGGTAGCGCCGGCCCGGTCGCGACGGCTCAGTAGCGGGCCCGGCGCGGTCGCGGCTGGCAGTGCGGGCAGGTGAAGCTGGAGCGGTTCATGAACGCGTCCCGGCGCACCGGGGTGCCACACCGGTCGCACGGCCGACCCTGCCTGCCATAGACGTGCAGCGACCGCTCAAAGAAGCCGCCGGCTCCGTCGACGTCGACGTAGAGGGCGTCGAAGGATGTGCCGCCCTGCTCGAGCGCCGCGGCCATCACGCTGCGGGCGCCGGCCAGCACCGCGCCGGCCTCGCGCCGGCGCAGTGTCTCGGTCGGTCTGGCCCAGTGCAGCCGGGCCGCCCAGAGCGCCTCGTCGGCGTAGATGTTGCCGATGCCCGACACCAGTGACTGGTCGAGCAGGGCGCGCTTGAGCCCGGTCCGGCGCCGCCGCATGGCTGCGAACACCGCCGGCTCGTCGAAGTCCGGGTCGAACGGATCGGCGGCGATGTGCCGCAGCGACACCGGCCGTCCGGTGCTGCGGTCGCAGGCCTCGACGAACAACCCGCCGAAGGTGCGCTGGTCGACGAACCGCAGCTCGAGGCCGGCGTCGGCGAAGCGCACTCGGACCCGCAAATGCGCTTCGGGTGCACTGTCGGGCGCGACCACCACCAGTTGGCCGCTCATGCCCAGGTGGCCGGTCAGCGCGTCGCCGGAATCCAGCGGCAGCCACAGGTACTTGCCGCGGCGCACCGCGGCCGTCAGGGTCCGGCCGACCAACCGCTCGGCGAAGTCTGCCGAGCCGGCCGGATGCCGGCGTACCGAGCGCGGGTGGAACACCTCCGCAGATGCGACGGTGCGGCCAACTACATGGCGCTGCAGGCCGCGGCGGATGACTTCGACCTCCGGCAGTTCCGGCACTGTCAGTCAGTCACGGAGCCCGACGTCAGCCGGGTCTGGACCGCGCCCCACGCCGTTTCGGCGGCCCGCTGTTCGGCTTCCTTCTTGCTCCGCCCGACGCCGGTGCCCAACGGCGTGCCGGCGATCACGACGGTGGCCGTGAAGGTCTTCTCGTGGTCCGGTCCGATCTCGCTCACCTGGTATAGCGGGACGCCCAGGGTGTGCGTAGCGGTCAACTCCTGCAGGCTGGTCTTCCAGTCCAGTCCGGCGCCGCGGCTGGCGGCGTCCTCCAGCACCGGGTCGAACAGCCGGTGTACGACCTGTGCTGCGACTTCGAGCCCGCGATCGAGGAACACGGCGGCAAGCACCGCCTCCAGGGTGTCGGCCAGGATGCTGGCCTTGTCCCGACCGCCGGTGACCTCCTCGCCGTGGCCCAGCCGCAAATGGGCGCCCAGGCCCGTGGGGGCAAGACCGCGGGCGACGTCGGCCAGCGCACGCATGTTCACCACCGACGCGCGCAGCTTCGCCAGTTGGCCTTCCGGCAGGTCGGGGTGGGTGCGGTACAGCGCGTCGGTGACGATCAGGCCCAGGACCGCATCCCCGAGGAACTCCAGCCGCTCGTTCGTCGGCAGGCCGCCGTGCTCGTACGCGTACGAGCGATGCGTCAGTGCCCGGGCCAGCAGGTCCGGGTCGACCTCGACGCCCAGTGCTGCCTCCAGAACGCCGTCCGGACGGGGGGGCTCGGTCACGGGGTGACCTCGGTCAGCGCCGGCTGGGCGTTCGGGGTCTGGGTCGGGGACGGGCCGGCCAGTTCGGTGCGGACCTGACCGAGCACCCCCCGGCGAACCTCGTCGGCGGCCAGCGCGATGCAGGCGGCAACGCCGTCAGCCGAGGATGCCCCGTGACCGACGACCACGACCCCGTCCACCCCGAGCAGCAGTGCGCCGGAGAGCCGGTCGGGGTGCAGGTGAGCGGTCACCTCGCGAACCGCGTGCAGGGCCGGGCCGTCCGGGTGCAGGCGCGACGCCACCAGCCCGGTCAGCAGAGCCACGGTGCCCTCCATGCCCTTGAGCAGCACGTTGCCGGTGAACCCGTCGGTGACCACGACGTCGGCCACCCCGCCGAGCGGCACGCTGTCGCCCTCGACATTCCCGACGAAGCTGATCGGCAGGGCCGCCAGTGCGCCACCGGCGGCGCGGCGGATCCGGTCACCCTTGCCGTCCTCGGCACCTATCGTGAGCAGGCCGACGCGAGGCCGGTCGATGCCCAGCCTGGCCCGCGCGTACGCGACGCCGGCAACCGCATGCTGGACCAGCAGGTCGACGGCGGCCCCGACATTGGCCCCTACGTCCAGCAGCACTACATCGCCGCGAGCAGCCGGCGCCGTCACCGTCAGCGCCGGCCGGGTCAGGCCGGCGAGCAGGTCCAGGGCGAAGATCGCTGCCGCCATCGCGGCGCCGGTCGAACCGACGCTGACCATGGCATCGGCGTGCTTCTGGCGGACCAGCTTGGCCGCAACACAGACGGTGGCATCGGGCTTGGCCCGGACCGCCGGGATGGGGTCCTCCCCCATGCCCACTTCCGCGGCGGCGGCCACGAAGGTGAGCCGGCCGGCGACGTCACCCGCCGCCTCGCTGACGAGCCGCCGGCACAGTTGCTCCGGGCCGACGGCGATGACCTGCAGCGAGTCGTCGCGGCGCAGCGCGCTCGCAATCGCCGAACCGACCGCGGCCGGCCCGCCGTCGCCGCCGAGAAGGTCGACCGCGATCCGCGCCGGCGCCCTCCTCCAATCGGTCAAGGCGTCAGACGGCCAGAACCTGGCGGCCGTCGTACGTCCCGCACGTGGGGCAGGCGGTGTGGGAGAGCTTGGGCTGCCGGCAACGACTGCACGCCTGCAAGGGTGGTGCGGCGGTCTTCCACTGGGACCGGCGCGACCGGGTGTTGCTACGCGACATCCTGCGTTTGGGGACCGCCACCGCTACTTCTCCTGACTGTCGTCGTGCAACTGGTGCAGGACCGCCCACCTGGGATCGGCCTGGTCATGCCCGTGCCCGGCGGGTAGATCATCCCAGCGCTCCCCGCAGGTCGCGCACAGGCCCGGGCAGTCCTCCCGGCACAGCGGGATGAGCGGCAGCGCGAGCAGCACCGCGTCCCGTACCACCGGCTCCAGGTCAAGGTAGTCGCCCTCGATCCGGCTCACCTCGTCCGCCGAGGTGGTCTCCTCCGTCGCGCTGTCCGGATAGGCGAACAACTCCTGGACGTCGGCGACCACCTGGTCGGTGACCGGGCCCAGGCACCGGGCGCACTCTCCGGCGAGCGGAGCGGACACGCTGCCAGTGACCAGTACGCCTTCCATCACCGACTCGAGTCGTACCTCGAGGTCGAGGCGCGTCCCGGCCGGGACACCGACCAACTCCAGGCCGAGCCCATCGGGCGCGGGAACCGGCAGGGATAGCCGGCGCATCGATCCCGGACGACGGCCGAGCTCTCGGGTATCGAGCACGAGCGGGTCGCGGGGATCGGGGCGGGCCGGCGTCTTCCTGTTCACGGGGGCACGGCGCGAAAGCCGCTGATGGGGGAAGGCTTCAGGATACCCGAGCCCCCCGGGCCGGGGTACCAGCGTGCGCGTCAGCGCGTGGCGGTCGCCTCGTCATCAGCGAACGCGCCGACCTCACTGCGGGCCCGCAGGCGATCCCGGCCGCGCTCGACCGTTGCGAGCGTACGGCCGAGAACCTGCTCGAATTCGGCCAGCTTGGCATCGACGTAGTCGTCGGCCTCAGCGCGCAGCCGGTCGACATCGGCCTGGGCCTGGGCGAGCACGGCGGCCGCCTGGTGCTCCGCGGCCACCGTCACCTCGGCGTCGGAGATCAGCCGGCGATGCTCCGACAGCCCGCCGGCGACGACCCGGTCAGCCTCGCGATGGCCGGCCGCGACGATCTCGTCCCGCTCGTCGAGCAGCGCGCGAGCCTTGCGCACCTCCGCGGGCAGGTCGGCTCGCAGGGAGTCGAGCAGATCCAGCAGTTCCTCGCGGTTGACGATGCAGGAGGCCGACATGGGCATCGCCCGCGCCCCCTCAACCAGTGCCGCGATCTCGTCGATGCGCTCGAGCGGGTCCACGGGGGGCTCCAGGTTGCTCGGCGGGGAGGATCAGCTTCGGGCGGACAGGCGTTCGGCGAGCCGCTCGCAGACCGACTCGGGCACGTGGGCGGACACGTCGCCGCCGTACGCCGCGATCTCCTTGACCAGGCTCGACGAAAGAAAAGAGTAGAGCGGGTTGGTCGCGATGAACAGCGTTTCCACCCCGGCCAGGCCGTGGTTCATTTGCGCCATCTGCAACTCGTAGTCGAAGTCGCTGACCGCGCGCAGCCCCTTGACCACGGCCCGGATGTCGTGCGCCGTGCAGTAGTTGACCAGCAGGCCGTAGAAGGAATCCACCACGACGTTGCCGTAGGAGGCCGTCACCTCGCGCAGCATGTCCATCCGTTCCTCCACGGAGAACAGGCTGGACTTGTTCTTGTTGATCAGCACCCCGACGACAAGCTCGTCAACCAGTCGGCTGGCCCGACCGATGATGTCGATGTGTCCGTTGGTGACGGGGTCGAACGAGCCGGGGCAGACCGCGCGCCTCATGATCGGCGACCGTACCAAAGTGTGCCGTCTCCGTAGCGCTTCGCTTTGATCGCGGCGAGCCCGACCGGCCACGCCCACGACCCGCCCCGGGTGGGTCGCTCCACGACTACGATCCCGCCGGGCCGCAGCCAGCCCGCGTCGAGCTTGACCAGCCCGGCGGTGAGGTCCTGGTCGTCGAGGGCGTACGGCGGGTCGGCGAAAACCACATCGAAGGCACCGTCGGCCGGTGGCCGATCCAGGAACGACTCCACCCGGTCGCGGACGACGTGTGTACCCGGCAGCCCGACGAGCTCGATGTTGGTCCGGATCAGCGCGGCGGCCACCGGGTCGCTCTCGACCAGGACTACCCGGGCGGCCCCCCGGGAAAGCGCTTCCAGGCCCACCGCGCCGGAGCCCGCGTAGAGGTCGAGCACCGCGGCGCCGGCCAGGTCGAGCAGGCCGCCCAGGGTGGAGAACATCGCTTCGCGGGCCCGGTCCGACGTCGGGCGAACCTCCCGGCCGGCCGGCACGGATAGCCGGCGACCGCCGGCGGCGCCGGCCACGATGCGGGTCACGCCGGCCGCCGGCCGGCGCTCAGGTCTTCTCCAGATAGTCGGCCTGCTCGGCCCGGACCAACGCGGCGACGGCGGCTGCGAGCGCCGGCTGCCCGGCCAGGTCCGGGTCGGCGGCCACCAGCACGGTCGCCTCCTCCCGGGCGGCGGCGATGAGGTCCTCGTCGCGCAGCAGGGACAGCAGTCGCAGTTGCCCCCGGCCGGACTGGGCCGCGCCGAGCACGTCGCCCTCCCTCCGCTGCTCCAGGTCGAGCCGAGCCAGCCGGAACCCGTCGGTCGTGGCGGCCACTGCGTCGAGGCGCTCGCGGGCGCGGCTGCCGGCCGGAGCGTCGGTCACGAGCAGGCACCATCCCGGCGCCGCGCCTCGGCCGACCCGGCCGCGCAACTGGTGGAGTTGGCTGACCCCGAAACGCTCGGCGTCCATCACGACCATGACGGTGGCATTCGCGACGTCCACCCCGACCTCGACGACCGTGGTGGCGACGAGCACGTCGAGCTCGCCGGCGGCGAAGCGCCGCATCACCGAGTCCTTGTCGTCAGCAGGGAGCCGGCCGTGCAGCATCGCGGTGCGCAGGCCGGCAAGCGGTCCGTTGCGCAGCTGCGGGTAGAGCTCCGCCACGGCGACCGGCGGGCGGCGCATCTCATCGCCGCCACCCTCGCCGTCGGCACCGTCGTCGTCGGCGTAGACGTGCGATCCGGTCTCCGGGTCCACCCCCGGTGTCCCCTCGTCGCCGCCGATCCGCGGGCAGACGACGTAGGCCTGATGGCCGGCAGCCACCTCTTCGGTGACCCGCTGCCAGCTGCGCTCGAGCCAACCGGGCTTCTCGGCGGCCGGCACGACAGCGGTGCTGATCGGGGACCGGCCGGCCGGCAACTCGTGCAGCGAGGACACCTCGAGGTCGCCGTACACGGTCATCGCGACGGTGCGCGGGATCGGCGTCGCCGTCATCACCAGTAGGTGCGGTGGCGCGGCGCCCTTGGCCCGCAGCGCATCCCGCTGCTCGACGCCAAAGCGGTGCTGCTCGTCTATCACGACCAGCCCCAGGTCACGGAAGCGCACCGTCTCCTCGAGCAGGGCGTGCGTACCGACGACGATGCCGGCCCGGCCGTCGGCCGCCTCCGCCAAGGCGCTGCGCCGGGCGGCCGCCGATTGGGATCCGGTCAGTAGCGCCACCCGGGTGGCCTGGTCGGCCGCATCCAGCTCGCCGGCCCGGCCGAGCGGCCCCAGCAGCTCACCCAGGGACCGCGCGTGTTGCGCGGCCAGCACCTCCGTCGGTGCCAGCAGGGCGGCCTGGCCGCCGGCGTCGACGATCTGCAGCATCGCCCGAAGCGCGACCACGGTCTTGCCCGACCCGACCTCTCCCTGCAACAGCCGGTGCATCGGGTGCGAT
>JALZAK010000088.1 GCA_030948385.1 Actinomycetota bacterium
GCGCCGAGGCTGACGCACCGGGCGAACCGCCCGATCGGCCGCCGCCGGGCGTGCTCCGCGGCTCGCGGCCGCTGGTGGTCCGCGGCACCGACGACAGCGGACCGCCGGCGCACACCGCGGCACCGACCCGGGCCGAGCAGCTGGCGCTGACTGCGGTCGACGGCGACTACCGGCTGCCACCGCCGGACCTGCTGGGGCAGGGCACCCCGCACAAGGCGCGCAGCCGGGTCAACGACGCGGTGATCGAGTCCCTCGCGCACGTGTTCGACCAGTTCGACGTCGACGCCGCCGTGACCGGGTTCAGCCGCGGCCCCACGGTGACCCGCTACGAGATCGAGCTCGGCCCGGGCGTGAAGGTGGAGCGGATCATCCAGCTGTCCCGCAACATCGCGTACGCGGTCAAGAGCCCCGACGTCCGGATCATCAGCCCGATCCCGGGCAAGAGCGCGGTCGGGGTCGAAATCCCCAACGCCGACCGGGAGCTGGTCAGCCTGGGCGACGTGATGCGGTCGCACGCCGCGACCAGCGACCACCACCCCATGACCGTCGGTCTGGGCAAGGACATCGAGGGCGGGTTCGTCGTCACCAACCTCACCAAGATGCCGCACATCCTGATTGCCGGCGCCACCGGCGCCGGCAAGTCGAGCTGCATCAACGCACTGGTCACGTCCATCCTCACGAGGGCAACTCCCGACGAGGTGCGGATGGTGCTCATCGACCCCAAGCGGGTCGAGCTGACCGGCTACCAGGGCATCCCGCACCTGATCACGCCGATCATCACCAACCCGAAGAAGGCCGCCGAGGCGCTGCAGTGGGTGGTGCGGGAGATGGAGTTGCGTTACGAGGACCTGGCCACCAACGGGGTGCGGCACCTCGACGACTTCAACCGCAAGGTGCGCAGCGGAGAGATCTCCACACCGCCGGGCGGCGACCGGGTGTTCACGCCGTACCCGTACCTGCTCGTCGTCGTCGACGAACTCGCTGACCTGATGATGGTCGCGCCGCGCGACGTCGAGGACGCGATCTGCCGGATCGCGGCGATGGCCCGCGCCGTCGGAATCCATCTCGTGCTCGCGACCCAGCGGCCCAGCGTCGACGTCGTCACAGGACTGATCAAGGCCAATGTGCCCAGCCGGCTGGCCTTCTCGACGGCGAGCCTGGCCGACTCGCGGGTGATCCTGGACCAGCCGGGCGCGGAGAAGTTGGTCGGCCAGGGCGACGGTCTGTTCCTGCCTATGGGCGCCAGCAAACCGATGCGCATCCAGGGTGCGTTTTGCACCGAGGCGGAGATCAGCGCGGTGGTGCGGCATTGCAAACGCCAGGCCGAGCCGTCCTACCGCGAAGACGTCATAGCGCCGGCGACATCAGGCACCCGGGCCGAGGTCGACGCCGACATCGGCGACGACCTGGACCTGCTGTGCCAGGCAGTCGAGCTGGTGGTGACCACGCAATTCGGCTCGACCTCGATGCTGCAGCGCAAACTCCGGGTCGGCTTCGCCAAGGCCGGCCGGCTGATGGACCTGATGGAAAGCCGCGGCATCGTCGGACCTTCGGAGGGGTCCAAGGCCCGCGACGTCCTGGTCATCGGCGACGAGCTCGACGACGTGCTGCTCGCGCTGCGCGGGCAATAGAGATCAGCCGCGAGAGCAGCCCCGGCAGAGGTCCCTCCTGCATTTTGTCCGGATCGGGGCCGGTCATAGACTGGGGGTGCCGCAAACTGTGCCGGCCGCAGAAGGAGCACCTCGCGCATGTCCACCCCCGATTCCCGTTCCGTGGGCGACATGCTGCGAGCAGCGCGGGAGATCGCCGGCATGTCGGTGGCCGAAGTCGCCGAACGCACCCGGATCCGGGCGAGTGTCATCCGCGACATAGAGGCCGACGACTTTGCCGGCTGCGGCGACACCTTCTACGCACGGGGACACGTGCGTTCCATCGCGACGACGGTCGGGCTCGACCCGGGCCCGGTACTGCTGGAATTCGATGCCCGCAACGGCGTGTCCGGCCCCACCCTCATCATGCGGAAGATCCCGGCCTACGAGCCGGTGCTCTCCCGGCCCGGGCCGGCGACGCTGGCGGCGCCGCTGACCGGTTCGCCGGCCAGGGTGGACGCGGCGGCCGAGCCGAGCGCCAGGAGCAGGTCCAAAGCCAGGGTCACCCCGATGCCCCCCCTACGCCGGGCCCGCTCGGGCTGGACATCGGCAATGATCGTCGTCGCGGCGATCGTCGCCCTGTTCGCGATCGGCACCTTCATCGGCCTGCTGCATCAAGCCGGCGCCGCCGATCCGCATAACCGCGCGGCGGCGGGCGCCACGCCGTCCGCCGTGCCGAGTGCGCACGGATCCTCGGGCCCGGGCTCGACGGCCAGCCCATCTCCACTCCCGGTCAGCGGGGTGAGTCTGCAACTGCGCGCGGACCGCGGCGACAGCTGGATCCGCGTCACCGACGGTTCCGGGGCCGAAGTGTTCCAGGGGCTACTGACCGCCGGGACGATGAAGCAGTTCCAGGACTCCCGGGCCCTGAGCGTGAAGTACGGGAATGCCCACGCGGTCACCGTGCTGCTCAACGGCAAGGATCGGGGGAGTCCTAGCTGCGGCGGCAGCGGGGTGTGCACGGTCAAGTACGAGCCGGACCAGCCGGGCGGTTGATCGCGCGCGGCTAGGCTCAAGCGGTGCCCCCCCGCCCCACCCCGCCCCGCCGGGTCGCTCTGGTGACGCTGGGTTGCGGGCGCAACGAAGTCGATTCCGAGGAGCTCGCCGGCCGCCTCGCCGGCGACGGGTGGCAGCTGGTCGACGCGGCCGAGGCCGGGGCCGGTGACGCGATCGTCGTCAACACCTGCGGCTTTATCGAGGCTGCCAAGAAGGACTCCATCGACACCGTGCTGGCGGCAGGGCAGACCGGCGCCGCGGTGGTCGCGGTGGGCTGTCTGGCGCAGCGGTACGGCGTGCAGCTGGCGGGCGCGATGCCCGAGGTGGCGGCGGTCCTCGGCTTCGACGCCTACCCCGACATCGGTGCCCGCGTCGACGACGTGCTGGCCGGCCGGCCGGTGCCGGCGCACGAGCCGGTCGACCGCCGCCGGTTGCTGCCCCTGGTGCCGGCCCAACGTCCGGGAGCCGACGTGGGGATCCCAGGGCACACCGGCGGCCCGCGAGTGTTGCGCCGGCGGCTCGATGGTGGACCGGTGGCATTGCTCAAGATGGCCAGCGGCTGCGATCGGCGGTGCAGCTTCTGTGCCATCCCGTTCTTCCGCGGCTCGTTCGTGTCCCGGCCGCCGGCCGACCTGCTCGCCGAGGCGCACTGGTTGGCCGAGCGCGGAGCGCGTGAGCTGGTGCTGGTCAGCGAGAACTCCACCTCCTACGGCAAGGATCTCGGCGACATCCGCCTGCTGGAGCGAGTCCTGCCCGACATCGCCGCGGTGCCCGCCATCGTGCGGGTACGGGTGTCCTACCTGCAGCCGGCCGAGTTGCGGCCGGGACTTGTGGAGGTGCTGGCGAGCACACCCGGAGTGGCGCCGTACTTCGACCTGTCGTTCCAGCATGCGAGCGAAGCCGTGCTCCGCCGGATGCGTCGATTCGGTTCTCCCACACGCTTTCTCGGGTTGCTCGAATCGATCCGGTCGCTGGCACCGCAGGCTGGTGCCCGCTCGAACTTCATCCTCGGTTTCCCCGGCGAGACCAAGTCCGACGTCGCCGAACTCGCCGGCTTCCTCGCCGATGCTCGACTCGACGCCGTCGGCGTGTTCGGCTACTCCGACGAGGACGGTACGGAGGCGGCGCGGCTGACCGGCAAGGTGCGCCGCGACGCCGTTTCCCGCCGCGTCGAGAAGATCACTCGGCTGGCGGAGGAGCTCACCGCGCAGCGCGCGCAGGAGCGGGTGGGTACGACCGTCGAGGTTCTGGTCGAGGAGGTCGCCGGAGACAGCGCCGAAGGCCGGGCCGCCCACCAGGCACCCGAGGTGGACGGCGCGACGACCGTGCACGGTCCGGGACTTCGGGTCGGCGATCTGGTCAGCGCGACTGTCGTGGCCGCGACGGGTGTCGATCTCGTTGCCGAACTGGTCCGCGTGGTCGACCCGATGCCTGCGGCCGGCCCTTCGTGACCGAGCCGATGGCGGTTGAAGGCCCGGTCGACCCGCTGGCCATCCCGCCGGCCGGCGCGCCGCTGGTCAACATCGCCAACGCGCTGACCTGCCTGCGGCTGGCCCTGGTGCCGGTCTTCGGCGTGCTGGTGCTCACCGGCGATGGGCGGCTGACCACCTGGCGGGTCGCTGCGGCGGTCACGTTCGCGGTGGCGTCGTTCACCGACCGGATCGACGGGCAGCTGGCCCGCCGGCACCACCTCGTCACCTCCTTCGGCATCGTCGCCGACCCGATCGCCGACAAGGCATTGATCGGCACCGCCCTGGTCGCGCTGTCGCTTCTCCACGAGCTGGCCTGGCTCGTGACGGTCGTCGTGCTGGTCCGCGAGATCGGGGTCACCCTGTTGCGGTTCTGGGTGATCCGGCACGGGGTGATGGCGGCCAGCCGCGGCGGAAAGCTCAAGACGCTGCTGCAGAGTCTGGCGATCGGACTGTACGTACTGCCGCTCACGGGATGGCCGGCCACCACCCGCGCCTGGGTGATGGCGATCGCGGTGGGAATCACGCTGGTGACCGGAGGCGACTACGTCCTGCGTGCGCTTCGGCTTCGCACGACCAGCGAAAGGGCACTGGCCCGGCGGGCCCGTCGCGCAGCCGGTCAGCACGACGGAGCGTGATCAGCGCCGGCATTTCCGACGTGGCCTCCGCGGTGCACGCGTCGTTGCGCCGGCGGGGCGAGACCGTGGCGGTGGCCGAGTCGCTGACCGGCGGGTTGCTCGGCGCTGCCCTGTCGGACGAGCCCGGCGCCAGCCAGACCTTCCGCGGGGCTCTGGTGGTGTATGCCACTGACCTGAAGGCGACCCTCGCCGGCGTGCCGGCCGAGCTGCTTGCCGCCGAGGGCCCGGTTGCTCGAAGCGTGGCGGTCGCACTTGCCCGGGGCGCGCGGGAGCGCTGCCTGGCGGACTGGGGCGTCGGCGTCACCGGTGTCGCGGGGCCCGAGACCTCCGGCGGTCAGCCCGTCGGCACCGTCTGGGTCGGTGTGGCGGACGGCTCTGCTGCCCCTCACGCGGTTGCCGGTCACTTCCGTGGCGGGCGCGCCGACGTCCGGGCAGCGGCGGTCGGGCTGGCGCTGCGTACCCTTCTCGACATGCTGGCGGCCCGGGAAGCCGCGCCCTGATTACGGTGTTACGCCATTGGCGGACACGCCGGGTCAGACGTGTCTGCTGCATTGTCGCGAGGTACGGTGACGGCACGTCGGGACGGGAACGTGGCGGCGTGGACGAGAGGTTGGGAGAGGGGGCTGCGATGCTGCTACTCCGTCGGGTGATCGGCGAGACGCTGCGCGCGCGCCGCCTCGGCCAGCAGCGCACTCTGCGCGAGGTCTCCGCCGCCGCCCGGGTCAGCCTCGGCTACCTTTCCGAGATCGAACGCGGCCAGAAGGAAGCGTCGTCAGAGCTGCTGGCCGCGATCTGCGGCGCGCTCGGCGCCCCCCTGTCCGACGTTCTCGCCGATGCACGGGACACGTTCAAGCTGGAGGAGTCGGCCGGCATCGCCGTCCTCGACGCAGCCGACGGCCCGCAGGCGTCGCTGCGAGGGCATGTCGTCGTAGCTGCCTGATCGGGTGAGCGCGGCAGCGCCCGGATCGCCGGCGTCCTCCCGTGGCACCCGCACCCGGGCCGGCAACGCCATGGGCCGCACCCGCTCGGCCCTGCTGTCGGGAGCGGCCCGCGCCCTGCAGGCAAAGGGCGTACGACACACCACGATGACCGATCTTGCGGCGTCTGCCGGCGTGGCCAAGGCCACGTTGTACAACCATTTCCGGACCAAGAACGACGTCTGGGCGGCGCTGATCGTCGCCGAGGTGGACACGCTGGCAGCGGAGTGCGCCGGCCGGTCACTCGAGGACGCCCTGGTGCACGCGGCCACCCGGCTGTCGGCCCACCCGGTGGTGCGCGGGATAGCGGCCGACGACCCGTCCTCGCTCGCCGGGATGGTCACTGGCTCGGACTCGGCCGGTTGGCACGCCGCCCGGATGGCGGTCCGCGGCGCTCTCGAGACGGCCGGCCGTGGCGGCGACGACACGGTGTTGCGCTGGCTGTCGTCGCATCTGGCCACTCCGGGTAGCGGCGATTCGGTGCGCGCGGGAGCGGCCGCGCTGATCGCCGGCCTGCCGCGCGAGACGCAAGCCGCAGGGGATCTTCCCGGGCGGGCCGAGCGTTCCTGACACACTGACTGCCCGCAGATCGGTCCAGCCTGGAGGCGCAGGTGTCGTACGGGGACACGTCCAACCGCCGAAACGCGGTCCCGCTCGTCGTCGCCATCGTCGTGGGTATTGCCCTGGTGCTGGGCGTCAGGTATCTGTTCGTCTCCGGGCCGTCGCATCCGGGCGCGAAGCCCCCGCTGGCGGGCGCCGGCCCGCGCAAGGGCTGTGTGCTTCTCGCGATTACTGCATCGTCGGAGAAGGCCGCACTGCTGGGCCGCCTCGCCGCCGACTACAACCGCAGCAACCACAAGGTGCATGGCTCATGTGTCGACGTGACGGTTAGCTCGAAGGCCTCGGGCGGGGCAATGGAAGCGCTGGCCCGCGGCTGGGACAGCCGGCGGGACGGCCCTCGCCCGGACGTGTGGACACCGGCTTCGACGTCGTGGACGGTGCTGCTGCAGCAGCGACTGAGCATCGCCGACCGGGCGACACTGGTGCCGGCCAGCCTGCCGTCGATCGCGCAGACGCCGCTTGTCATCGCGATGCCTCGCCCGATGGCGCAGGCTCTCGGCTGGCCGCGCAAGGCGCTGGGCTGGGGTGACCTGCTGGCGCTGTCGCGTAACCCGTCCGGATGGGGGGCGTTCGGCCATCCGGAGTGGGGTCGCTTCACCCTGGGCAAGACCAACCCGGACTTCTCCACTTCCGGGCTCAACGCCACGATCGGCACCTACTTCGCTGCCACCGGGCGGTCCAGCGACCTGACCGCCAAAGATATCCGCGACCCCCACGTGGTCGCGTACGTCAAGGGCGTCGAGGCGTCGGTCGTGCACTACGGCGACACCACCCTGACGTTCCTGGCCAACCTGCAGGCGGCGGACCGGCGGGGACAGGGACTGACCTACATCAGTGCGGTCACCGTCGAGGAGAAGTCGGTGTGGGACTACAACGTGGGCAACCCCAGCGGGGACCCGAAAACCCTCGGCAAGGCGCCCAAGCCGCACACCCCGCTGGTGGCGATCTATCCCAAGGAAGGCACCCTGCTGTCGGACAATCCATACGCTGTGCTGACGGCCCCGTGGGTCAGCGACACCAAGAACGCGGCCGCCAAAGACTTCCTCGCCTACGTGCAAGCCGACCCACAGCAACGCCGCTTCCAGCAGGCCGCGTTCCGCAATTATCAGGGCAAGCCGGGAGGGCCTATCGTCGCCGCGAACGGCCTGCTTCCGCAGCAGAAGTTCACCGTCATTGCCGCCCCTAGCCCGCCGGTGCTCCAACTCGTCGCGCAGTCATGGGATCAGCTGCGCAAACGGGCCCGGGTGTTGCTCGTGTTGGACGTCTCCGGTTCGATGGGTGAGGCGGCCGGCTCCAGCGGGATGAGCAAGCTCGATTTGGCCAAGCGTGCTGCGACGACGGCGATCGGCATGTTCGCCCCGGACGACGAAGTCGGGCTCTGGACCTTCAGCACCGGGGCAACCCTGCAGGACGTGCCGTACAACAAGCTGGTGCGGATCGGACCGGTGCGCTCCGACCGCCTGGCCTTGCTCGATGCGATCAAGAATCTGGTACCCGAAGGTGGCACCGCTCTGTACGCAACCACCAAGGCGGCACAGCGGGAGCTCGCCGACCACCTGGACCCGACCCGGATCAATGCCGTCGTCCTGCTCACCGACGGCAAGAACGAATTCGCCCCCGACTCCGACATCACCACCGTGATCGACCAGCTCAACGGCGCCAGCGAGAGCACCACGACAGCAGTGCGGGTCTTCCCGATTGCCTACGGCAGCTCGGCCGACCTCGGCGCGCTGCGCCGCATCGCAGAGGCGTCCCGGGCGGCGGCCTACGACGCCACCGACCCCGAGTCGGTGGAGAAGGTCCTCACAGCCGTCATCTCGAACTTCTGACCGGCGGGGCAGACTGAGCCCTGTGGGATGGCGTCAGGAACTTGCCGAGCCGTGGGGCATCGTCGCGGCCGGCATCGTGGGTGGCCTCGGGTGGGCGGTGGCCGGCGCCACCACGCCGGCCATCGCCGTGGGGGTCGGGGTGGGCGCCGCCGTGTACGGGGTGAAGGTCGCGACTGCGACGCTCACGCACCGCGGTGCCCGCAGCACCCCCTCGGCCGGCCTCCTGCGCCCGCACAAGGGCAGCCCCGCCGACGTATGGCTGCGCCGCGCCGAGCAGACCGTTCGTACGTTGCACCAGCAGACCGAGTCACCGCGCGAGGCCGCTGTGCGGGCCCAGGTCGGTGACATTGACGACGAGGCAGCTGTGGTGGTCGGCGCGCTCCGCCGGCTGGCGACGCAGGTAACGGCCGTGGAGGATGCGCTGGCGCAGATCGACGTACCCCGGCTGTGGGCCGAGAGTCGGCGGCTCGGGTCAGCCGGGGGAGCCGATGTGCCGGCCCAGCTGCGCGCCGAACAGGAGCGCTCACAGGCCGCGATCCACGAGCAACTCGACGTCGCGGCGCGGCTGACGGAGGCGCGGGCGACCCTGCTGGCGAAGATGCAGTCGACGGTGATCGGCCTCGAGGGACTCGTCGCCCGGCTGGCCGAGGTGCTGGCCCTGTCGACCAGCGCCGGCGGGGTGGACACCGCGCAGGGACAGATCGGCGAGCTCACCAGCGAGCTCGACGGGCTGCGCTCCGGACTGGCCGAGACCGAGGCGGTCTCGCGACAGGCGCTCGGGCAACGGCCCGTTCCGCCGGCCACGGCATGAGCCGCGGCATCGTGCGAGGATGGGCCCGGGCGGTATCCCGGACGGATGCCGACGAGGAGGACGGCTGATATGGCAAACCCCTTCATCCGGGGCTGGAAATACTTCATGGCGTTGTTGTCGGGCAAGCTCGACGAGCACAGCGACCCCAAGATCCAGATACAACAGGCGATCGAGGACGCTCAACGCCAGCACCAAGCGCTGACCCAGCAGGCCGCCGCGGTCATCGGCAACCAGCGCCAGTTGGAGATGAAGCTGTCCCGCCAGATGGGTGAGGTCGAGAAGTTGCAGGGCTCGGCGCGTCAGGCGCTGCTGCTCGCCGACCAGGCCCGCGCCAAGGGCGATGAGGCCAAGGCCACCGAGTACGAACAGACCGCGCAGATCTTTGCCACCCAGTTGGTCTCCGCAGAGCAGTCCATGGAGGACCTCAAGGGGCTGCACGACGGTGCCCTGCATGCGGCCGAGCAGGCCAAGAAGGCAGTGGAGAACAACGCGCTGATGCTGCAGCAGAAACTGGCCGAGCGCAGCAAGCTGCTCAGCCAGCTGGAACAGGCCAAGATGCAGGAGCAGGTGTCGCGGTCGCTGTCGCAGATGTCGGAGCTGAGCGCGCCGGGAAGTACCCCCTCGCTGGGCGAGGTGCGCGAGAAGATCGAGCGGCGCTATGCCAATGCGCTGGGATCGGCCGAGCTGGCCAGCAACTCGGTCGAAGGCCGGATGCTGGAAGTACAGCGGTCCACCCTCGACGTCGCCGGATCCTCCCGACTGGACCAGATCCGGGCCAGCATGGCCGGCGAGCAACTGGCCAAGGCGCCGGACCGGCCGGCCGTCGCGTCCACGAACGCCACCCCCGATCCGCTGACCGAATCGACCCCGGCTGCAGACAAGCTCGCCGGCCGGGACGCGGCCGAGCAGGCCTGACATGTCGGCCGGTCAGCTGGTGCGCAGGCTGGGCGAGGCCGTCGTCGGTTGGCAGGACCCACTGGTACGACACCAGCGAGCGGTGCGCCGGGCCGAGACGGCGCTTCGACACCGGATGGTGGCGGCGGCTGCACTCGCCGGCGCGGCCGCGATCTTGGTGCCCTACGCCGGCCTCGGCCTGCCCGACGTCGGCTGGGTGGCAGCGGCCGCGGGCTGCGCCACGTCGGCTGCCCTGGCCGCCCGCCGGCTGCGGATGCTGCGCCTGGATGTTCCGCTCCCCGCGCTCCCGCGGCGATCCTCGGCTGCGCGTCCCGGAATCGACCGGCTGGCCCGGGCAGCTGGGGCACTGCGTGGCATCCTCGCCCGACTCGGACCGCTGACCGGCGACACCGTCACCGAAGCGGCCGCTGCCGAGCGTTTTCTGCGCGACCTGGCGGCCCGGGTGGACGCGATCGAGTCGGCGTTGCCGATCGCGCCGGCCGAGGACGCTGCGGGCCTGTGGGAGGCCCGCCAGCTCCTCCTGGGTCGCCTCGCCGAGGGCACTGATGCCTACGAACGGCTAGTAGCCGTTGCCGCCCACTGCCTTGCCGCCGGGTCCGCCGGCCCCCTCGGTGCTGCCCCCGACCTCTTCGCCCTGCGCCGGCTGGAGGAGGCGACGGATCGGCTGCGTGGCCTCGCCGCCGGCTGGCACGAGGTGCACGGGGCTGCCCGGGCCGCCGGGCTCTAGCCGCGCCCTCTCGCGGGTCCAGCCGGCCGCACACGGCTCAACTCGTCGCCGGCTGTGGCTGGCAGCCGGGGCACCAGTAGGTCAGTCGCCGGTACTGCGGCGGCCCCTGCTCTGCGACCTGAATCGGTGTGCCGCAGCGCCGGCACGGCCGGCCGGCGCGTTCGAACACCCAGTGCTCCTCGCCGCGGTGGGTGTTGCCGGTTGTGACCTGCTCCCACCGGTCCTTGTTGGCGTGCAGCAGCCGGCGGGCGAGGGCGAGGACGGCGCCGGGGTTGGGGACCGTCTCGACCGGGAGCCACGGCCACAGGCCGCGCAGGAACAGGACTTCAGCCTTGTATAGGTTGCCGATGCCGGCGACCGTGCGCTGGTCGAGCAGGGCCGCCGCGATCTCGCGTTCCGGCTGCGCCCGCAGCCGGCGCAGCGCCTCCTCCGGGTCGTACCCGGGGCCGAGAAGGTCCGGGCCCAGATGGCCGACCAGCCGGGCCTCCTCCGCAGTGGGCACCAGCTCAACGTCGTGCAGCCGGTAACCGACCGCCTGGCTCTCAGCGGTACGCAACACGATCCGCACGTCGTGCGCCGGCCGGCGCCAGCGTCCCCCGGCCGGGTAGACATGCCAGCTCCCGTCCATCCGGAAGTGGCTGTGCAGCGTGCGCCCGTCGTCAAAGCGGAGCAGGATGTGCTTGCCGCGCGACAGGACCTCGATCGCCACCCGCCCGGCGACGTCGGCCGTCGCTAGTGCAGGCAACCGGAAGTCGCTGGCCTCGATCAGCCGGCCGGCCAGCGCCGCGTTGAGCAGCCGCGCCGACAGGTAGACCGTGTCGCCCTCAGGCACGGGGCCGCCGAGCGGTCACCCGCGCAGCCGCAGCCCGCGCGGTGTCGGCCGGAAGCCGCCGGCCTCCAGCGCCCGGGCCACGGCGGTGTCGGCGACCGGCTCGCCGTCGGCGCGTTCGACGGAGAGCTTGCCGAGCCAGCCGTCGCGGACCGCGAGGGCCAGGGCATCCACGGCCAGCTGCAGCGATGGGCCGTCCTCCGTCCATGACAGGAGGGTGCGCCCGCCCCGCTCGACGTACAGCACCAGCCGGCCATCCACCGTCACCACCAGCGCCCCGGCCTTGCGGCCCGGCCGGTGGGTGCCGGCGGTCGGCCGCGCTGGCCAGGGCAGCGCAGCGCCGAATGGACTGGCCGGGTCGCTTGCCGCGAGCACGAGCGCCCGCGCCGTGTCCCCCCGAGCCGGATCGCCGGAAAGTGCGCGCAGCCGGTCCACCGCGCCGGGTACGGCGAACTGGGCGCCACCCAGGGACTCCACGAAGTATCCCCGGCGGATCCGCCCGCTGTCCTCGTATGCCTTGAGCACCGGGTAGAGGGCCGCGAAGCCGCCGGGGACGTGTTCCGCGGCGACCGCCGGCCGGGTGAGCACGCCGTGCCGGTCCAGCAACGCCTCGGTCATGGCCTGGGCGCGGCGCGTCGGGTCGGCCAGCGGCGCCGGCAACCGGGACCACCGTCCGGCCGCCGCCGGCGGCCCGCTGCGGCTGGGCAGCGTCAGCC
>JALZAK010000096.1 GCA_030948385.1 Actinomycetota bacterium
CACTGTCAGCTTGGGAAGCTGATGTTCTGCCATTGAACTACACCCGCAACTCGATCCGCGGAGTCTACTAGGGTCGCTGCGTGCTGTTGTCGGACCGCGATCTGCGCGCCGAGCTCGCCGCCGGGCGGCTCCGGCTGGACCCGTTCGAGGAGTCGCTGCTGCAGCCGGCCAGCATCGACGTGCGGCTGGACCGGTGGTTCCGGGTCTTTCGCAACGCCCGCTACACCCACATCGACCCGGCTCGGCAGCAGGACGACCTGACCGAGTTGGTCGAGCCGACCGGCGACGAGCCGTTCGTGCTGCACCCCGGCGAGTTCGTACTCGGCTCGTCTCTCGAGGTGGTCACGCTCCCCGATGACCTCGCCGCCCGGCTGGAGGGCAAGTCCAGCCTGGGCCGACTCGGCCTGGTCACCCACTCCACCGCCGGCTTCATCGACCCCGGCTTCTCCGGGCACGTGACACTCGAGTTGTCCAACCTGGCCAACCTGCCGATCACCCTGTGGCCGGGGATGAAGATCGGCCAGATCTGCGTGTTCCGGCTGTCCACGCCGGCCGAGCACCCCTACGGCTCCTCGGTGTACGGCTCGCGCTACCAGGACCAGCGCGGGCCGACCCCGTCGCGGGCCTGGCGCAACTGGCGCACCTGGCCCACCCGTTAGTCCGGCGCAGCTAGTTGGAGATGGACAGGGGCCGGGTGGCCACCGCGTGCGGCGACGGGTCGAGGCGGAACAGCCGTACGGTGTGGTCGCCGGCCGGCAGCACCGCGCCGAATCGCCCGCCGCCGGTGCAGCCGTTCATCCGGAACACCCGGCCGGCCCAGGTCGGCCGCCCCGCCGGCGCGTCGACGGTGACCCGGCCGCCGCCGGCACGCGAGACCGACGTGGCATCCAGGGTCAGCACGTAGTCGCCGACCGGCCCGGTCGCCCGCCAGTTGACCGGATGGTCCACCCGGGTCGAGTCGGTGGACAGCTTGACTGCTGCCTTGGTGCAGCTACGCGTCAGGGAGATCGGCTGGCTGGCCCGTACGGTCGTGCCGATCCCGATGATCAACGCGACGGCCACGAAGATCCACACCCAGCGGCCGCCAGGGCGGCCGATCGACTGCAGCCCGAGCGGTGTCCCGATCAGCGGGTCACCGACCTCGTCGCGGGCCTGCCGGGCACGTTCCATCCGGTCGGCGGCGTCACCGAACGGGTCGAAGCCGCTGTCCTTGCGCCGGAATGACGGGAGCTTCATCAGGCCGGCCCGGCCTCGATGGAGCGGAGCAGGATCTGCGACACGTCGAGCACCTCGACCGCCCCGCCGGCCGCGTCGGGCTTGACCGCGCCCTTGGCATTCACCGCGTCGGACAGCATCGTGATGCAGAACGGGCAGGCGGTCGACACGATGCCGGCGCCGGTGCCGAGCGCCTCGTCGGTGCGCTCGACGTTGATCCGCTTGCCGATCTTCTCCTCCATCCACATCCGGGCCCCGCCGGCACCGCAACAGAAGCCGCGTTCCCGGCAGCGGTGCATCTCGGTGGTTCGCAGGCCGGGCACCGAGGCGAGCACCTCGCGCGGCGGTGTGTAGACCTTGTTGTGGCGACCCAGGTAGCACGGGTCGTGGTAGGTGACCAGCTCGTCGACCGGCTGCACCGGGGTCAGCCGGCCCTCGGACACCAGCCGGCCGAGCAACTGGGTGTGGTGCACGACGTCGTACTGGCCGCCCAGCTGCGGGTACTCGTTGGCGAGGGTGTTGAAGCAGTGCGGGCAGGTCGCGACGATCTTGCGTACGCGGGCCCCGTTGAGCGTCTCCACGTTCGCTGCGGCGAGGGTCTGGAAGACGAACTCGTTGCCCAGCCGCCGCGCGGGGTCACCGGTGCAGGTCTCGGCCGAGCCGAGGATGGCGAACTCCACGCCGGCGGTGTGCAGCAGCGTGGCCACCGCCCGGGTGGTCTTCTTGGCGCGATCGTCATATGCGCCGGCACACCCCACCCAGAACAGGTACTCGACTTCGTCGGGAATCGCGCCGTCGACCCGGCGTACGTCGAAGGGCAACCCCGCGGTCCACTCGTCGCGGGCCGCCGGGTTGCCGCCCCAGGGGTTGCCCTTGCCCTCCAGGTTGCGCAGCATCACGCCGGCCTCGCTGGGGAAGCTCGACTCGATCAGCACCTGGTAGCGCCGCATGTCGACGATGTGGTCGACGTGCTCGATGTCGACCGGGCACTGCTCGACGCAGGCGCCGCAGGTGGTGCACGACCACAGCACGTCGGGGTCGATCACCCCGCCCTGCTCCAGCGTCCCGACCAGCGGCCGCTCCGCCTGCGCCGCGCCGGCCGCCGGCACCCGGCCGAAGCCCGATTCGGGCACGTGCCCGTGCGCCGCCTCCGACCGGCCGCCCTCGTCCACCCCGGTCACCGCCTCGTTGCCCGGCGCGGCGGCCAGGAGGTACGGAGCCTTGGCGAACAGGTGGTCGCGCAGGTCCATGATCACCAGCTTGGGCGAGAGCGGCTTGCCGGTGTTCCAGGCCGGGCACTGGCTTTGGCAGCGGCCGCACTCTGTGCAGGTGGCGAAGTCCAGCATCCCGCGCCAGGTGAAGTCCTCGACCTTGCCCCGGCCGAACACGTCGTCCTCGCCCGGGTCGGAGAAGTCGATCGGCTTGCCGCCGGACTCCATCGGCAGCAGCGCGCCGAGCGCGTCGGGGGTGCGCTTGGTCAGCACGTTGACCGGTGCCAGCCCGATGTGCAGGTGCTTCGAATACACGACGATCACCAGGAAGGCGAGGATGACCCCGATCTGGCCGAGCACGAAGACGGTCTCGATCGCGCCGTTCGTGCCCGGTGAGAAGCCGTCGAGGACGCGGCTGACCGCGTACGACGCGAACGCCCAGCGGCTCTTGCCGTACGGGAAGTTGCCGGTGTTGACCTGCGCGCCGCGGTAGAGCAGCAGGGTGACGACGACCGCCGCGATCATGCCGAGGATCACCCAGGCGGCGCCGGTGTGCGAGCCGTAGAAGCGGCTGTCGCGCTCCCGGCGGGCCGGCGCCTGGCGCACCCGGATTCCCGCGAACGTCACAAGGGCGGCCAGCACCGCGACCGCGAAGAAGTCCTCGAGGAAGCCCAGCCAGCGCGCGTGCCCGATCAGCGGGATCGCGAAGTCGGCGTCGAAGAGCGCGCCGTAGGCCTCCAGGATCGTCGCGGCGAGCACTACGAAACCCCAGAAGGTGAGGAAGTGCGCCACCCCGGGCACCGACCACTTGAGCAGCTTGCGCTGGCCGAAGACCTCGGTCAGCTCCGCCTTGACCCGCTCGCCGACCCGGTCCAACCGGCCGGGCGCCGGCGCGCCGGTGCGGACCAGTCGGTAGAGCCACCAGCCGCGCCGGCCGGCCAGCGCAAGTGCCAGCACGGTAATCAGCACGCCGATCGCCAGCCGCACGGCCACTAGACGCCTCCGCTTGCTTTGTCGGTGAACCACCCTAGTGGCGCCGCGCAGGGGATACCTTCCGTAGTAACTTCGCTGCAAACAGTCAGGATCACCCTTTGAGCACTCGCCGTGGGCAGGCTCTGGCAGCCTGCTCAGCGCTGGCGCTCACCGCGTTGATCAGCCTCGCGTCGCCACCCCCTTTGGCTGCGGCTGCAGCTGCGGCTGCGGCCAGCCCACGGCCGCTCGGTGCCGCTGCGGCCGAACGTGCGCTGCGCGCGGGGGCCGGCGCCGGCGTGACCCTGCGGCGC
>JALZAK010000100.1 GCA_030948385.1 Actinomycetota bacterium
AGCTCAGGCCGTTCGTCGAGAGCCTCGAGCGCCTCTGAGCCTCGCCGACGTGTCGGCGGCGGCCGGGCAGGTGCTCGATGAGGTGCAGCGCGCCGTCGTCGGCAAGCGGGAGGCCCTCGAACTGGTGCTGGTCGGCATCCTGGCCGGCGGCCACGTGCTGCTGGAGGACTTCCCTGGCCTGGCCAAGACGCTGGCCGCCCGGTCTTTCGCGCAGGCACTGGGCATCGGCTTCCGCCGCGTGCAGTTCACCCCGGACATGCTCCCGGCCGACATCACCGGCTCGTTCCTGTACGACCAGCGCAGCGCGGAGTTCACCTTCCGGCCGGGACCGGTGTTCACCAACCTGGTGCTGGCCGACGAGGTCAACCGGACCCCGCCGAAGACCCAGGCTGCGCTGCTGGAAGCCATGCAGGAGAAGCAGGTCAGTGTCGAGGGCACCACCTACCAGTTGGAGCGGCCCTTTCACGTGCTGGCCACCGCCAACCCGATTGAGTACGAGGGCACCTATCCGCTGCCCGAAGCACAGCTGGACCGCTTCCTGCTGCGGGTGTCCTTCGGCTATCCGGACAGGGACGAGGAGTGGGAGGTGCTGCAGCGGCGGGTGGCCCGCCGGCAGGAGGAGCAGACCCTCGACCCGGTGGTCGACGGGGCCCGCCTGCTGCAGATGCAGGCCGCGGTCGAGGAGGTGACGGTCGAAGAGAGTGTCGGCCGCTACGTCGTGGAGGTGGTCAGCGCGACCCGCCGGCACCCCCAGGTCCTGGTCGGCGCCTCGCCGCGTGGCGCGCTGGCGCTGCTGCTGTGCGGCCGGGCCCGCGCCGTGGTTGCCGGCCGGGACTTCGTCACCCCCGAGGACGTCAAGGCGTTGGCGGTGCCGGCGCTGGCGCACCGGCTGACCCTGAAGCCGGAGATGTGGCTGCGCCGGGTCGAACCGGCCGACGTCATCCGGACGGTGATCGGGGAGGTGCCGACGCCGGCCACCGCCGCATTGCCGGTGTACTCCGCTGGGACGGCGGGCCGGCGCTGACCCCGCTGCCGGTCTGGCGGCCGACCCGGGCACTGCCCCGGGCGGTGCTGCTCGTCTGCCTGCTGCTGCTGACCTCAGTCGTGTTCGGCCGGGCCGACCTGTTCGCCCTCGCCGTGCCCTTCGTCCTTGGTACGGCAGTTTCGCTGTTCCGGCGGCCGGTGGCGCCCCCGCGGGTCTGGATGCAGCTGCCGGCGCACGTACTGCCGGAGGGCCAACCGATGGAGGTTTCGGTTTTCGTGACGGCCGACGCCACCCTCGACGTTGTGGCCGTCTTTACCCGAGCCGACCGGTGGCTGGGCGTGGTCGGCGGCGAGGCCAGTCGCGCGAGCTGGCTGCCCTGGGGCGGCGAGGCGTGTTTCCCGGTCCGGGTGCGGGCACTGCGCTGGGGGCGGCACCTGCTCGGTCCGGTCACCGTGCGGGCCAGTGCCTGCGACGGCCTGCTCACCTGCCTACCGCAGTCGACCCCGGTCGAAGGGGTCACGGTGCTGCCGCTGAGCGAGCCCTTCAACGCGGTGGATGCGGTGCCCCGGGCGAACGGGGTGATCGGGGCGCATCGGTCCCGCCGGTCGGGTGAGGGCGGCGAACTCGCCGGCGTGCGTCCGTTCTCCACCGGCGACCGGCTGCGCCGGATCGACTGGCGGGTCACCCTGCGGACCCGCGAGATGTACGTCACCGCGACACTGTCCGAACGCGACACCGACGTGGTTGTCCTGCTGGACGCTCTGCACGAGGTGGGCTCCTCCGGTGGCGTGGACGGCGCAGCGAGCAGCCTGGACACTGCGGTGCGGGCGGCCGGCGCGATCACCGAGCACTACCTGGACACCGGCGATCGGGTGGGACTGGTGGAGTACGGTGCCCGGCTGCGCTTCCTGCCGCCGATGGCCGGTCGCATCCAGGTCCGTCGGGCGCTGGATTGGCTGCCACAGGTCGCGGTGTGGCCGGAGGGCGCAGACGCCGGCGTCCGGCTGCTGGGGCCGCGGGTGCTACCACCTCATGCGCTGCTGATCGTGCTGACCCCCTTGGTCGACGAGCGTACGACGACCATCCTGGCGACGCTGGCCCAGCGGGCCCAGTCGGTTGTCGCGGTGGACACGATGCCGCCGGGCGTCCGCCCGCCGCCGGAGGGCGAGTGGTCGGAATTGGCCTGGCGGCTGTGGCAGATGGAGCGCGAAGCGGTGATCGGGCGGCTGCGCGAGGTCGGGGTGCCGGTGGTCCGCTGGGAGGGGACCGGAAGCCTGGACCTGGTGCTGCGGGACGTCAGCCGGATGGCCACCTCGGCGCGGCCCCGATGAGCCGGTCTCGCGACGTGACCATCGGAGCGGTCCGCCGCGGTGGTCCGGGCGCCGGCCTGGTGGTTGCCATCGGCACCCGCGCCCTGCTGGTTGCCCTCGGGTTCATCGTCCTGCTCGCCCCGCTGCCATCCCTGACCGGGCCCGCCGCCGTCCTCGCGATCCTCGCCATGCCGCTCCCGCTGTTCACCGCGTGGCGGCCGGGTAGTTCCTGGGTCAGCGCGGTGCTCGTAACGGCTGTCCTTGTCTGGGTGGCCAGCTCGTTGATCAGCGGCGCGCCACCGGTGGCCCTGACCGTCGGATTCGGTTGCCTGCTCTATCTCACCCACGCCACCGCCGCTTTCGCGGTCGTACTGCCGATGAGCCGGCGGATCGAGCCGGCCATGCTGGGCCGGGTCGTGCTGCGCCCGCTGGCCATACTCGTCTGCTCGGTCCCGCTGATGGTCCTGGCGCTCGCCGCGCCGGCGCTGCGCGGCTCGCCGCTATTGGCCTTGGCCGGCGTGCTGTGCTCGCTCGGCGTCGCGCTGGTGATCGTCGTCTTGCTGCACCGCCGGCAGACCGGATAGGCGCGGGTGGCCGGGTCGCTACCCTCGAAGTATGGCCGCCGTACCGCACATCGTGATCGTCGGCGGCGGGTACGTCGGGATGTACACCGCGTTGCGGCTGCAGCGCCGGCTGCGCGGCGGCCGGGCGCAGATCACCGTGATCGACCCGCAGTCCTACATGACCTACCAGCCGTTCCTGCCCGAGGCCGCGGCCGGCAGCCTGGAACCGCGCCACGTGGTCGTGCCGCTGCGCCGGGTGTTGCGCCACTGCACGGTTCTCACCGGGGAGGTGACCCGGATCGAGCATGCCCGCAGGACCGTGACGGTGGCGCCGGCCGAGGGGCCGCCGCGGGAGGTCGGCTACGACCACCTGGTCGTGGCGCCCGGGTCGGTGGCCCGGACCCTGCCGATCCCCGGCCTGGCGCGGGAGGCGGTGGGCTTCAAGACCATCGAGGAGGCCATCTATCTGCGCAACACGGTCCTCGGCCGGCTCGACGTGGCGGCCACCACCGCCGACCAGGCCTTGCGCCGCCGGGCCCTGACGTTCGTGTTCATCGGCGGCGGGTACGCCGGCATCGAGGCGTTTGCCGAGCTGGAGGACATGGCCCGCGGGGCGCTGCGCTACTACCCGGGCCTCGACGTTGCTCAGCTGCGCTGGGTGCTGGTCGAGGCGACCGGACGCATCCTGCCCGAGGTGAGCACCGGGCTGAGTGCGTACACGGCGCAGCGGCTGACCGAGCGGGGGATGAAGCTGCACCTCAACACCCGGCTGCAGTCCTGTATGGACGGTCAGGTGGTCCTCGACGACGGCACGAAGTTCGAGGCGGACACCATCGTGTGGACGGCCGGAGTCCGGGCCAACCCGGTGGTCAGCGACTCGGACCTGCCCTGCGACGACAAGGGCCGGCTTCCCTGCACCCCGCAGCTGCAAGTAGTCGGCGCCGATGATGTGTGGAGCGCCGGCGACTGCGCCGCGGTGCCGGACCTGACCCAGCCGGGGCAGCTGTGCGGGCCGAGCGCGCAGCACGCGGTGCGGCAAGCGCGCCGACTCGGGGACAATTTGGCGGCAGCCACCCGCGGGCGGCCGCTTCGGCCGTACCGGCACAAGTACGTGGGGTCGGTGGCCAGTCTCGGGTTGCACAAAGGAGTTGCCGAGGTCTATGGCGTGAAGTTGCGTGGCTATCCCGCCTGGTTCATGCACCGGACCTATCACCTGAGCCGGGTCCCCACGCTGAACCGCAAGTTCCGGGTGGCTCTGGACTGGACTCTGGCGCTGTTCTTCCGGCGGGAGTTCGTCGCGCTCGGTCAGTTACAGCGACCGCGTGCGGCTTTCGAGAGCGCGGCGGCGACGCAGCAGGGCACCGGGGCTGCCACCTCGTAGGCTGGTCGCGCCCCCGTAGCCCAATGGCAGAGGCCGTCGCCTTAAACGCGATGCCAGTGTCGGTTCGACTCCGACCGGGGGCACGTGCACACCGTCCGCTGGCTATTGCTCTGCTCGGTATGCACCGGAACACAAGGGTGCCAACCGCCGTTGTGTGGGTAGGAACACGGCAACCGTCGAGGGGGAGTCCCGTGCAGAGCAGCAATCCGGCCCTGAACCGCAGCGACTGGGGGCGCGGCGCCCGGCTGGCCACGGTGCGCGACGCGTCCCCGGACGAGTTGCAGCGCTCTTACGACGCGCCGGCGTACGTCCCCGTCCGCGAGCGCACGATGACCGTCGACGACGTCGTCGTACGCACCTTGGCGATGCTGGGCCTGCTGGCACTGACCGGGGCGCTGACCTGGGTCGGGCTGGGCGACCGCGGTTACGCGCTGGCGCTGCCGGCGGCCATCGTCGGCCTGGTTCTGGCCCTGGTGATCATCTTCCGGCAGCTGACCAACCCCGCGTTGATCCTGACCTACGCCGCGGTGGAGGGCGTGGTCCTCGGCGCGGTCAGCCGCTCCTACGACCAGCGATTCCACGGCATCGTCGTGCAGGCGGTGATCGCGACGGCTGCCGTGTTCGGCGGGATGCTGGTCGCTTACCGCACGAAGATGATCCGGGCCACCCCGCGCTTCGCGCGCTGGCTGACCGGGGCGCTCATCGGCGTCGTCGCCCTGATGGTGATCAACCTGGTGATCGGCCTGATCAGCGGCGGAAACGGTCTGGGCTTGCGGGCGCCCACCCCACTGGGGATCGGCTTCAGCCTGGTCTGCATCGCGATCGCGGCGCTCACCTTCATCCTGGACTTCGACATGGTGGAGAAGGGCGTGCAGGCCGGCGCGCCGGAGCGCTACGCGTGGTACGCCGCCTTCGGGATCGTCGTCGGTCTGATCTGGCTCTACCTGGAGATCCTGCGGCTGCTGGGTTATGCGCGCCGCTGAATGAGCCCGCCGCTGAGTGCTAGCCGCTGCGGTCGGGGCCGGCGCGGGTCGGCGAGATGCGGATCATCACCCGCTGCTCGCGCTGCATCGCGGTCCGGTAATCGTCCCAGTCGGGATGCTCCCCGGCCACCGAGCGGTAGTAGTCGACCAAGAGCTCCATCGCCTCAGGCAGGGACACGATCTCGGCGGTCCCGTCGATCTGGACCCAGCGGCCGCCGAAGAAGCCGTCCGGGAGTACGCACACCGAGGCCCGCGGGTCGCGCCGCAGGTTGCGCACCTTGTAGGCGGTCGCCCGGCTGCTGATGCTCACCCGGCCCTGCTCGTCGGCGCCGGCGGCGACCGGCGACATCTGCACGGTGCCGTCCCGCCGGGTGGTTGCCAGCACCGCGTGGTGCTGGGTGCGGACGACCGCCACGGCCTCGTCGAGATCCACCGCTCACCTCCTGACCGGCCGCCGGGTCGGCCCTGCGACGATCCTGGCATGCCGGTGGAGCTGGTGCTGCGGCACATCCAGCGGCTGCGGGCTGCCGTCTCGGTGTGGCCGGCCGCGCGCTGGAGCGCCGCACCCCGGCCGCTGCCCGGCCTGCTGGCCACGTCGACGACCTGCGCCGGCGTGGCCGGCCACCTGGTCCAGGTGCTTGCCGATCTCGCCGCCGACGCGGAAGGCCGGGATCGCCGGCCGGTGCCAAAGCCCGATACCGACCTGACCCTGGCCGACCAGCTCGCGGTGATGGCCCACGACCTTGCGCTGGCCAAGCCGGCGGAACACCTGGTCCGCGCCGCGCTGGCCGAGGTGCTGCTGCACCGGGCCGAGATCGACAGCGCCCGTCCGGCTGCCGACGCGATCGAGGTGGTGCTCGGTCGGCCCGCTGCGCCGGCGGAGTTGCTCCGGGCGGCAGCCGCCGCGTGCCCGGCCCGGCAGCGGCGCTAGGCGAGTCGCTCGATCACCATGGCCATGCCCTGGCCGCCGCCCACGCACATGGTCTCCAGGCCAAGGGTCTTGTCGTGGGAACGAAGCCCGTTGATCAGCGTGCCGGTGATCCGCGCACCGGTCATTCCGAACGGGTGGCCGACGGCGATCGACCCCCCGTTGACATTGAGCCGGTCCAGGTCGACCCCGAGCTCTTGGTAGCTGGGGATCACCTGCGCGGCGAAGGCTTCGTTGATCTCCACCAAGTCAATGTCTGAAATGGACAGACCGGCAAGGGCGAGAGCCCGGCGGGAGGATTCCACCGGCCCGAGTCCCATAATCTCCGGCGAGAGAGCGGAGACGCCGGTCGAGACGATCCGGGCCAGCGGGACCACTCCGAGCTCGCGGGCCTTGGCACCGCTCATGATCACCACCGCGGCGGCACCGTCGTTCAGGGGGCAGCAGTTGCCGGCGGTGATCGTGCCGTCCGGGCGGAAGACCGGCTTGAGCTCGCGCACGCCCTCGAGGGTTACCCCGGGCCGCGGGCCGTCGTCGGCCTCGACCACGACGCCGGCCGGCGTGGTGACCGGGACGATCTCGCGCTCCCAGAAGCCGTTCGCAATAGCTTTCTCGGCGAGATTCTGGCTGCGTACGCCGAACTCGTCCTGCATGTCCCGGGTGATGCCCTTGATCTGGGCCAGGTTCTCGGCCGTCTGGCCCATGGCCAGGTAGATGTCGGGCAGCTCGCCTTCCACCCGGGGGTCATGCCAGACCTGACCGCCCTGCGCGGCCTCCTTAGAGCGTTGCTGTGCGGCGGCGAACACCGGGTTTTCCCACGGTCCGCCGACCGCGGCTTGCGCGTCCGGCGGCAAGCCGTCGGAGTTGCCCCGCGCGTACCGGCTGACCATCTCGACGCCGGCGCTGACGAAGACGTCGCCCTCGCCGGCCTTGATGGCATGAAAGGCCATCCGCGTCGTCTGCAGCGACGACGAGCAGTACCGGGTCAGCGTCACCCCTGGCAGGTGGTCGTAGCCAAGCAGGATGGCGACCACGCGGGCCAGATTGAATCCCTGCTCCCCGCCGGGCAGGCCGCAACCGAGCAGCAGGTCATCGATGTCGGCCGGTTCGAGTTGCGGCACCTTGTCCAGGACGGCCCGCACGATTGTCGCGGCCAGGTCGTCTGGTCGCAGATCCTTGAGCGAGCCCTTGAAAGCCCGGCCGATCGGGGAGCGGGCGGTGGCGACGATAACGGCGTCGCGGTCAGCCGGGTTGGTCATGGTCGGACTCCTCACACTCGACTGGTGGCGGCACCGTGCCGCACCGCCGGCAGCAGGGCGCTGGCCCATAGCCGGTAGCCGTCCGCGGACGGATGGAACTGATCCTGCGCCAGGGTGCCCGGGTCCGCACGGAATACCGGCCCGGTGAGCGCCCCGATGTCGACCGGATGCCCGCCCTCGCCGCGGGTGGCGCGGGCCGCGGCCCTGGCCACCTGCCGGCTGCGGAACCCCAGCAGCTCGCGCAGCGGGTGCAGGAAGGCCCGGAGCGCGCCCAGGTCGGGGCAGGTGCCGACGACGACGTACACGTTGGCCGCGCGCAGCCGGCGGACCGCCGCTGCCAGGTCCCGCTCGATCATCGAGGTCCGGGTCAGCCGGGTCGCATCGTTGGTGCCGATCAGGATCACGGCGAGGTCCGGGGCGCCATGGGACAGGGCGCGGGACACCTGGGGGCCGAGGTCAGCGGTCCGCGAGCCCGGCAGCGCAAGACCGTCGACGGTGACGCGCCGGCCGTCCTCGGCGAGCGCGGCGGCCAGCCGGACGGCGACGCTGTCGGAGCGCTGGGTCACCCCCACGCCGGCGCCGGTCGAGTCACCGAGCACCGCCATCCGCAGCGGCTGGCCGTCCGCCGGCCCGTCCACCCCGTCGAGCGGCGGCGCCGACTCGGCCGTCAGGCCGGCGCGCAGCGACTCGACGACCAGCTCGGCGGCCACGAGGGTCACTCCCACGGCTATGCCAATCAGGCCGCCGGCGGCAACCGGGCCGGCGATCCTGGCGGGCCTGATCCGGGCTTTCACCGCACCAACTCCTCCGGTTGCGGGCCGGCGGGCCGGCGGGTGCCGCGGCGGATGCGGTGGCGCAGGACCGCCCAGCGGCCCCACGGGCCGTGCTCGCGGCCGCCCACCTCCGTGCCGGCGACCTCGGTGCCCGGCACCTCGGCGGCCTGGGCGGCGGCATCGGTCAGTGAGCTCACCGCCTCACCACGCTCGACCACCGGCGGCTCGTCGTACTCCTGCGGGACGGCCTCCAGCATCGCAGCGACGGAGGGCAGCAGGGTTGATGCCAGCCGGGCGTACCCCGAAGCCGAGGGGTGGAAGCGGTCGGCGGAGAACATCACCCGGGGCGCCGCGGTGAACTCCGGGCCGAGCAGGTCACCCAGCGATACCGAACGGCCGCCGGCCTCCACCGCGGCGATGGTCTGGGCCGCGGCGAGCATCCGGCTCCACCGCCGGGCCACCAGCCGCAGCGGTTGACCGATGGGCTCGACCGTGCCGAGGTCGGGACACGTCCCCACGACTACCTTCACGCCGGCCGCTCGCAGCGCCCGCACGGCCTCCGCCAGGTGGCGCACGGAGTTGACCGGCCGGACCCGGTGGGTCACGTCGTTGGCGCCGACCATGATCACCGCCACGTCAGGATCGCGCAGTAGCACGGCGGCGACCTGATCGAGCAGCTGGGAGGACTGCGCACCGACCAGCGCTGCGTTGACCAGCCGGACCGGGCGGCCGGCCAGCTCGGCCAGCCCTCCGGCCAGCAGGGCACCAGGGGTCTGCTCCGGCAACTCCACTCCCAGACCGGCAGCGCTGGAGTCCCCGAGCAGGGCCAGGGTCAGCGGAGCATCCTCGCCGGATGCCTGCGCCGGCCGGTAGATCCCGTCGGCTACCGGCGGCACCGTGGTCGGCTCGCCCACGGTCCGTCGGGCCAGTTGGGCCTGCGCCGCCAGCACCCCCACCAGCGCCGCGCCGGCCGCTCCGACGGTCCCCCCGCCGTACGCCGCGGCCACCGCGATCCGGCGGGCCCGACTTGCCCTGCTCATCTGCGTTGCTCCCTCTCCATCGCTTTGCCTCCGAGGCTAACGGAGGCCGGCGCGGCTAGGCTTGCCCGTTGTGGACTACGCGGAGTCGCTCGTTGAACTCGTCGGCAACACCCCGCTGGTCAAGCTGAATGCGGTCACCGACGGGCTGGCGCCGCTGGTTCTTGCCAAGGTGGAGTACTTCAACCCCGGAGGCTCGGTCAAGGACCGGATCGCCCGGCCGATGATCGAAGCGGCCGAGCGGTCCGGCGAGCTAGCCGCCGGCGGCACGATCGTGGAGCCGACGTCGGGCAACACCGGCGTGGGCCTGGCAATCGTGGCCCAACGCAAGGGATATCGCTGCGTTTTCGTGTGTCCGGACAAGGTGTCCGTGGACAAGATCAACGTACTCCGGGCGTACGGCGCGGAGGTTGTCGTCTGCCCGACCGCCGTGGCGCCGGAGCATCCGGACTCCTACTACAATGTCTCCGAACGCTTGATGCGTGAGATCCCGGGGGCGTGGAAGCCCAATCAGTACGCGAATGTCAACAACCCGCTGTCGCACTACCACTCCACCGGGCCGGAACTGTGGAAGCAGACCGACGGCCGGATAACGCACTTCGTCGCCGGCGTCGGCACCGGGGGCACGATCAGCGGCGCCGGCCGGTACCTCAAGGAGGTCTCCGACGGCCGCGTCCGGGTGATCGGAGCGGACCCCGAGGGGTCGGTCTACTCCGGTGGCACCGGCCGGCCGTACCTGGTCGAGGGTGTTGGCGAGGACTTCTGGCCGGACGCGTACGACCGCAGCATCTGCGACGACATCGTGGCGGTGTCGGACCGGGATTCCTTCGCGATGACCCGCCGGCTGGCCCGCGAGGAGGGCCTGCTGGTCGGGGGTTCCTGCGGGATGGCAGTTGTCGCGGCGCTGCACGTCGCGGCCGGCGCCGGCGCAGACGACGTCGTCGTGGTTTTGCTGCCTGATTCCGGCCGGGGTTACCTGACGAAGATCTTCAACGATGACTGGATGGCCGACTACGGGTTCCTCACGGTGCCGGGTGACCTGACGGTCGGTGAGGTGCTGCGCCGCAAGGGCGCGTTGATGCCGGAACTCGTCCACGTGCACCCGACCGACACGGTCCGGGAGGCCATCGACATCCTGCGGGAGTACGGCATCTCGCAGATGCCGGTGGTCAAGGAGGAGCCGCCGGTCATGGCGGCCGAAGTCGTCGGATCGGTGAGCGAGCGCGACCTGCTCGATGCGCTGTTCGGCGCCCGCGCCCAGCTCGCCGATTCGCTGGAGCGGCACATGTCCGCGCCGCTGCCGCTGGTCGGCGCCGGCGAGCCGGTTGCCGCCGCGATGTCCGCGCTGGAGAAGGCCGACGCGGCTGTCGTCCTCGACGACGGCCGGCCGCGCGGCGTGATCACCCGCCAGGACCTTCTAGGCTTTTTGGCCGGGCCCTAGACCGGCCGGGCAGGACACGCCGGTGCCCCCGATGCCGCAGTAGCCGCCGGGCACCTTGTCCAGGTACTGCTGGTGGTAGTCCTCGGCGTAGAAGAACTCGCCCGCCGGCGCGACCTCGGTGCTGATCTGGCCGTATCCGGCCGCCGTCAGGCCTGGCTGAAAGGCCGACCGGGACTGTTCCACGGCTTGGCGCTGCTCGTCGTCGGTGTAGTAGATGGCGCTGCGGTACTGCGTGCCGACGTCGTTGCCTTGACGCATGCCCTGGGTCGGGTCATGGCTCTCCCAGAACACCTTGAGCAGGTCGCGGTAGGAGATCTTGGCCGGGTCGAAGACGACCCGTACCGCCTCGGTGTGCCCCGTGCGAGCTGAGCAGACCTCCTCGTACGTCGGGTTGGCGGTGAACCCGCCGGCATAGCCCACAGCCGTGGAGTACACCCCGTCGAGGCTCCAGAAGATTCGCTCGGCACCCCAGAAGCAGCCCAGACCGAAGAACGCGACCTGATGCCCGGCCGGCACCTCGGTCAGTGACGTACCCAGGACGGCATGTCGCTCGGCCAGTGGCATCGGCCGGTCGCGTCCGGCTAGCGCCTGCTCGGCGGTTGGCAGCTGGGACTTCGGCAAACCGAAGATTCGCATCGTTTGACCTCCTGCCGTTGACAACCCGCGGTCTGTGGATAGGTGTTCCCGGCCCCCTGTGCTGTCATCCTCTCGTCATATCTGACTGGAGCGGATGCCGCCGGATTCGGCGGTCTCTTTCTCAGCGGTATTGCACAGGGTCGCAAATACGACGCTGTGCAATACCCCGTGGGGAGCCGACGCCCCGCCGCGCCGGTTGTCCACAGAGCGCACATTCGACGGCGCACTGCCGGTTTCCTGCGACACGATCGGACGGGCCCGGTGGGCCGGTGGGCGGTTGGCCGCCATGACCGTCCGCCCGGTCGATCTGGCGGATGGGCTCGGCGATCTGCCGTACGTCATCGAAGGCCTGTGCGCGGCGGCGCTGCTCGGGGCACCCGTTCCCGTCACCACCATAGACCTGGCCTTGTTGGACGAAGAGCAGGTCCTGGCTCAGTTCACCGAGTGGGCGACGTTCAACGCGCGGCGGTGGTGCGATCGCTGGCAGGAGTTCGGTTAACCCAGCTCCACCCGCGCGAGGCCGCGGACGCGTTGCGCTACAGGTCGCGGCACGGCGAGGTGCGCCTCCGCCTGGTGGACCGGTTGCCCGATTCGGTCGCCGTGACGGTGCAGGGTCGCACCCTGCGCGTGGCGGACGCCCTCGCCCTCGAGGCTGGTGACCCGGTCGCGGCTCGGATACTCGACCGGATGCGCCAGCGGTTAGCCTGCCGACCATGAGCAGCGATCAGCCCGGCTTCGACACGCTCGCCATCCACGCCGGGCAGGATCCTGATCCGCTGACCGGGGCGGTGGTGCCGCCGATCTACCAGGTGTCGACGTACAAGCAAGACGGCGTCGGCGGGCTGCGCGGCGGATACGAGTACAGCCGCAGCGCCAACCCCACCCGCACCGCCCTGCAGGCGTGCCTGCAGGCACTGGAGGGTGGTGCCGGCGCGCTGGCCTTTGCGTCCGGGCTGGCCGCCCAGGACTGCTTCCTGCGCACCGTGTGCCGACCCGGCGACCATGTGGTGATCCCCGACGACGCCTACGGCGGCACCTACCGGCTGTTCGCCCGGGTGCTCGAGGGATGGGGTGTCGCCTACACGCCGGCGCCGCTGTCGGACCTTACCGCCGTCCGCGCTGCGATCCGGCCGGAGACGGCGGTGATCTGGTGCGAGACGCCGACCAACCCGTTCCTGCGGATCGCCGACATCGCCGGCCTGGCCGCGCTCGCCCACGATGCCGGCGCGCTGCTCGCCGTCGACAACACCTTCGCCACGCCGTATCTGCAGCAGCCGCTGGCCCTCGGCGCCGATGCGGTGATGCATTCCACGACCAAGTACCTCGGCGGGCATTCCGACGTCGTGGGCGGTGCCCTGGTTGTCACCGATCCGGAGCTGGCCGGCCGGCTGGCGGTGCTGCAGAACTCCACCGGCAGCGTGGCCGGGCCGTTCGACGCATGGCTGGTGCTGCGCGGGATCAGGACGCTCGGGGTACGGATGGACCGGCACTGCGAAAACGCCGAGCGTATCGTCGGCCTGCTCTGCGAGCACCCGCGAGTGGGCCAGGTCTACTACCCGGGCCGGCCCGAGCATCCGGGGCACGAATTGGCCGTGAAGCAGATGCGCGGGTACGGCGGGATGGTGTCGTTCCGGCTCCCCGAAGGTGAGGCGGCAGCGATCGAGGTATGCAACCGGGCCCGGGTGTTCACGTTGGGCGAGTCCCTCGGTGGGGTCGAGTCGCTGATCGAACATCCGGGCCGGATGACGCACGCGTCGGTGGCCGGTTCGCCGCTGGAGGTGCCGGGGGACCTGGTCCGGCTCTCCGTCGGGATCGAATCCGTCGAGAACCTGCTGGCTGACCTGGCCCAGGCCCTCGCCGGCTAACGCAGCCCGAGTGCGAGGATGCTGCATCACCAAGGAGGACCCATGCCGTACCCGGATCGTTTGCTTGCCCACGACGAGGAGACGGTGCTCCGGTTGCACCCGCACTGGAAGGTGCTGGTGCTGCCGGTGCTGGTCTTCCTGATAGCGATCGGGGGGGCATCCTTCGGCGCCGCCGTGACCGACTCGACCCTATTGCGGTACGTCATTATCGGCGTGGCCGTCCTGCTGATCATCGTGTTCACCCTCATCCCGTTCCTGCGGTGGCGGACGACGCATTTCGTGGTGACCACGCATCGGGTGCTGATTCGCCACGGGATCATGTCCCGGACCGGCCGCGACGTGCCGCTGTCCCGGGTGAACGACGTGTCCTTCGAGCACTCGTTCTTCGAGCGGCTATTGGGCTGCGGAACGCTTCTGGTGGAGTCGGCAGGCGAGCGCGGGCAGGTTGTGCTCGACGACGTGCCGCGGGTCGAGAAGGTGCAGGCGCAGATCTACCAACTGGTCGAGGACGAAAACGACCGGCACGAGCGCTAGCCCGGCGCGAGTATCCGCTCGGCGCCGGCATAGACGTTCATGCTCGGCCCGCGCAGGAAGCCGACGAGGGTCAGGCCGGCCTGCTCGGCCAGGTCGACAGCCAGTGTCGAGGGTGCGGATACCGCAGCCAGCGCCGGAATGCCGGCCATCAAAGCCTTTTGCACGAGCTCGAAGGAGGCGCGCCCGCTCACCAGCAGCACCTGGCCGCGTAGCGGTAGCTCGGCTGCGCGCGCGGCCCAACCGACCACCTTGTCGACGGCGTTGTGCCGCCCCACGTCCTCGCGGATGCAGCGCAGGTCGCCGGTCGGAGTGAACAAGCCGGCCGCATGCAGCCCGCCGGTCTTGTCGAACACCTGCTGTGCAGCGCGCAGCGCGTCGGGCAGTGCGGCCAGCACCGCGGGCGAAACCCTCATCGGGTCGCCGGCGACCGGCCACCGGCTCACGGTGCTCACCGCGTCGATCGACGCCTTGCCGCAGACGCCGCACGATGAAGTGGTGTAGAAGTTGCGCTCCAGGCTTGCCGCGGGCGCCGGCATCCCACCGGCCAGGGTCACGTCGATGACGTTGTAGGTGTTCTCCCCGCCGGCGGTCGCGCCGGCGCAGTAACGCATGGTCGCCAACTCGCCGGCGCCGGCAACCACGCCCTCCGTCGTCAGGAAGCCGGCAACCAGGTCGAAGTCATCGCCGGGCGTGCGCATGGTCACCGACAGCGGCCGGCCGCCGACCCGGATCTCCAGCGGCTCCTCGACCACCAGCGTGTCGGGCCGGGCCGTCCGCTGGGCCCCGTCGACGCGGACGACCCGCCGGCGCGCGGTTACCCGGCCCATGCCCAACTCCCTCCTGTTGCGGATCGAGGTTAGGCGCGATTACATGGCCCGACGAGTGGGACGGAGGCGGGCGTGGGCGTACGCACCTTGCTCGAGTCCTGGCCGGTATACCGCCAGCTGACCGGCACCGACCCGCTGGGCCGGGGAGTGGCCGCTCGATCGGCCCGCACGGACGCCCTCGAGCCCCGCACGGCGACCGCCGACCGGGTGGTCCGCTCGATCTGCCCCTACTGCGCCGTCGGCTGCGGCCAGCGGGTCTACGTCAGCGACGGTCAGGTGACGCAGATCGAGGGCGATCCCGACTCGCCGGTCAGTCGCGGCCGGCTATGCCCCAAGGGCTCGGCCAGCAAGCAGCTGGTCACCTCACCCGGCCGGGTCACCAAGATCCGCTACCGACGGCCGTACGCCACCGACTGGGAGGACCTCGACCTCGACACCGCGATGGACATGATCGCCGACCGGGTGCTCAAGACGCGTAGTGACTTCTGGCAGGAGCGGGACGAGGACGGCCGGCGGCTGCGCCGGACGACGGGCTTCGCGAGTCTCGGAGGAGCGACCCTCGACAACGAGGAGAACTACCTCATGAAGAAGCTCTACACCGCCCTCGGTGCGATCCAGATCGAGAACCAGGCCCGGATATGACACAGCTCCACCGTTCCCGGTCTGGGAGCATCGTTCGGGCGCGGCGGCGCCACCTCGTTCCAGCAGGACCTGGCCAATGCTGACTGCATCCTGATCCAGGGCTCCAACATGGCCGAGTGCCATCCGGTCGGGTTCCAGTGGGTGATGGAGGCCAAGGCCCGCGGGGCCAAGCTGATCCACGTCGACCCGCGCTTCACCCGCACGTCGGCGCTGGCCGACCTGCACGTGCCGATCCGGGCCGGCAGCGACATCGTCTTCCTCGGTGCGCTGGTCCATCACGTGCTGGACAACGAGTTGGACTTCCGCGAGTACGTCGTGGCCTACACCAACGCGGCCGCGATCATCGATCCGGAGTTCCGCGACACCGAGGATCTTGATGGGCTGTTCTCCGGCTTCGACCCGGACACCGCTACCTACGACCCGGCGAGCTGGGCCTACGAGCGAAACGACACGCGGCACAGTGACGAACCCGGCGCCGGCGGTGAGCAGCACCACGAGGCCGCGCAGGCCGACCAGTTCGGCAGCGGCGGCGCGCCGATCGGCGCCAAACCCCATCGGGACGAGACGCTGCAGCACCCGCGGTGCGTCTACCAGATCCTCAAGCGGCACTTCGCCCGCTACACCCCCGAGATGGTGCAGGAGGTCTGCGGCATCTCGGCGGAGCAATTCGGCGAGGTCGCCGATGCACTGACCGCAAACAGCGGGCGCGAGCGGACCACAGCGCTGTGCTACGCGGTCGGCTGGACGCACCACACGACCGGCGCGCAGATCATCCGCACGGCAGCGATCCTGCAGGCGCTGCTGGGCAACATCGGCCGGCCTGGTGGCGGGATCATGGCCCTCCGCGGGCACGCGAGCATCCAGGGCTCCACGGACATCCCGACGCTGTTCAACATCCTCCCCGGGTATCTGCCGATGCCGTTGGTCGACAAGCACCCGGATCTCAAGTCCTACCTCGATGCCTATGCCGGCCAGGCCGGCTTCTGGGGCAACGCGCCGGCGTACGCGATCAGCCTGCTGAAGTCGTGGTGGGGGGACGCGGCGACCGCGGACAACGACTTCTGCTTCGGCTATTTGCCCCGGCTGACCGGCGATCACGGCACGTACCGCACCGTGCTCGACCAGGTGGACGGCAAGGTGAAGGGCTACTTCCTGGTCGGCGAGAACCCCGCCGTGGGCTCGGCCAACGCGAAGCTGCAGCGGCTCGGCATGGCCAACCTCGACTGGCTGGTCGTCCGCGACCTGGTGATGATCGAGTCGGCGACGTTCTGGAAGGACGGGCCGGAGATCGAGACCGGGGAGATGCGCCCGCAGGACATCGGCACCGAGGTGTTCTTGCTCCCGGCCGCGGCGCACACCGAAAAGGACGGCACCTTCACCAATACGCAGCGGATGCTGCAGTGGCACCACAAGGCCGTGGAGCCGCCGGGCGACTGCCGCAGCGAGCTGTGGTTCTACTACCACCTGGGGCGGCGGATCCGGGACAAGCTGGCCGGCTCCACCGACGAGCGGGACCGGCCGATCCTGGACCTGACCTGGGACTACCCGGTCTCCGGTGAGACCGCGGAGCCCAGTGCCGACGCGGTTCTGCGGGAGGTCAACGGCACCGGCCCGGACGGCCATGCGCTGTCGGGCTACGTCGACCTCAAGGCCGACGGCTCGACCCGATCCGGCTGCTGGATCTACTGCGGCGTCTACGCCGACGAGGTCAACCAGGCGGCCCGCCGCAGGCCCGGGCACGAGCAGGACTGGGTGGCCGCGGAGTGGGGCTGGGCCTGGCCACTGAACCGGCGGATCCTGTACAACCGCGCGTCAGCCGACCGCGACGGCAAGCCATGGTCGCAGCGCAAGGCCTACGTCTGGTGGGACGAGGAGCGTGGCCGGTGGACCGGCCACGATGTGCCGGACTTCGAGGCCACCAAGCGACCCGACTATGTCCCGCCCGAAGGGGCGACCGGTCCGGCCGCCCTCGCCGGCGACGACGCGTTCGTCATGCAGGCGGACGGCAAGGCGTGGCTGTACGCGCCGGGCGGACTGGCCGACGGCCCGCTACCGGCCCACTACGAGCCGGCCGAGTCGCCGGTCGGGAACGCGGTGTACCCGGGTCAGCCGGCGAATCCGACCCGCCGGCAGTTCGACCGGCCGGGCAACCGGGAGAACCCCTTCGACACGGTGTTCCCGTACGTGTTCACCACATACCGGCTGACCGAGCACCACACGGCCGGGGGGATGAGCCGCTTCCTGCCGTACCTCGCGGAGCTGCAGCCGGCGATGTTCTGCGAAATCTCACCGGCTCTCGCCGCCGAGCGGGGCCTGGAGCATCTCGGCTGGGCGACCATCGTGACCTCGCGCAACGCGATCGAGGCGCGGGTGCTGGTCACCGACCGGATCCGGCCGCTGCGGGTCGGCGGCCGCACCATTCATCAGATCGGCCTGCCCTGGCACTGGGGGCCGGGTGGTCTGTCCACCGGCGATGCTGCGAACGAGCTGGTGCAAATAGCACTCGAGCCCAACGTGCACATCCAGGACAAGGTCGGGACGTGTGACGTCCAGCCGGGCCGGCGCCCGCGCGGACCGGCCCTGCCGGCCTACGTCGAGGAGTACCGGCGCCGGGCCGGTATCGGCGAGGGGAGCGCCCGTGACCAGTAGCTTGACCACCCGGCTGGCCGGTCCGCTGGCAGACGTGGCCGGCGATGCCGGCTACCCGGCGGACCATCCCCCGCGGATGGGCTTCTTCACCGACACCAGCATCTGCATCGGCTGCAAAGCCTGCGAGGTCGCCTGCAAGGAGTGGAACGGCGTCCCCGGCGACGCCCTGGACTTCACCGGCATGTCCTACGACAACAGCTTCATGCTGGGCGCGTCGACCTGGCGGCACGTCGCCTTCATCGAGCAGCCCGTTACGGCACCACCGCCGCCACAGTCCACTGTGGACCTCGGCATGCCGGCGGTTGGCACTGAGGGGGTCCGCTGGCTGATGGCTTCGGATGTGTGCAAGCACTGCACGCACGCTGCCTGCCTGGACGTCTGCCCGACCGGCTCGCTGCTCCGCACCGAGTTCGGGTCGGTGGTGGTGCAGCAGGACGTCTGCAACGGCTGCGGCTACTGCGTGTCGGCCTGCCCGTACGGCGTCATCGACCTGCGCAAGGAAGACGGCCGGGCATTCAAGTGCACGCTGTGCTACGACCGGATCGGCGACGGCCTGGAGCCGGCCTGCGCCAAGGCCTGCCCGACGAAGTCGATCCAGTTCGGTGAGCTCGACGAGCTGCGCGAGCGGGCTACCGTCCGGGTGGAGCAGCTACAGGCCGGCGGCGAAGCCGGCGCGCGGCTCTACGGTGCCGACCCCGACGACGGGGTCGGCGGCGACGGCGCCTTCTTCCTGCTCCTCGACGAGCCGGAGGTCTACGGCCTGCCGCCCGATCCGGTGGTCACCACCCGCGACCTGCCCTCCATGTGGAAGCACGCGGCCGCGGCCGCCGCGACCATCGCCGCCGGCGTGCTGGCCGCCTTCGCCGCAGCGGGCGGCCGGTCATGAGAGCCCGTCGCGAGCAGCCGATGGTGCCCGCGGCGGAGTTCCGCTCCTACTACGGGCGCCAGGTCATCCATACGCCGACCTGGAAGGTGCCCGACGTCCCCGCGTATCTCTACCTCGGTGGCCTGGCCGGCACGTCGGCGACGATGGCGGCGCTGGCCGACGTGACGAACCGGCCGGCACTGCGCCGGTCTGGGCGGCTCGCTGCCGGCGCCGGCGCGATGGGCAGTGTCGCCTTCCTGGTTCACGACCTTGGGGTGCCGACGCGATTTCTCAACATGCTGCGGGTCTTCAAGCCGACCTCGCCGCTGTCGGTGGGCTCGTGGATCCTGGCGCCGTTCTCCGGTCTGGCCGCCGCGGCTGCCCTGTCCGAGTTGACCGGTCGGCTGCCGTTTCTCGGCCGGCTGGCCGGCGTCGGCTCGGCCGCCCTGGGACCGCCGCTGGCCACGTATACCGCGGTGCTGCTGGCCGACACCGCCGTCCCCTCCTGGCACGAGGTCTACCGCGAGCTGCCCTTCGCCTTCGCCGGCAGCGCGATGGCCAGCGGCGCGGGTGTGGCCATGGTGGCGGCCCCGCCGGCACAGGCCGGTCCGGCTCGCCGGCTCGCCCTCCTGGGCGGTGCCCTCGAGCTGGCCGCCGTGCACCGGCTCGAGCACGGCCACGGCCTGCTCTCCGAGCCCTACCTGACCGGTCGCGCCGGCACCCTGCTCCGGATGGCGCGCGGCCTGACCGCTGCCGGCGCGGCCGGCTCGCTGGTGAGCCGGCGCAGCCGGTCACGATCGGTGCTTTCCGGCGCCCTCCTCACGGCCGGATCGGTCTGCATGCGATTCGGCGTGTTCCAGGCGGGCATTGCCTCGGCGAAGGATCCGAAGTACACAGTCGTTCCGCAGCGGGAGCGGCTGCAGGGCCGACATTCTGCGGTCTAGCCGGTGACGATCAGCGTCACGGCGACCGCAGCCACGCACAGCCCGACCGTTTGTACCCGGCTCAGTCGCTCGCCCAGCGTGAGGCGGGCCAGCAGCACGGTGAAGGCGGGGTACAGCGCGGTGAGGACCGCGGCGACGGCAAGCAGGCCCTTGTTGGTCGCGAGAAAGAACAGGACCGTCGCCGCGCCCCCGAGCAGCCCCACCGATCCGGCCGCCGCGGTCATCCGGTGGCCGGCCAGCCTCGGCGGCCGCCGGAGCAGCACGGCCGCGGCCAGCAGCACGACCGAGGTGCCCTGCGCCACGGCTACCGGCCACAGCCCGGTGTCACCTGTGCCGGCGCGGTCCAGGCCGAAAAACAGCACCGCAAAGCCCACCCCGGCCAGCAGGCCGTCGCGCACGCCGGCAGAAACCGGCCCGGTTCCGGCGGCTGGGCGGTCCACTGTGGACACGAGCCAGACCGCCGGCAGTGCCAGGACGATGCCGGCGACGGTGCCGACGGAAGGCCGCTCCCCGAGTGCGATCCCGGCCAACGCCGGGAGGGCGGCGGCTCCGACCCCACTGAGTGGCCCGGCGACGGCCATCTGGCCGGCCGCCAAACCGCGGTAGAGCGCCAGCGAGCCCAGCGCGACGCCCACCCCGCTGACGATTCCCCAGCCGATGGCGGCGCGGTCCGGCCCGGCCGGCGAGGTGAAGGGGATCGCGATCCCCGTACACACCACCGCGACTGCCTGCCCGACCGCGGCGACCTGCAGGTAGCTGGCCCGCCGCGAAAGCAGCCCGGCGATGAAGTCCGAGGATCCGTACGCCACAGCCGCGGCCAGGCCGAGGAGCACGCCCACCGATGGGGTCAGCGAACGACGAGCAGGCGCTCGCCGGCCGGTCGAAGCTCGCCGATCACCGGCGCGCCGGGGACCTCCCCGGCGACCAGCAGGCCGCCGGACGTCTGCGCGTCGGCGAGCAGCAGAAGTTCGTCTTCACCCAGGGGGGAGTCCAGCTGCGGGCGGACCCAGTCGAGGTTGCGCCGGGTGCCGCCGCTGACGTACCCGTCCCGGAGCGCTTCGCGGGCGCCGTCGAGGTAGTGCACCGCGGCCGCGTCGACCACCGCGGTGACCCCGGAGGCCCGGGCCAGCTTCAGCAGGTGCCCGAGCAGGCCGAACCCGGTGACGTCCGTCGCACAGGCGATGCCGGCGTGGGTCGCCGCCTCAGCTGCGTCTCGGTTGAGCGTCGTCATCGCCTCCACCGCCTGATCGAAGACTTCACCGGTGGCCTTGTGCCGGGTGTTCAGCACGCCGATACCCAGCGGTTTGGTCAGGCTGAGCGGCACGCCGGCGCGGCCGGCGTCGTTGCGCAGCAGCCGTCGCGGGTCAACGATCCCGGTGACCGCCATGCCGTACTTGGGCTCCGGGTCGTCCACGCTGTGCCCGCCGGCGACGTGGCAGCCGGCCTGCCGGCCTACCTCTAGACCACCCCGGAGCACCTCGGCGGCCAGCTCCATCGGCAGCAGGTCGCGGGGCCAGCCGAGCAGGTTCACCGCGACGACCGGACGGCCACCCATCGCGTACACGTCGGAGAGCGCATTGGCGGCGGCGATGCGCCCCCAGTCATAGGCATCGTCGACCACCGGGGTGAAGAAGTCGGCCGTGACCACGACCGCCATCTCGGCCGACAGCGCGACGACAGCGGCATCGTCGCCGTCGCCGAGACCGACCAGCAATTCCCCGGCCGCACCGGCGAGCGGGCCCGGGTCGAGCAGCCCGGCCAGCACCGCCTCCAACTCCCCGGGCGGGATCTTGCAGGCGCAGCCGCCACCATGGGCGTACTGGGTTAGCCGGACCCGTTGCTCCGTCGAGGTCACCTGGGCAAGGTACGTGGTCGCCCAAGAGGTCGCTATACAGTGCCGGCGGAGGTGTGAGGGTGCCTGGTGGCCCCCGCGGTCTTCAAAACCGACGAGGCCGAGCATCTCGGTCTGGCGGGTTCGATTCCCGTCCGCCTCCGCCAGCCTGATCGGCCCGCTTCCTGGCGCTCGCCAGCTGTGCCTGCAGCCGGCGCAGCTCCCGCTGTGCCAGGGACTCCTCGGCGCGGACCCGCTGCAACTCTGCCTCCAGCTCGCCGGCCCGGCGGAGCAGAGCCGCTGCCGCCGCGCTCTGTTGCTGCACCCCCTCCTCCGCGGCGGCCAGCGCCCGCGCGACGTGCTCGGCTTCCTCCTCCGCCTGCCGAACCGCGGTGTCCGGCGGGCTGCCGACCCCGAAGCCGAATCCGCCTGGTGCCGGGCGCAGCGCCGCGGTGGTGCGCCCGGCGATCAGCAGGCCGGCCGCTGTCTCGTCGGTCAGGGCTGCCTGCAGGGTCTGTTCCAGCTCGGCCCGGGTGCCGGCGCTGAGCTGCTGGCCGGCCTCGCCGGCAACCCGCTGGGCAGCCTGCAGGAGTGCCTGCACGGCCTGGTCGCGACGCCGGGACAGCAACCTGAGCTCGTCGCCGGCCCGCCCCAGCTGCACTGCGCGCATCCTGGCGCCCAGCTCGACCAACCCGGCGACCTCCGAGGTGTGCTCGCGGGCCAGCCGGTTGGCCAGCCAGGCACTTGCCGTGGGCTTGCGCAGTTGCGAGATCTGCTTTGCCAGCGCCCGATCGCCGGCTGCACCCGCCTGCTTCGCCCGCTGGTCGCGGTCGGCGGTGAACGCGGCCGGCGGCAGCGCGTACAGCTCGTCGACAACCTGGTCCAGATCCATGCCGGCCTAGCCGTCCAGCGGAAGCTTTGCCAGCGCCACCGCTTCGTCGGCTGTGAGCCGGCGGCCGGCGGCGACTTCCTGGTTCCAGGAGTCGCTGCCGACGCGCGCCCGAGCCGCCGCCAGGGCTCGCTCCAGGATGGCGGCATCGGGAGCCGGGAGCGGCATGCCGGCCTCATCACGGAGACGCTCGGCTGCGCCGACCAGCCGAGCCGCCCGGCCGTCGGCGCCCAACTCGGCCGCGGCAGCGGCAAAGCGCTCCAACGTGTCGGCGGTCAGCTCGAGGTCGCCGTACCCGAGGGTTTCGTCGACCGTCTCACACAGGAGTTCCTGGGCTTCGGCCACCCGACCGGCGCGGATCAACGCGCCGGCGAGATTGCCCTTGTCAACCGCGACGGCCCAACCGTCCCCGGCCGCCTCGTCCAGCGGGATGGCCTCTTGCAACAGCTCGATCGCCCGCGCCGGGTCGTCCTGGTCGAGCGCGACGACGGCAAGGTTGCCCAAGGCGGTGGTCATCCGGTCGACCGCGCCGAGTTGGCGGGCGATCCCGAGGCTCTCCTCGAGGGTCTGCCGCGCGATCTCGCCGTTACCGAGCATCCGGTAGGCCACGCCGAGACTGTTCAGGCCCTTGGCCAGGCCGGTCCGGTCACCGAGCCGGCGCCAGGAAGTCAAGTTCTGTTCCAGCACATCGCGGGCGCGCTGATGCTCACCCTGCTGGAGCAGTAGGACGGCCAGACCGTGCATTGCCGCGGCCAGGCCTGGTCCCTCGTCCTCGCCGGCCTGCTCCACGGCCCTTTCCAACCAGTGGCGGCCGTCGGCCGCGTGCCCGTGGCCGTACCAGAACCAGCTCAGCGCGTTGACCATGCGCAAGCCGAACGCGGTGCGCTCGCCGGCGTCGTCAGCCGAGGGGTCGACGTCGTCCAGCGCCCAGGTCAGGGCCGCCCGCAGGTTGTCGTGCTCGGTCTCGAGCCGGTCCAGCCAGACGAGGTGGTGTGACCCGCGTAGCTGCGAGGTGGCCTGCTCGGCGAAGTCTGCGTAGTACGCCGCATGTCGGCTCCTGGTCACCTTGAGTTCACCGGCCCGGATCAACTGCTCCCGGGCGTACTCGCGGATCGTTGCCAGCATCCCAACCCTGGGGTCGCCCTCTGCCGTTTCGGTGATCGTGATCAGGCTGACGTCCTGCAGGTCGGCTACCGCCGGGAGCGGATCGCCAGCATCGCCGGACCCGTCCGCGTCCAAGGCAACCTGCGTGACTGCGTCCAGATCGCACCCGCCGGCGAACACGCTCATCCGGCGGAAGACCCGCTCCAGGTCAGGGGCAAGCAGGTCAGCACTCCAGGCGATCGTGGCACGCAGGGTCTGCTGCCGGCTGGGACGGCCGAGGTCCGTCGCGGCCAGCGCCAGACTGTCCGCCAGCCGACCCAGCAGAGCCTTGGGCGGCAGGAGCTTCACCCTGCTGGCCGCAAGCTCGATCGCCAGTGGCAGCCCGTCGAGCCGCTGCACGATAGCGGCGACATCGGCGGCGTTCCCGGCGGTCAGGCTGAACCCCGGCCGGACCAGCGTCGCCTGTTGGACGAAGAGCGCAACGGCCTCCGATGCGGCCACCGCGTCCAGCGCCGTGCTAGCCGGCGCTGACAGCGGGGGGACCGGGTACTCATGCTCGCCGAGCAGGTGCATCGGCCGGCGGGACGTGGCAACGACGACAACCCCCGGGCACGCGGAAAGCACTTCGGCGATGACGCCGGCGGCTTCGGACAGCTGCTCGAGATTGTCGAGGACCAGCAGGACACGGCGTTCGCCCAGCCTGGCGGCCACCGAATCCTCCGGCCCCCGGTCCGATCCTGCGCCGATCGAGTCGGCGATCACCTTCCACATGACGTCGGCATTGCTCACCGTGGCCAGCGGGACGAAGAACAGGCCGTCGGTGAACACCTCGTCCAAAGATCCCGCCAGGGCAAGCGCCAGCCGCGTCTTGCCGACGCCGCCCGGCCCCGTCAGGCTGACCAGCCGGGCACCCGGCTCAAGGAGGGACTCCCGGAGCTCGGCGAGCTCGCGGGCCCGGCCGACCAAGGGGGTCGGTGGTGTGGGCAGGCTGGTCTGCGCGCCGAGGCTCTTCAGCGGCGGGAAGTCGGCCGGCAGGCCAGGACCGGTGAGCTGGAAGATGCGCTCGGCGCCGTCGATATCCTTGAGCCGGTGCCGGCCCAGGTCGAGCAGGCCGATGCCGTCGGGAAGGTGCTCGGCCACCAGCTGACGGGTCGTCGAGGAGACCACGACCTGACCGCCGTGGGAGGTCGCCGCGATGCGGGCCGCTCGGTGGACGTCCATTCCGACATAGCCGTCCTCGTGGCGGGTGGGCTCACCGGTGTGCAGGCCCATTCGCACCTGGACGGCCACAGTGTCCGGCCAGTCCTGTCCGGCCAGGCCACGCTGGGCATCGATGCAAGCCTGCACGGCATCGGTGGCCGAGCCAAAGACGACGAAGAAGCTGTCTCCCTCGGTGCCCATCTCGTGACCACGGTTGGCCGCGAAAGCCCGGCGCAGGACCCTTCTTTGCGCTGATAGGGCGTCCCCGTAGCGGTCCCCCAAGCGGCTCAGCAGGGCGGTCGAACCCTCGATGTCGCTGAACAGCATCGTCACGGTCCCGGCCGGAAGCGGGTCCATCTGCAGATTATGGGCGCGCCGGCGGCCGGCGGGCGTAGCTTTTCAGTGCAGAGCCTGGGACGGGCAGGCCACTTCCGAGCCGTCAGGAGGTCGGCGGATGCGAATTTCCCACTCCGTCACGTCCGTGTCGTGGATACCCAGCGAGGCGGTGACCGGCGCCGCGTTCAGGCAGCCCTTCGAGGTCGGCGTCGCGCACTACGACGCGCCGCCGCCGGACAGCATCGAGGACATCGAGGCATTCATCGCTGCCGACCGATGCCGGTTCGCCAATCGGCTCAGCGCGTGGGTCGATGTCCAGGACGGCGTGGTCGTCGACCAGGGACTGACCGGCCGGGGATACATCGGCGCCACCACGCTGCGGCTGGCCGGCAAGGCCATGACGTTCACCGCGGTCCCGTTGCCCAACCGCACGTCGCTCGAGCGAATCTCCGAGGGTGCGGTGCGCTTCGAACAGACCGCGGGCGGCCGGACCGGCTTGCCGGCGCCGCGCCGGGTGAGCCACCCCCCGTACGTGCAGATGAACGCGCCGCTGGCCTGGACCACACTGTCGATGACCATTCACGCCGACGGCCATGCCGAGTTCCAGATGGTCGGCGCCAGCCCGTTTCCCAGGCACTGGGTGTACGACGAGCAGGGCCGACTGCACTCGAAGAGCGCGGTGATCGACTATCACAGCTGGAGCACGAAGGCTTTCGGGCGGCACACGCCCTGGGGCGACGAGGACTCGCCGGCCCTGCTGACCGAAGTGGAGTCCGCGCTGGAGCGGCAACTCTCAGCTCGGGTCATGGGCAACCGCGCGGCGTTCAAGATCGACCGGCTGCGGGAGGGGGACCTCCTCACCGAACAGGGTGCCACTGGCGAGGAACTCTTCGTCCTGCTCGACGGCGTGTTGCGCGCGGAGGTCGATGGCAAGCCGGTGGCCGAGATCGGTCCGGGCGCCATGCTGGGGGAGCGCGCGGCGCTCGAGGGCAACCGGCGCACGGCCACGCTGCGCGCCGTCACGAGGTGCACTGTCGCCAGGGCGGACCGGCGAGTGATCGACCTAGCCGCACTGGGACAACTCGCCGACCTGCACCGGCGCGAGGACCAAAGCTGATCCGGCACCAAGGCTGATCCGCCGCACATCGCCGGCGAACTACAGGATGCCGTGCCGCATCTTCTCGAGCGTGCTGGCTCTGTCTGTGTCGGCGGAGGGGGCTGCGGCCGCCTTGTGCCGCATCTTGCTCCGACCGCTGCTCGAACCGGCCGACCGAGTGGTGCCATCGGCCTCTACGACGACCGCGGTCGGTGCGTTCTTGCGGGTGGACTCGATCCCGTTCATCGCAGCCCGGCGCGTCTCGTACCGTTCCGAGGTCGCAATGACCCGGCCATTGGTGGCCACAAGGTTCCATCTGAATCCCTTGTTGGACGTCTGCTTGAGCACGAACTTGGCCGGCATGGTTGCCCCTCTCGTCGCAGTGATCACACCGTAGCCTCGGCACGTGGACGATGTGCGCCGAACCGTGCCGCGGACCGACGCACTGCTGGCCGAGCCGGGGCTGGCCGAGGCAGCCCGCCGGCTCGGCCGCGGCGTCGTGGCGGCCGAGGTACGCCGGGCGCAAGAACGCGTCCGCGCCGGCGCGCTGGATGCCCGGCTCGTTGTCGCTGCGGTCCTCGATGCCTTGCCGGCGCACGCCTCCGGGCTGCGCGCCGTGCTGAACGCGACCGGTGTCTTGCTGCACACCAACCTCGGCCGGGCCCCGCTGTCCGATGCCGCTATCGATGCGCTGGCTGCGGCCGCAGGTAGCACCGACGTGGAGTTCGATCTGGCCAGCGGCGACCGCACCGGGCGCGGCCGCACGGCCCTCGCCGCACTGGCGGCCGCCGTCCCTACCGCCGAGGCGGTCCATCTGGTGAATAACGGGGCCGCAGCGCTGGTGCTTGCAGCGACTGCACTCGCCGCCGGCCGGGAGATCGTGGTCTCACGGGGCGAGATGGTCGAGATCGGGGATGGTTTCCGCATTCCGGATCTGCTGGTCTCGACCGGCGCGCGGCTGCGCGAGGTCGGCACCACCAACCGCACGGTGCTGGCCGATTACGCACAGGCGATCGGGCCGGACACCGGCTTCCTGCTCAAGGTGCATCCGTCGAACTTCACCGTCGCCGGCTTCACCTCGTCGGTCCCGGTGGCGCAGCTGGCCACCCTCGGCCCGCCAGTGGTCGCCGACATCGGCTCCGGCCTGCTCGCGCCCCATCCGCTGCTGCCCGAAGAGCCCGACGCCGCCGGCGCGCTGGCCGCCGGCGCCGCGCTGGTGACGGCCAGCGGCGACAAGCTGCTCGGT
>JALZAK010000105.1 GCA_030948385.1 Actinomycetota bacterium
GACCTACGTCCGCAAGCCCCCGTACTTCGACGGGATGAAGCGCGAGCCCGAGCCCCTCACCGACATCACCGGCGGGCGCGTCCTCGCCGTCCTCGGCGACAGCGTCACCACCGACCACATCTCCCCCGCAGGCTCCATCAAGGGCGACTCCCCCGCCGGCAGGTACCTGCAGGAGCACGGGGTGGCGCCCAAGGACTTCAACAGCTATGGCAGCCGCCGCGGCAACCACGAGGTCATGATCCGCGGCACCTTCGCCAACATCCGGCTGCGCAACCAGCTGGCGCCGGGCACCGAGGGGGGTTTCACCACCAACCTGCTCACCGGCGAGCAGACCACGGTCTACGACGCGGCACAGGCGTACGCGGCGGCGCAGGTGCCACTGCTGGTGCTGGCCGGCAAAGAGTACGGCTCCGGCTCCTCCCGCGACTGGGCGGCCAAGGGGACCGCCCTCCTGGGCGTGCGGGCGGTGCTCGCCGAGTCATACGAGCGCATCCACCGGTCCAACCTCATCGGGATGGGCGTCCTGCCCTTGCAGTACCGCCCGGGTGAGACGGCCGAGTCGCTCGGGCTGACCGGGGAGGAGACATTCTCGGTGAGCGGCGTGACAGCCCTCAACGAGGGCGCGTCGCCGCGGGAGGTCACCGTCACAGCCGGCGACATCGAGTTCCGCGCGGCGTTGCGCATCGACACACCGGGCGAGGCCGACTACTTCCGGCACGGCGGGATCATGCAGTACGTCATGCGCTCGCTGCTGCACTCCTAGGGCCGACGATGCCACGGGTCAGCCAGGACCACGTCGACGCCCGGCGCCGGCAGATCCTCGACGGTGCGCGGGCGTGCTTCGCCCGACATGGATACGAGGGCGCCACGGTCCGACGGCTGGAGGAGGAGACCGGGCTGTCCCGGGGAGCGATCTTTCATCACTTCCGCGACAAGGACGCCCTCTTCCTGGCGGCGGCCGCCGACGACGCGGCGGCGATGGCGTCGGTGATCGCGCAGCAGGGTGTGGTCCAGGTCATGCGCGACCTGTTGCGCGGTGCCGACCCTGGGTGGCTAGGCACCCAGCTCGAGGTGTCCCGCCGGCTGCGCACCGACACCGAGTTCCGGGCCCGCTGGGCGGCTCGCTCCGCGGCAATCGACGCCGCCACCCGCGACCGCCTCGACCGTCAACATGAGGCGGGCGTATTGCGCCGGGACGTGGACATCCCGACGCTGCAGCGGTTCCTGGCGCTGGCGCTGGACGGCCTGGTGTTGCACCTGGCGATGGGCATGCCCGCCGACGACCTCGACCCGGTGCTGGACCTGGTCGAGGAGGCCGTCCGGCACAGTTGAGGGGTGACCGGCCGACGACCCACCCGGGCAGAGCTCGCAGGTGCCCGGTCCCGGACCATTTCCGACGTTGTCGCACCCGATCTCGACGTCCTGTTCTGCGGCATCAACCCGGGCCTGTGGTCCGGAGCTCTGGGGCAGCACTTTGCGAAGCCGGGCAACCGGTTCTGGCCGGCCCTGCACCGGTCGGGCTTCACCCCGCGGCAGCTCAGGCCGGCCGAGCAAGAGGAGCTGCTGTGCTTCGGCTTGGGCGTCACCAACCTGGTGGCCCGGACGACCGCGCGGGCCGACGAGCTGAGTCGACCCGAGTTCGTGGCCGGCGCCGATCGGCTGACCGGGCTGGTCGAGAAGTGCACCCCCCGTTGGGTGGCCGTCGTTGGGGTCACCGCCTACCGAGCCGGCTTCGGGCGACCGCATGCAGCGGTCGGCCGTCAGGAGCAACCGATCGGCGGGGCGGCACTCTGGGTGCTGCCCAACCCCAGCGGCCTGAACGCGCATTACCAGATCGACGCACTCGTCGCGGAATTCGCCAGCTTGCATGCTGCCGTCCGGATGTGAGACTGGCCCTCATGGATTTGGGACTGGCCGGTCGGGTGTACGTAGTCAGTGGCGGCTCGCGAGGTCTTGGCCGGGCCGCCGCGGAAGTGCTGGTCGCGGAAGGGGCCAGCGTCGTACTCGGCGCGCGCGACTCGGCCGCGGTCGAGCGGGCCGCCCAGGAGCTTGGCGGCGCCGGCCATGCGGTGGGAGTCGCAGCAGACCTGGCCGAGGCGGCGGCTTCCCAGCGGTTGGTGGAGGCCGCCCACAATGCCTACGGCGGCCTCGACGGCGCGCTGATCAGCGTGGGGGGGCCGGCCGCCGGCTCCGCCCTCGACGCGTCCGAGGACGACTGGCGAGCGGCCTTCGACAGCGTGTTCCTCGGTGCGCTCCGGCTGACCCGGGCGGTGGCTGCCCGGCTAGGCGAGGGGGGCTCCATCGCGCTGGTGCTGTCGACCAGCGCGCGGTCACCGATCCCGAATCTGGCGATCTCCAACGGGCTGCGGCCTGGACTGGGCATGCTGACCAAGCAGTTGGCCGACGAACTGGGCCCTCGCGGCGTCCGGGTGAACGGCTTGCTGCCCGGCCGGATCGCCACAGACCGGACCCTTGCCCTCGATGGCGGCGACCCGGACGCCCGGTCGCGCAACCAGGCGGCAATCCCGTTGCGACGCTACGGCGAGCCGGCGGAGTTCGGCCGGGTGGCCGCCTTCGTGCTATCGCCGGCTGCTTCCTACCTCAACGGCGCGCTGGTGCCGGTCGACGGCGGTGCGCTGCGGGCCCTCTGAGTTCAGCGGCCGCGATTGCGGTTGCGAAGCCGGTTGCGGCCGCCGCCGCCCCCCCGTGCGAAGGCGGCGAAATACAGCCCGACGAGCATCGCCCCGACGACGGCAACGACGGTAAGCGCGCGACTGTATGTCAATGCGACCGCGACGACGATGATCGCGTACAGCATCGGAATCGCGACATTGAGCTGCTGGCGGCTCATCTGGCCTCCCCGTTGGATCGGTGGCGCGCAGTGTGCCAGTAGACCGGACCCCGGCCTAATCCGCGCCGACCTCCAGCGCCTCCTGGCGCTGGAACTGCGTACGGTACAGCTCGGCGTAAAGGCCCTCCCGGGCCAGCAGCTCCTCGTGCCGGCCGGACTCGACGATCCGGCCGTCGTCGATCACCAGGATCGCGTCGGCATCCCGGATCGTCGAGAGGCGGTGCGCGATAACGAGCGAGGTCCGGCCCTCGAGCGCCTTCTTCAGAGCCCGCTGAACCGCCACCTCCGACTCGCTGTCGAGGTGAGCTGTCGCTTCGTCGAGGATCACAATCGCCGGCTGCTTGAGCAGCAGCCTCGCCAGTGCAAGCCGTTGCTTCTCGCCGCCGGAGAGCCGGTATCCGCGCTCCCCCACCATTGTGTCCAGGCCGTCGGGCAGAGCGGCGACCAGTTCGGCGATCTGGCCACCACGCAACGCATCCCAGAGCTGCTCCTCACTCGCCTCCGGCCGGGCGTAGACCAGGTTGGAGCGGATGGTCTCGTGGAACATGTGCGCGTCCTGGGTGACGACGCCGATCGCCCGCCGCAGGGACGCCAACGTGACATCGCGGACGTCCAGCCCGCCGATCCGCACCGCACCGGAGCGCACGTCGTACATGCGTGAGACCAGGCTGGAGATCGTCGTCTTGCCGGCGCCGGACGGGCCCACCAAAGCGATCAGCTGGCCCGGACCGGCCCGGAAAGACACCCCGTGCAGGACCTCCTGGCTCGGTGTCGTGTCGAGCCTGGCGACCGACTCCAGCGAGGCGAGCGAAACCTCCTCGGCGGTCGGGTAGGAGAAATGCACGTCGTCGAACTCGATGGTGCGCGCGTCGGTTGGGAGGTCGACGGCGTCCGACCGGTCCGCGATCATTGGCGGAAGATCCAAAACCTCGAAGACCCGCTCGAAGGAAACCAGCGCGCTCATCACGTCGACCTGCACGTTGGACAGCGCCGTGAGCGGACCGTAGAGCCGGCTCAGGTAGGCCGTCAGGGCGACCACCGTGCCCACATCCAAGGCGCCCTCGGCGGCCAATCGCCCTCCCCAGCCGTAGACCAGGGCGGTCGCCAGTGATGCGGTAAGCATCAGCGAGATGAAGAAGATCCGGCTGTACATCGCCGACGTGATCCCGATGTCACGGACCCGGCCGGCCCGCTCCCGGAAGGTGCGGGCCTCCTCGTCCGGGCGGCCGAACAGCTTGACCAACAGGGCGCCGGCAACGTTGAACCGCTCGGTCATCGTGGTGTTCATCTTCGCGTCGAGCTGGTAGCTCTCGCGGGTGATGGTCTGCAGCCGGCGCCCCATCCAGCGCGCCGGCAGCAAGAAGATGGGCAGCATGAGCAGCGCGACCAGGGTGATCTGCCACGACAGGGTGAACATCGCGACCAGGACCAGGGTCACGCTGATCACGTTGCTGACAACGTTGGACAGGGTGCCGGTGAAGGCCTGCTGCGCACCGAGGACGTCGTTGTTCAACCGGGTGATCAACGCCCCGGTCTGGGTCCGGGTGAAGAACGCGATCGGCATTCGCTGGACGTGCTCGAAGACCTTGGAGCGCATGTCGTAGATCAGTCCCTCACCCACCCGGGCGGAGAAGTACCGCTGGCACAGCGACAGGACGGCGGATGCGATGGCCAGGCCGGCGATGACCAGCGCGAGCACCTCTACCAGACCGATCCGCTTGCCGAGAATCCCCTTGTTGATGATCTCGCGAAAGATCAGCGGGTTGACGGTGCCGACGACCGCATCGATCACGACCAGCACGAGGAAGATGCTGAGCTCCCGCTTGTACGGGCTGGCGAACCGGACGATGCGCCGCAGCGTCCCCGGTGCCAGCTTCTGCTTGGCGACCGTGTTGTCGGTCGTGAACGACCGCCACGTCTGCCAGCCCTGATGCCCCATCGACAAGCGCGACACCTCCTCTCCAGCCTCAACCACGCCGGCCGGGTCGCTGTTCCGCCGCTCGCCTCCCGCCCGGCAACGGGGGCCCACCGGGCCCCCAGGACCCCGAGCGGGCGCGATCAAGGAGGAATGGTTGCGGTTCAAGATCGTCTAGCGACCATTGCTCCTTGATCGCCGGTGGGGGCGGAGTTGGGGGGCAGGGTCGGCCGGGGTCAGAAGGCAGAGATGCCGGTGAGGGCTCGCCCGATGATCAGCTTCTGGATCTGGCTGGTGCCCTCGTACAGGGTGGTCACCCGCGCGTCGCGGAGCAGCTTCGCCGCCGGGTACTCGTCCACGTAGCCGTATCCCCCGTGCACTTGGACGCAGGCGCCCGCGGCGCGTACGGAGGCCTCCGACGCGAAGAGTTTTGCCTTGGCGGCGGCGAGGGAGTACGACTCGCCGGCCGCCTTGAGCTCGGCGACGTGCCGGGTGAGCAGCCGGGCACAGTCGACGTCCACCGCGGTGTCGGCGATCATCTCCTGGACCAGCTGGTGGCCGGCGATCGGCTTGCCGAACTGGGTGCGCTGGGTGGCGTAGCCCACCATCGCATCAAGGGCGGCCTGGGCGATGCCGGTGCAGGACGCGGCCAGCGAGAGCCGGCCGTCGTCCAGCGCGGACAACGCCACCTTCATGCCGGCGCCCTCGCCGCCGAGCAGATCATCGGCACCCACCACCACGTCGTCGAGAACCAGCTCGGCGGTGTCGCAGGAGCGCAGCCCGAGCTTGCCGTGCAACGGGATCGCGGAGAACCCGGCCGTGCCGGTAGGCACCAGGAATGCGGAGATGCCACGGGCCCCCTCCCCGCCGGTCCGCGCCATCACCAACGCCACGCCGGCGATCGATCCGTTGGTGATGAACACCTTGCGTCCGTTGAGCCGGTAGCCCTTGCCGGCGCGCTTCGCGGTCGCCTGAAGGCTGGCCGGATCGCTGCCGTGGTCGGGCTCGGTCAGTCCGAAGCAGCCCAGTACCGCACCGGTGGCCATCGCCGGCAGGTAGCGCAGCTTTTGCTCGGCGGTCCCCCACCGGGAGATGCTGCCTGCCACCAATCCCAGGTGCACCGACACGATCGATCGCACGTTGGCGTCGGCCCGTCCGAGTTCTTCGATCAGCAACGCGTACGACAGCGGATCGGCGCCACCACCGCCGTACTCGGCGCCAATGGTGAGTCCGAGATAGCCGTTGGCCCGCAAGCCGGACAGGGCCTCGCTGGGAAATCGCTCGTCCCGATCGTTGGCCAGAGCCATCGGCACCACGACGTCGTCGGCCCAGGCGCGTACGGCGGCGCGGAATTCCCGCTGCTCGGTTGACAGCCGCAGGTCCATCACGCCTCTCCCGCGCCGGCGAGCACTCGGATCCGGCGCAACTGGGCGGCCCGTTCGGCGGCCTCCTGCTCCTGCACGGACCGGCCGCCGGCGGCCTGCAACAGTGCCTTGGTCTCAGTCACCGCGCCGTGTGGCGGAGCCAGGAGGGCCGCAACGAGGTCGGCCACGGCGGCGTCCAGCTCGGCCCGAGGGACCACCAGCGTTGCCAGACCCAGCTGCAGTGCCTCGGTCGCCCCGACCCGCCGGCCGGTCAGGCAGATCTCCAGCGCTCGGGCGGGGCCGACCAGCGCCACCAGCGGTTTCGTCCCGCCCAGGTCAGGCACCAGCCCCAGAGTCGTCTCCGCCATGCACAGCAACGCGTCATCGGCCAGCACCCGCAGGTCGCAGGCGAGCGCGAGCTGGAAGCCGGCGCCGACGGCGTGGCCCTGCACCGCCGCCACGCTGACCAGATCCGGCCGGCGCAGCCAGCTGAACGCGGCCTGGTACGTCGCGACGAGGTCGTCGGCCTGACCCGGTGACAGGGCAGCGAGCTCGGTCATCCCGAGTGCGCCGGCAACCCCACCCGGAACGAAGAGTCGGCGGTCCAAGCCGGCTGAGAAGGCGCGCCCCGTCCCGCGCACAACCACGACCCGAATGCCTGCCGGCAGCGTCGCACCGATGTCACGCAAGGCAGTCCAGGTGTGCGGGGTCTGGGCATTGAGGGCGTCGGGGCGGTCCAGGGTGATGGTGGCGACGGCGCCGGCCAGGCGCAGCCGTATTCCGCCTTCGTCGTCGTCGCGACCCTCGGTCGCCTGATCGTCCGGGCTCAGCGCTTGCCCTTGCGGGTCGCACCCCCGCGCCCACGCAAGGTGGCGCCCGATTCGCCGAGCATCCGATGGACGAAGCCGTAGGACCGGCCGGTGGAGGCGGCCAGTGCCCGGATGCTCTGGCCGTTCTCGTACTTCTTGCGCAGATCGTTGGCCAACTTGTCGCGGCTGGCGCCGGTTATCCGCTTGCCCTTGGGTTGCTCGGCCACCGTGTTCTCCCCTCATGAGACCCCGGCGGCGACGCATGCCGGTCCCCCATGATCGCGCCGTCCCGCCCGGTCCCGCCACCCTCTACCGTCGACGCATGCATGTGCCGGCGGTGCGCCGCCCGGCCGGGAACCCGCAAACCGACGACCTGCTGCGTTGGCTGGTCGTCGCCGGCGCCGGCCTGGCCCTCACCGGCCTGGCGGTGCACCTGCACGCCCGGCTGGGTACCGCCAGCGCGCCCTTCGTCGGCCACTACCGGCTCAAGGTCGATGTCGGCACCGTGATCGCCCCGGCGGTCGCCGGGGCAGTCCTGCTCGCCGCGACCGGCCGGCGCATCGACCGGGCGCCGTGGCGGGCCCTGCTGGCGGCGGCGTATCTGGGCACGGTGGCCTGGACGCTGGCCCTGGCGGCAGTGGATGGCGGCAACGGTTTAGCGGCGCCGATCACGAACCGCGGCGAGTACTACCGCGACGTTCCGGCCGTCGGCAGTCACCCGGCTGCCTTCCTGGCCTCCTTCGTGGCGCACGCGTCGGCTCATGCGCCGGCCACCCGCCAGCACCCGCCTGGCCCGGTGCTGCTGCTGTGGTCCCTCGACCGGCTGGGGCTGCACCGCCCGGTGCTGCTCGGACTCTTCGTGGCCGTGGCCGGTTGCCTCACCGTTCCGCTGGTCATGGTGGGCGTGCGTTCGCTGTGCGGAGAGTTGGCCGCCCGGCGGCTGGCCCCCGTCCTCGTGCTGGCCCCCTATGCGGTCTGGGTCGCGGTGAGCATGGACGCGGTGACCGCGGCTCTGGGAGCGGGCATGGTGACTGCCGGCGTGCTGGCCAGCGAAGCTCACCGGCGCGGCCCTTCGGCGCTGCGGTGGGCAGCTCTGAGCGGGCTGCTGCTGGGTGTGGCAGCGCTGTTCTCCTACGCCACGCCGTGGTTGGGCCTGTCGGTGATCTGCGTGTATTTCGTCCGCCGGCGGCCCTTGCTCAACGCGGTGACCGGTGCCGCGGCGCTCGTCCCACTCGCCGTGGCGCAGAGCGCGGGCTTTGTCTGGACCGGCGGCCTCACCGAAGCGCAGGCAGACTTCTCCATCCGGGTCGAGCCGCAGCGCTCTGCGCTGGTGTGGGGAGTGGTCAGCCTGGCCGTCGTCGGGCTGGCCTGCGGTCCGGTCATCGTGTCCTCCGTCCGCAAGATCCGCCGCACACCGGGCTGGCCGTTCCTGGTCGGCGCCGCGGTGGCCGTGGGATTCGCGATCGTCGCCGGCTTGGCCCGCGGCGAGATGGAGCACGCGTGGCTCCCCTACTTTCCCTGGCTGATGGTGGCCGGGGTCGCGCCGGAACGTCGAGGCGGTGAGGTCGCTCCCGTCCCGTTGCTGCTGATCGCCGTCGGGGCGGCCGGCGCGGTCGTGTTGGAGGCGGTGCTGCGAACCGCGTGGTGAGCGTCGAGTAAACCTTTAACCCGGTTGATGCGTCTTGGGGAGAGTAGCGGGGCAATTCTGGCACGCTTCATTCGCTCAAGCGTTCGATTCGAGGAGTGCCGCTGTGAACAGACGCCTACGCTGGCTCGCCATCCCGGCCGGTGCCGCCGTTGTGGTCGCCCGCTTCAGCCAGACCGGTTCAGCCGGCCCGACCGGCAAGCGCGTCGATCGGCCTCGCGGGGCGCGCCCCTGACCACGGCCTGCCAGTCAGCCGCTCGACCGACGGCGGCCACACCTGGAAGACGACATACGCCGACCGGATCCTCTCCGGTACGACCGGATGCTCATTTGCGCAGTACATCGGGGCGCAGCCGGTAGTCGACCCGGCAAACGGCATGCTCTACGTGGCTGCGGAGCGGATCAGTCTCGTCGACCCGGGCTGCACCGGCGTGCCGCCGGTGACCTTCAGCCAGGTGATCTTCTCCTCCAGCGACGGCGGTACGTCGTTCTCGCCCGCGGTGAAGATCGCCGACGTCTCGCCGGCCGGCGGCCAGGGCGGTGCCATTCGGGTCGGTCCCGGCCAGTGTCAAACTGGCTCGTTCGTCCGACGGCGCCGCGACCTGGTCGACATCGCGCGTCACCAACGGCGGTGGCGACGAGTTCCAGCCGGAACTCAGCGCGGACAGCGCGGGACTGCAACTGCTGTTTTATCGTCGCGAGGCGAGCAACCGGCTCGTCGTCGATCTGTCGACCTCTGCCACCGGTGCCACGTGGGCCACTCGACAGGTGTCCTCCGTCTCGTTCGGGTGCCGATCACCTTGCCCAACTTCGACCCGATCATCGCGCAGGCGTACATGGGCGACTACCTCGGCAACGTGTCCGCCGGTGGTCATCTCTACCTCGCGTGGGGCGACAACCGCAACGTGCTGCACAACGACCTGTATCCGTCCGGGCGGCTGGATCCGGACGTGTATTTCGCCAGGCTGTAACCCTTCACCCGCTTGTCAGGCCAGCGCGACCAGGTCGCTCAGGTCCGGGCTCCAGGCATCCTCGACGCCGTCAGGCAGCAGGATGACCTTTTCCGGTTGGAGCGCGTCCACCGCACCCTCGTCATGGGTGACCAGCACGACCGCCCCACGGTAGGCGTGCAGAGCATCGAGAACCTGGCGCCGGGATACGGGGTCCAGGTTGTTCGTCGGCTCGTCGAGGAGCAGGACGTTCGCCGACGAGCAGACCAGACCGGCCAAGGCCAGCCGCGTCTTCTCCCCGCCGGAAAGGGTGCCGGCCGGCTGGTCGACAGTCTCACCGGAAAACAGGAAGGCACCGAGGATGCGGCGCAGTTCACCGTCGGTGGCCTCCGGCGCCGTAGCCCGCATGTTCTCCAGCACGGTGCGGTCGGTGTCCAGCGTCTCGTGCTCCTGGGCGTAGTAGCCCAGCCGAAGTCCGTGACCGGGTGCGACGATGCCGGTGTCCGGCTGTTCCAGTCCGGCCAGGATCCTCAGCAGAGTGGTCTTGCCGGCGCCGTTCAGCCCGAGCACCACTACCCGGGCCCCCCGGTCGACGGCCAGATCGACATCGGTGAATACCTCGAGCGAGCCGTAGGACTTCGAGAGGGCCTCTGCGGTCAGCGGGGTGCGCCCGCACGGCGCCGGCGAGGGGAAGCGCACCCGGGCCACCCGGTCGGCGACTCGAACCTCGGCCAGGCCGGCGGCGATGCGCTCGGCCCGGCGTTGCATCGAGTGCGCCGCCCGCGCCTTCGTCGCCTTGGCCCGCATCTTGTCGGCCTGCGTCATCAGCGCGGTGATCTTCTTCTCCGCGTTGGCCCGCTCGCGGCGCCGGCGCCGCTCGTCGGTCTCGCGCTGCTCCAGGTACGTCCGCCACCCCATGTTGTAGAGATCGGCTTCCGCGCGATTGGCATCGAGGTGCCAGATCTTGTTCACCACGGCCTCGAGCAGGTCCGCGTCGTGGCTGATCACCACCAGGCCGCCCTTGTGGCCACGCAGGAAATCTCGCAGCCAGCCGATGGAGTCGGCATCGAGATGGTTGGTCGGCTCATCGAGCAGCAGTGTCGCCGCGTCGCTGAACAGGATCCGGCCGAGCTCCACCCGCCGGCGCTGGCCCCCTGACAGCGTGCGCAGCGGCTGGGTGAGCACCCGGTCTGCGAGTCCGAGATTGGCGCAGATGCGGGCGGCCTCGCTCTCGGCGGCGTAGCCCCCCAGCGCCGCGAAGGTCTCCTCCAGCCGGCCGTAGTGCCGGACGGCCCGGTCCCGGGCCGCTTCGTCCACCAACTCGGCCATGGCGAGTTGGGCCTTCGCCAGGTCGCGCAGGAGCACGTCCAGTCCTCGCGCGGAGAGCACCCGATCCCGCGCGATGACGTCGAGATCACCGGTGCGAGGATCCTGCGGCAGGTAGCCGACCTCCCCCCGGCGCTCTACGGCACCGCCATGGGGAAGCGTCTCGCCGGCGAGAACTCGCAGGCACGTCGTCTTGCCGGCGCCGTTGCGGCCGACCAGCCCGATGCGATCGCCGGGCTGTACCCGAAGGGTGGTGGCGGACAGGAGGATGCGCGAGCCAGCGCGCAGCTCCAAAGCCGTGGCGGTGATCACCGGAGAACTCCGATCGAGGATGCGGGGCAGGGGCCATCGCCCGCCGCATGCGGCGGGTACGGAGCCGGCATCAGCTCGTTCGGGTCACGCTGATGAGGGTAACAGCGGAGGGTCCCCGCTCCCGCCGGCCCGCGCCGGCCCACGCCAGGCGGTGCACATGACGTTCAACGACAACGTGTCGCTGGACACTTCGCAGGTACAGGACCGGCGCGGCCTCGGGCGGATCCCCGGTGGCGGGCTCACCGTCGGCGGCGGCGGCCTGGGCGTCGTCGGCCTGATCATCGCCTTGCTGCTCGGAGTCAACCCTCTCAGCGGGGGCGGGCCGAGCCAGCAGGCAGCGGCGCCGAGCGACCTCGCCACCCGCTGCCGTACCGGCGCGGACGCCAACCGGGACGAGGACTGCCGCATCGTCGGTGTGGTCAACAGCGTGCAGAAGTACTGGGCCGGCGAGCTGCGGGGCTACACCCCCGCCCCGACCGAGTTCTTCTCCGGGTCGGTCGACACCGGCTGCGGACCCGCGACGGCTGAGGTGGGGCCCTTCTACTGTCCGACCGATGACCACGTCTACCTGGATCTGGGCTTCTTTGCCGACCTACGGTCGAAGTTCGGGGCCAAGGGTGGCCCGTTCGCCCAGGCCTACGTCGTCGCCCACGAGTACGGCCACCACATCCAGGATCTGGTCGGCACCACCGGCAAGGTGGGCAACGACCGGCAGGGGCCGCAGAGCGGGTCGGTCCGACTGGAACTGCAGGCGGACTGCTTCGCCGGCGTCTGGGCCAGACACGCGGTCGAAACCGGCTTCTTCAGCCGGCTGACCGATCAGAACATCGCCGACGGTCTGGACGCGGCCGCTGCCGTCGGGGACGACCGGATCCAGAGGGAGTTCCAGGGCCGGGTCAACCGTGAAGCGTGGACGCATGGTTCGTCCGCCCAACGCCAGCACTGGTTCACGGTGGGCTACCAGGCCGGCGAGCCGGCCCGGTGCAACACCTTCTCCGGTGCCATCTGAGCCGGCCGAGCGTCAGACGTTGAAGCCCAGCGCCCGGAGCTGCTCGCGGCCCTCGTCGGTGATCTTGTCCGGGCCCCAGGGCGGCATCCAGACCCAGTTGATCCGGAAGTCCTTGACCAGACCGCCGCCCGGCCCGCCGGTCAGCGCCTCTCGGGTCTGATCCTCGATCACGTCGGTCAGCGGGCACGCGGCCGACGTGAGCGTCATGTCGATGGTGGCGACGTTCTCGTCGTCCACGGCCAACCCGTAGATGAGCCCGAGATCGACCACGTTGATGCCGAGCTCGGGATCGACCACGTCGCGCAGCGCCTCCTCGACGTCATCCAGAGCGGCCTTGGTCCCAGCGGTCTCGCCCATCAGGTCTTCCCTCCGTTGACTGCCTGCACGGTCGCGTCCTTCCACGCCATCCAGCCCAGCAGCGCGCATTTGATCCGGGCCGGATATTTCGACACGCCGGAGAACGCGACGGCGTCCTCGAGCACCTCGTCGTCCGGTACCCCCTCGCCCTTGCTCTGCATGAGCGCAAGGAACTCCTCCTGCACCTGCAGTGCCTCCCGGATCGGCTTACCGATCACCAGGTCGGTCAGCACCGAGGTGGAGGCCTGCGAGATGGAGCAGCCCAGGCTGTCGTAGGACACGTCGGCGACGGTGTCGCCCTGCAGGCGCACCCGCAGCGTCACCTCGTCACCGCAGGTCGGGTTGACGTGGTGCACCTCGGCGTCGAACGGCTCTCGCAGCCCGGCATGGTGCGGGTGCCGATAGTGATCCCGGATGATGTCGTGGTACATCGAGTCGAGTTGCATCAGCGGAAGTACCTCGCCACGACGTCGAGCCCGCGGACCAGCGCGTCGACCTCTGCGCGGGTGGAGTAGACGTAGAACGAGGCCCGGGTCGTCGCCGGGACGCCGTACCGCAGGCAGACCGGGCGGGCACAGTGATGGCCGACCCGGACCGCGATCCCCTGCTCGTCGAGCACCTGGCCGACGTCGTGCGGGTGGATGCCGGCGAGGGAGAACGACACCGCGCCGCCACGATCCTCGGTGCTGGCCGGGCCGATGATGGACAAGCCGGCGACGCCGGCCAGCTGGTCCAGGGCGTAACCGGTGATGTCCTGCTCGTGGGCGTAGACGGCGTCCATCCCCAGGTCGGAGAGGTAGTCCACCGCCGCACCTAGTCCCACGGCCTGGGCGATGGGCGGGGTGCCCGCCTCGTACTTGTGCGGGATCGGGGCGTACGTCGAGCCCTGCATCGACACCATCTCGATCATCTCGCCGCCGCCGAGGAACGGCGGCAGCGCTCCCAGCAGATCACCGCGACCCCACAGCACGCCGATGCCGGTCGGTCCGCACATCTTGTGCCCGGTGAATGCGACGAAGTCCGCGTCCAGAGTGGACAGATCGACCGGCATCTGGGGCACGGACTGGCTGGCGTCGACAACCATCAGGGCGCCCACCTCGTGGGCTCGCCGGGCGAGTTCCTGGACCGGGTTGAGCGTGCCCAGGATGTTGGAGACGTGCACCGCGGCTACCACCTTGGTCCGCGCGGTGATCAGCTCGTCGGCGCCAGACAAGTCGAGCCGGCCATCGTCGGTGAGCCTGAACCAGCGCAGGGTCGCGCCGGTGCGCTCGGCAACCAGTTGCCACGGCACGATATTGGAGTGGTGCTCCATCTCGGTGATCACGATCTCGTCGCCGGGGCCGATGCCGTGCGGGGGGCCGGCGTGGGCCAGCACGTTGGCCACCAGATTGAGCGCTTCGGTGGAATTCTTGGCGAAGATCACCTCGTCGCGGCTGGGCGCGCCCACGAAGGCGGCGACGGTGTCCCGGGCGCCTTCGTACAACGCGGTGGCCTCCTCGGCCAACGTGTGGATTCCCCGATGGACGTTGGCGTTGTGCCGCTCGTAGTAGTCGGTCAGCGCGTCCAGCACCTGGCGCGGTTTCTGCGACGTCGCCGCGTTGTCGAGGTAGACCAGCGGCCGATCCCCATGCACCATCCGGTCGAGGATCGGGAAATCCTTGCGAACCCGCTCGACGTCGTAGCCCGACATGGCATCGGTCACGGTGCCGCCCGGGCTACCTGCTCGTAACCCTGTGCGTCCAACCGGTCGGCCAGCTCCGCGCCGCCCTCCTCGACGATCCGCCCGCCGATGAAGACGTGCACGAAATCCGGCGCGATGTAGCGCAGCACTCGGGTGTAGTGGGTGATCAGCAGGACCCCGGTCGCGCCGGTGGCGCGCACCCGATTCACGCCTTCGGCGACGACCTTCAACGCGTCGATGTCCAGGCCGGAATCTGTCTCATCGAGGATCGCGATCTTGGGCTTGAGCAACTCCAACTGGAGGATCTCGTGGCGCTTCTTCTCGCCGCCGGAGAAGCCTTCGTTGACGTTGCGGGTCTTGAAGTCGCTGTCCATCTCCAGGCCCGCCATCGCCGCGTCGAGCTCCTTGACGAACGTACGCAGCTTCGGTGGCTCACCGCGTACCGCAGTCAGCGCGGTGCGCAGGAAGTTCGCGACGGAGACACCGGGCACCTCCACCGGGTACTGCATGGCGAGGAACAGGCCGGCCCGGGCCCGCTCGTCCACCGTCATGGCGAGTACGTCCGCACCGTCCAGCAGCACCTCGCCGCGGGTGACGGTGTACTTCGGATGCCCGGCGATCGAGTACGCCAGCGTGGACTTGCCGGAGCCGTTGGGGCCCATGATCGCGTGCGTCTCGCCGGCGCGCACGGTCAGGTCGACGCCCTTGAGGATCTCCCGTTCCGCGCCGGCATCGTCAGTGATGCTCACATGCAGGTTGCGGACTTCGAGGGTCGCCACGATTCAGTTCTCCTTGAGGCGGACGAGGATGTCGTCGCCGTCGATCTTGGTGGGATACACGGGAACCGGCCGGGTGGCCGGCAGGCCGGTGGGGCGGCCGGTGGTCAGGTCGAAGCGGGAGCCGTGCAGCCAGCACTCGATGGTGGTGTCCTCGACCTCACCCTCGGACAGTGACACGTCGGCGTGCGAGCAGACGTCGTTGATAGCGAAGATCTCACCGCCACTCTTGACCAGGCAGACCGGCGTGCCGTCGATCTCCACCCGGTGGGTGCCCAACTCGGGCACGTCGACGTAGCGGCCGGCGCGGACGAACTCGCTCACCGGCCCACCCGGCCCAACTCGTCCTCGATGGCGCCCAGCAAACGCTCCTCGATCGAGGGCACCCCGATGGCAGCGATCAGCTGGGCGAAGAACCCGCGGACGACCAGCCGGCGGGCCTCGTCGGGCCGGATCCCGCGGGCCTGCAAGTAGAACAACTGCTGGTCGTCGAAACGGCCGGTCGCCGATGCATGCCCGGCCTGGGTCACCTCGCCGGTCTCGATCTCCAAGTTGGGCACCGAGTCTGCGCGGGCGCCGTCGGTCAGTACCAGGTTGCGGTTGAGCTCGTAGGTGTCGGTCTGCACGCCGCCCGGCCGGATGAGGACGTCCCCGATCCACACCGTGTGCGCACCCTGACCCTGCAGCGCGCCCTTGTAGGTCACCCGGCTCCGGCAGTTCGGTTGGGCATGCTCGACGAACAGCCGGTGCTCGAGGTGCTGGCCGGCGTCGGCGAAGTACAGGCCGATCAGCTCGGCCTCGCCACCCGGTCCGGCGAAGGACACCGTGGGCGCGATCCGGACCAGGTCGCCGCCGAGGGTCACGGCGACGTGGCGGAAGCGGGCGTCGCGGCCAACAGAGGCGGCCTGCGCCTCTACGTGCACCGCGTCGGGCTCCCAGTCCTGCAGGGTGACGATGGTCAGCGCCGCGCCGGCGCCCACCCGGAACTCGGCGTTGGCAGCCAGCATCGTGGAGCCGACGTGGTCGAGCACCACGGTGCCCTGGGCTCCCTCGGCGACGTCGACGACCAGATGCCCGTATGCCGTACCGGGCTCACCCCGCATCGTGACGACGGTGGTCGCGTCCGGCGCCGCCTGCCGCGAGATGGAGACGACCAGCGCCTGATCGACGGTGGCCATAGCAAGGGCGCTGACCCGGTCGGCCGGCACCAGCACACAGCCGACCATCGGGTCGGACCCATCGACCTGACGTACCTCGACGCCATCGGGCGCCTGAACGTCGACCAGCAGTTTGCCCTCGGGCGCGAAGGGCTCCAGCAGCGGGCGGAGCCGGGCCAGCGGGGTGAACCGCCACTCCTCCTCCCGTCCGTTGGGCAGCGGGAAGGCAGCGGGGTCGCGGGAGGTGCGCCGCTCGGGTCGGGCATCGCCGGGCGGGCGGGCCGGGCCACCGTGGGAGTGCGCGCCGGGCGGTGGATCGGTGACCGGCCGCAGACCGGGGAGCCGGGAGGTCGGATCCGCCATCGTCAGCCGACGGCTCCTTCCATTTGCAACTCGATCAGCCGGTTCAGCTCGAGGGCGTACTCCATCGGCAGCTCGCGGGCGATCGGCTCGACGAAACCGCGGACCACCATCGCCATCGCCTCGTCCTCCGACATGCCGCGGCTCATCAGGTAGAACAGCTGATCCGCACCGATCTTGGACACGGTCGCCTCATGCCCCATCGACACGTCGTCCTCACGGACGTCGACGTACGGGTAGGTGTCCGAGCGGCTGATCTGATCGACCAGCAGCGCGTCGCACTTGACCGTCGACCTGGAGCCGTGCGCGCCTTCCTGGATCTGGACCAGGCCGCGGTAGGACGTGCGGCCGCCGCCGCGGGCCACCGACTTGGACACGATGGTGGACGAGGTGTTGGGCGCGCAGTGCACCATCTTGGCGCCGGCATCCTGGTGCTGGCCCTCGCCGGCGAAGGCGATCGAGAGCACTTCGCCCTTGGCGTGCTCGCCCATCAGCCACACCGACGGGTATTTCATCGTCACCTTGGAGCCGATGTTGCCGTCGATCCACTCCATGGTGGCGCCCTCGTAGGCGATCGCCCGCTTGGTGACCAGGTTGTAGACGTTGTTGGACCAGTTCTGGATCGTCGTGTACCGGCAGCGGGCGTTCTTCTTCACGATGATCTCCACGACCGCCGAGTGCAGCGAGTCGCTGGAGTAGATCGGCGCGGTGCAGCCCTCGACGTAGTGCACGTAGGCGCCCTCGTCGACGATGATCAGCGTCCGCTCGAACTGCCCCATGTTCTCGGTGTTGATCCGGAAGTAGGCCTGCAGCGGGATGTCGACGTGCACGCCCGGCGGGACGTAGATGAACGAACCGCCGGACCACACCGAGGTGTTGAGGGCCGCGAACTTGTTGTCCCCCACCGGGATCACGGTGCCGAAGTACTCCCGGAACATCTCCGGCTGCTCGCGCAGCGCCGTATCGGTGTCGAGGAACAGCACACCCTGCTCCTGCAGATCCTCACGGATCTGGTGGTAGACCACCTCGGACTCGTACTGCGCGGCAACCCCGGAGACCAGGCGCTGCTTCTCGGCCTCGGGGATCCCGAGCTTGTCGTAGGTGTTCTTGATGTCCGCCGGCAGGTCGTCCCAGGTCGCCGCCTGCTTCTCAGTGGACCGGACGAAGTACTTGATGTTGTCGAAGTCGATACCCGACAGGTCCGAGCCCCAGGTGGGCAACGGCTTCTTGCCGAAGAGCTTGAGGCCCTTGAGCCGCAGCTGCAGCATCCAGTCGGGCTCGCTCTTCTTGGCGGAGATGTCGCGGACGACATCTTCGGACAGCCCGCGCTTGGCGATCGCACCAGCGGCGTCAGAGTCGGCCCAGCCGAACTTGTACGTCGACAGCGCCTCGATCTGCTCGTCCTGGGTCAGTGCCGGTGTCGTCGTCATGAGCGCGTCCTCGCCGTTGTGGTTGCGGTGGTCTTCGACGGAGCGGGAATGTGAGTGGTGCAGATGCCGTCGCCGTGCGCGATGGTGGCCAGCCGCTGGACGTGGCTGCCGAGCAGCCGGGAGATCGCCCGGGTCTCAGCCTCGCACAGCTGGGGGAACTCGGCTGCCACGTGGGCGACCGGGCAGTGGTGCTGGCAGAGCTGGCCGCCGCTGGCGATCACCGATGAACTGGCGGCATACCCCTCCCCGGACAGTGCCCGGGCGAGCGCCTCGGCCCGGGCCGACGGGTCGTCCGGTGCCTCGGCCATCGCCTCGCGGCAGCGGTCCTCGAGCGCGGCCACCTGCTCGGCGGCGAACCGCTCCACGGCATCGGCCCCCCCGTATGCGGCCAGGTGGCGCAGGGCGGCGGCGGCGAGCCCGTCGTAGGTGTGCGGCAGTGTGTCGCGCCCGGCGTCGGTGAGAGCGAAGAGGCGGGCGGGGCGACCCCGGCCGCGGTGACCGCGGACCGGCTGCTCGCGGCACTCGACCTGTCCCTGGGCGAGCAGGGCGTCGAGGTGGCGCCGGATGCCGGCGGGGCTGAGCCCCAGCCGCGCGCTCAGGCCGGCGGCGGTGGCCGGGCCGGATTCCAGCAGGAGGCGGACCACCCGGTCGCGGGTCCGGACGTCGAGCGCCGGCGCCGGCAGGCTCGTCACCAGGGTTTTCACAACAACAGTGTGTCGTATATCCGGAGGTGGGGCAACCGTCCGCGCGGTCGGGCTCAGGACGTGAGAGGTCTCACGGGTTGCCGCAGGATGGTCTTGCGCTTTTCGGGTTCGGTACGTCGGGCGTCACTGAGGTAGATCTCATGGTGGTCGCCGTTGAAGGTGAGCCCGTTCTCGGGCAGATATTCGCGGTGCAGGCGCTGCAAAGTCGGGCCCTCGTCGTCGTAGGCGCCGATGTGCAGGATCTGGACCGAGCGTCCCTCGATCAGCGTCCTGAGGCAGATGCGGTCCAACCCCGGACGTTGCTCCTTCCTTTTTGCATGCTCGCGTGCCTCCGCGATCATGACCGCTGTGATCCAGACCGGTTGGGAGATCATCATGGTCCACTCCCAGGCGTTCTTGTCCCGCCGGTTGAACGCCGTCACGTCGGTTGAGCGCCATAGGCCCTCCAGAGGCCCCACGGTGAAATCGCGACCCATCGACTTGCTGGCGAATTTCACCGGATAGGCGACGGCGTACAAGCTCTCGATGGCATCTGTGTATGCAGGGGATGTGTTCGGATCGCCACCCCCGTCGATCGAGATGTATTGCAGGTCCGGCACGTCGACGATGCAGAAGTCTTTATGGCTGGACGAGTAGAGCATCTTGTGGGCGGTCTTGATGTCGTACTTGTCCATGATCATCTCCGGCTGGTTCGCTGCCTCATGCGAAGGCGGCACCAGTGTGGCTGTTCCGTGCGCCTACCACCCCGGCACAATGCGGCGATGGCCGAACAGGACGCCGTCTACCAAGTCGATTCGCCGCGCACCCGCCGGTCCCTGGCCGACGACCTGGGCCGGCTCGGAGTGACCGCCGGCGGGACGCTGCTGGTGCACTCGTCGCTGTCGAGCCTGGGCTGGGTCTGTGGCGGCCCCGCCGCGGTCGTCCACGCGCTGCTGGACGTGCTGGGGCCGGCCGGGGCTCTGGTCGTGCCGACTCAGACAGGCGACAACAGCGATCCCGCCCTGTGGCGGCGGCCGCCGGTCCCGGAGGCGTGGTGGCCGGTGATCCGCGCCAACACGCCCGCCACCTTCGGGGGAACCCCGAGCCGGGGGATGGGAAAGATCGCCGAGACCGTCCGCTGCTGGCCCGGTGCCCGGCGCAGCACGCACCCGCAGACATCGTTTGCTGCCGTCGGCGCCGGTGCGGAGCAGATCCTCGAGCCGCACCCGCTGGATTGCCAGCTCGGCGAGAACTCGCCGCTGGCCCGCTTGTACGACCGCGACGCGGGGGTGTTGCTGCTGGGGGTGGACCATGCAGCCAACACCTCGCTGCACCTGGCGGAGTACCGCCGGCCCGATCCCCCGCAGGCGGTGATCGGGTGCGCGATCGAGACCCACGGCAAGCACAGGTGGGTCACCTACACGGATGTCGATCTGGACGAGTCCGACTTTGCCCGGCTCGGAGAGGATTTCGACGCCACCGGCAAGACCACGACCGGAACGGTGGGTTCGGCGGTCGCCCGCCTCTTCCGCCAGCGGGATGCCGTCGACTTCGCGACCGGCTGGCTGGCGCGGCATCGCTGAGCGGCCGACCTAGGATCGGCGGGTGACCGGCCGGCTGCGTCCCTCCCCGCGTCTGGTGACCGGGGTGTGCCTGGCTGCCGTCGTGGCGAACACGGTCCTGGTCGTCACCGGCGCGCTGGTGCGGCTGACCGGCTCCGGGCTGGGGTGCCCCACCTGGCCGCGCTGCGCCGGGTCGAGCTACCGCAACACGCCGGCATACGGCGTCCATGGCCAGATCGAGTTCGGCAACCGGATGCTCACATTCGTACTGGCCGCTGTCGTGGCTGCCTGCATCGTCGTGACACTGCGGCAGGAGCGCCGCCGCTCCCACCTCGTGCGCCTCGCCTGGGCGTTGCTGGCCGGGATCGTCGCCCAGGCGGTGCTCGGTGGCATCACCGTACGCACCCATCTGAACCCCTGGACCGTCGCCGCTCACTTCCTGCTGTCGATGGTACTGATCGCTGTCGCGGTCGCCCTGCACACCCGGGCCCGCGAGAGCGACGATCCGGCCCGGCCGCTCGTCGGCGCGCACCTGCGCTGGCTCGGCCGGCTGCTCACGGCGGTGACTGCCGGCGTACTGGCCATCGGCACGATCGTGACGGCCAGCGGTCCGCATGCCGGTGACCGCAGCGCCCGTCGCACCGGCTTCGACCCGGCAACTGTGAGCCAACTGCACTCCGACGCCGTGATGCTGCTCATCGGCCTCACCATCGCGACGGTGGTCGCGCTGGCCGCGAACGGCGCCCCGCCTGCGGTGCGCCGCTACGCGGCCGCGCTACTTGCCGCCGAGTTGGCCCAGGGCGTGATCGGATACCTGCAGTACTTCACCGGCCTGCCCGTGCCGCTGGTCGCGCTGCACGTCGCCGGCGCCTGTGTGGTCTGGCTCGCGGCCGTCTATCTCCTCTTCGCCTTGCGGGAACGCCGGCCTGCGCAGGTTCCGGTTGACCGGTCGCTCAGCGCAGCGCCGGGCGCCGCGTCGGCCCGCTGAAGCCGATCCGCGCGGCAACCAGCACCCGCAGCAACGCCTCGCGCCGGCTGCCGAACGCCGCAGCGTCGAGTTGACCGCGCGCTGCCCGGTCGTGCAGCAGCGCCAGTTCGGTCGCAGCGTGCTGGAAGTCGCGCAGCGCCCGGGCCGCCGCCGGCCCGCGGGTGCGAGCGAGAAACGCCCGGGCCCGCCGGCGGGCCGGCGCCGAGGACACCATCGGCGGATCTGCCGGGGCCAGCAGGCCGGACTGCACGTACATCGGCAGCACCTGCTGGATCAGCCGCACGATCCGCCGCCGCTCCCACTGCGCGACGGCGAGGACCGCGACGAACACCGGGAGCACCACGAAGAGGTAGGTGCTGACCAGGTGACGGTGACCGGCGGCGGTGTTCCAGGTCGCATGCAGCCCGATCGCGACGAGCAGACCTGCGGCCGGGGGCAGCCATCGGCCCCGGCCCGGGCGGGCGAGGGCGGCATACCCCAGCCCGATCCCGGTGGCGGCCGTGAACAGCGGGTGCAGGAACGGGGAGAACACGCCACGCAGCAGGAAGGTCCCGACCAGCCCTGGCATCCCGGTGTGCACCGCGGCCGAGGAGTAGTACAGGACGTTCTCGGTCATCGCGAAGCCGAGCCCGACCAACCCGCCGTAGACGATCCCGTCGATCGGGCCATCGAACTCGTGCCGCCGCATCCGCAGCAGACCGACCAGCACCGCTCCCTTGGCGCATTCCTCGAAGATGGGTGCGCCGAGGGACGCGGTGAGCATGTTGGCGGTGGTGTCGTCCAGCAACGCCCGCAGCGCCAGCAGATCGGCGGTGTTGAGCACCAGCGCGATCAGTGCGGCGACTGTGGCGCCCCAGACGAACGTGAACAGCAACAGCCGGCGCGGTTCCGGCTCGTAGCGATCCAGTGCGAGCAGGCCGGCCGCCAGCAGCGGCACCGGAATCAACGCGAGGGCGACGCCGAGAGCGAAGGGCACCGGGCCGGCCCGCCGCTCGATCACGCCGAGGACGATCAGACCGGCCACCGCCAGCCCGACGAAGGACAGCACGCCCAGCCACACACGCCGCGGCGCCGGCACGTCGCTCGACCGGCCGGTCGCCGGGATCGTCACCGCGGCACTGCGGCAGCGATGGCGGCCGCGAACTGCTCGATGGCCCGTGTGCCGAGCCCCAAGAACAGTGACGGCTCGGTCAACTCCAACTCGAGCAGTACCGGTGCACCGTCCGGGCCGGGCAGGAGATCGACCCGGGCGTACAACAACTGACCGCCGCTGCCCGGTACGGCGGCCAGGGCGGCCTCGGCGAGCGCCACCTGTGCCGGGGCCGGTTCCCGGGCGGAGATGGATTCCTCCCGGTACAGGCCCTCCACTTCGCCCGCCGGGCCGGTCAGCAGCGCGTCCTTGCGGATGGTGTGGCTGTAGTGCCCACCGGTATAGAGCAGCGCCGTCTCGCCGGCCACGTCCACCCTGGCCAGGTACGGCTGCACCATGGCGGTCCGACCGGCTCCGTGCAGCCGGCGTACGTGTTCGCCGGCACGGGCACGCTCGTCCGGCCGGTATCGGGCCGTGTCCAGCGCGCCGGCCCCGACCGCGGGCTTGACGACGAACTCCCCCGATTCCGGGAGAGCTATCGAATCACCCGGCGCCAGGAAGGTGGTGGGCACCACCGGAATGCCCCGGGCCGACAGGTCGGTGAGGTAGCGCTTGTCGGTGTTCCACCGCACGACCGCCGCCGGGTTGGCCAGCCGGGGCACCGACTCGGCCCACGCCACGAACTCCTCCCGCCGCGGGGCGTAGTCCCAGGGCGACCGGATAACGGCGAGGTCGAAGGCCGCCCAGTCCACTGCGGAGTCGTCCCACACCGCCGGCCGAGGGTCAACGGCTTGATCGCGTAGGGCGGCCAGCAGCGCCGGCCCGTCCTCGTCCAGGTCAGGGAACTGCGCGCAGGTCACGAGGGCGACCCGGGCGGCGGCTGGCACGGCGCTCAGCGCAGTAGGGCGTCGACGGCGACGGCGCAGAAGAGCAAGGCCAGGTAGGTGTTCGACAAGTGGAACAGACGCATCGGTCGGACTGGCCGGCCGGCTCGCACGCCGGCATTTAGTCGGTGCACCTCGGCCAGGAACAGCGCACCGAGCAGGATCGCCAGGCCGCCGTAGACCGCGGTCGTGGCTACCGGCCAGAGCACGATGGAAGCAAGCACGGTCGCCCACGAGTAGCCCAGCATCCGGCGCACCACCACGCCGGCGGCCGCCACCACCGGCAACATGGGCACCCCGGCGGCCGCGTAGTCGTCGCGGTAGCGCAGCGCCAGGGCCCAGAAGTGCGGCGGGGTCCACAGGAAGATGACGGCGAAGAGCACGCCGGCGGCCCAGGACAGCCGGCCGGTGACGGCCGATGTACCGATCAGGACCGGCATCGCACCGGCCGCGCCGCCCCACACGATGTTCGACGGGGTGCGACGCTTCAAGCCGACGGTGTAGACGAAGACGTAGAACAGGATCGCCGCCGCCGCCAGCGCCGCCGACAGCAGGTTCGTCGTCACGGCGAGGGCAGCGATCGCCACGATGCCCAGCACGACACCGAACACCAGGGCGGCGCGTGGGCTCACGATGTGCCTGGCAAGGGGCCGCCGCCGGGTGCGCCGCATGACGGAGTCGATGTCACGGTCGACGTAGCAGTTCAACGCGTTGGCACTGCCGGCCGCGAGCGCACCACCGACCAGCGTCGCCGCCATCAGCCGCACCGGCGGCAGGCCGCGAGCGGCGAGCATCATGGTCGGGATGGTGGTGACCAACAGCAGCTCGATGATCCGCGGCTTGGTCAGCGCGAGGTAGGCCCGAGCGATCTCGATCCGGCCCGGTCGCGGCCTCGCCGGCGGGTCGCCGACGAGCGGCGGCTGGGCGAGCGCGGTCACCGGGCCATGCTAGCCGCGCGAGGCGTTCAGCGTGGGCCGGCCTGGGTACGCTCGGTGGCACCGGACCGTCCGCACCTCTTGCCCGAGGGAGAAGCATCTCTGTGACCACCGCCAGGCTCGAATGGACCGATGTGGACCGCCGCGCGGTGGACACCATCCGCGCCCTCGCCATGGACGCGGTCGAGGAGGCCGGCAGCGGCCATCCGGGCACGGCCATGAGCCTGGCGCCGGCCGCCTACCTGCTCTACCAGCGGCTGCTGCGGCACGATCCGACCGATCCGCAGTGGCCGGCCCGGGATCGGTTCGTGCTGTCCTGCGGCCACTCGAGCCTCACCCAGTACATCCAGCTGTACCTGTCCGGCTACGGCCTCACCCTCGACGACCTGCGGCACTACCGGCAGTGGGAGTCGCTGACCCCGGGCCATCCCGAGCACGGCCACACCGCCGGCGTCGAGACCACCACCGGGCCGCTCGGGCAGGGCATCGGCAACGCGGTCGGGATGGCCATGGCGGCGCGGCGCGAACGTGGCCTGCTCGATCCGACGCCGGCCGTCGGAGACAGCGTGTTCGACCACACGATCTGGGTCTTCGCCAGCGACGGCGACATGGAGGAGGGGGTCCAGTCAGAGGCCGCCAGCCTCGCCGGGCACCAGCGGCTGGGCAACCTCGTGCTGCTCTACGACGACAACCACATCTCCATCGAGGGCAACACCGACGTCGCATTCTCCGAGGACGTGCTGGCCCGCTACGCCGCCTACGGCTGGCACACCCAGCGGGTCGACGACGCCGAGGATGTGCCGGCGCTGTACAAGGCGCTGACCAAGGCGCGCAACGAGACCGGCCGACCATCGATCGTCGCGGTCCGCTCGATCATTGCCTGGCCGGCGCCGCATGCGCAGAACACCGGCAAGGCGCACGGCAGCGCTCTCGGCGCGAAGGAGATCGCAGCCACCAAGAAAGTGATGGGGATGGACCCGGAAGCGTCCTTCGTGGTGCCGGAGGACGTGCTGGCACGGGCCCGCGAGGTGGTCGACCGCGGCCGCAGCCTGCACAAGACCTGGCAGGAACGCTTCGACGAATGGGCGGCGGCGCACCCGGAGGAACACACGTTATTGCAGCGCCTGCAGCAACGCCGGCTGCCCGATGGCTGGGCCGACGCGTTGCCGACCTTCGAGCCATCCGCGGAGGGCGTCGCCACCAGGAAGGCCTCGAACAAGGTCCTCGACGCCCTCGGCCCGGTGCTTCCGGAGCTGTGGGGCGGGTCGGCCGACCTGGCCGAGTCCAACAACACGACGATCGCGGGCTCCGACTCGTTCCTCCCGGTGGAGACCGGCGCGAAGGACGCCAACCCGTACGGCCGAACCCTGCATTTCGGCATCCGCGAGCACGCAATGGCATCGACGATGAACGGCATCGCGCTGCACGACGGCACCCGGCCCTACGGGGGAACCTTCCTGGTGTTCTCCGACTACATGCGGCCCGCGGTGCGGCTGGCGGCATTGATGAAGCTGCCGGTGACCTACGTGTGGACCCACGACTCGATCGGGCTGGGCGAGGACGGCCCGACCCACCAGCCGATCGAGCATCTCGCCGCGCTGCGGGCCATACCCGGGCTCGATGTGGTCCGACCCGCCGACGCCAACGAGACGGTCGTCGCCTGGCGGACGATTCTTCAGCACGACGACCGGCCGGCCGGGCTTTGCCTCACCCGGCAGAACGTCCCTACCTTCGACCGCACCGAGTTCGGTTCAGCCGAGGGGGTGGCGCGGGGCGGCTACGTGCTCATCGACGCTGCGGCCGGGCTGCCCACGGTGATCCTGATCGCGACCGGGTCCGAGGTACAGATCGCCGTCGCGGCCCGGGAGCGGCTCGAGGCGGAGGGGACGCCGACCCGCGTGGTGTCGCTGCCGTGCGTCGAGTGGTTCCGGGCCCAGGACCGGGCCTACCAGCAAGAGGTGCTGCCGCCGTCGGTAGCCGCCCGGGTGAGCATCGAGGCCGGCGTCGCGCAGGGCTGGCGAGAAATCGTCGGGGACACCGGCGAGATCCTCAGCATCGACCACTTCGGCTCCAGCGCCTCGTACAAGGTGCTCTACGAGCAGTACGGATTTACCGCGGAACGCGCGGTTGCCGCGGCGCACGCCAGCCTGTCCCGGGTCGGCGCGGAGTCCGGCTCCACCACCGGCAACTAGGAGGAACCTGATGAGCGACACGCTGGCCGAACTGTCCGCCGCGGGAGTGGCAGTCTGGCTCGACGACATGAGCCGCGAGCGACTTGTCAAGGGCAGCCTGCAGGCCCTGATGGAAAACAAGCACGTCGTCGGTGTGACCACCAATCCGACGATCTTCGCCAAGGCCCTGGAGAAGGGCTCGGCCTATGACGAGCAAGCCCGGGAACTGGCGCTGCGCGGGATCGACGTGGGTGAGTCGCTGCGGTCCATCATGACCACCGACGTGCGATGGGCCTGCGACGTGCTCCGGCCGGCGTACGACAGCTCGGGCGGTGTCGACGGCCGGGTGTCCATCGAGGTCGACCCGCGAATCGCGCACGACTGCGAGCGGACCGTGGCAGAGGCCAAGGCGCTGTGGTGGCTGGTCGACCGACCCAATCTGTTCATCAAGATCCCGGCAACCAAGGAGGGCACGCCGGCGATCACCCAGACACTGGCCGCCGGGATCAGCGTCAACGTGACGCTGATCTTCTCCCTGCGCAGGTACGACGAGGTGATGGACGCGTTCCTCGACGGCATGGAACAAGCCGCCGCCAACGGCCATGACGTGACCAAGATGGCCTCGGTCGCATCGTTCTTCGTGTCCCGAGTGGACACCGAGGTCGACAAGCGGATCGACAAGCTGGGCAGCGACGAGGCGAAGGCATTGCGCGGCACGGCCGCGATCGCCAACGCCCGCCTGGCCTACCAGCATTACGAGGGTGTCTTCGGCGGGCAGCGGTGGCAGGCGCTGGCCGACCTCGGGGTGCACCCGCAGCGCCCGCTATGGGCCTCTACCGGGGTCAAGGACCCCGCGTACGACGACACCAGGTATGTCGTCGAGCTGGTCGCGCCCGGAGTGGTGAACACCATGCCCGAGGCCACACTGAATGCCGTCGCCGACCACGGCACGGTGCGCGGCGACACGATCACCGGCAACTACGACGACGCGAAGGGCGCCCTGGACCGGTTGGCCGCCGCCGGCATCGACTACGACGACGTGGTGCAGGTGCTCGAGGACGAGGGCGTCAAGAAGTTCGAGGACTCTTTCACCGAGCTGACCGAGACAGTGACCGAGCAGCTCAAGCAGGCCGGCGCGGCCGTGACCGCCGACGGAGCCACGAAGCCGGCCGGCGAGGGCCCGGCAGCGGCTGGGCGGGAAGCGTCCGGCCGATGAGTTCAGCAGCAGGCGTCACCGTCACGGTGACCGGGGAGGAGCTGACGGCCGCCCGCGACGCCGTGCTGGCCGAGGCCACGACCGATGGGGTCGCGGCGGCGCTGGCCGGCGGCGATGCCGGCTTGTGGGGACCCGATGCTCGGGCCGAGGCTGAGATCCGGCTGGGCTGGCTGGAGCTGCCGGCCTCGTCCCGGGCACTGCTCCCTCAGTTGCACGCGCTGCGAACCGAGCTGGCCGCGGAGCACCTCGACCACGTGGTGCTTGCCGGGATGGGTGGCTCGTCATTGGCACCGGAGGTCATCTGCGCTACTGCCGGCGTCGAGCTCACCGTGCTGGACACCACGGACCCGGGCCAGGTCCGAGCAGCCCTCGCCGACCGACTCGACCGTACGGTCGTCGTCGTGTCCTCCAAGTCCGGCGGGACCATCGAGACCGACAGCCACCGCCGCGCGTACACCCAGGCCTTCCGCGACGCCGGCATCGCAGATCCCGGCGGCCGGTTCGTGGCGGTCACCGATGCGGGGTCGCCGCTCGAGCAGACCGCGCGGGACGAGGGGTTCCGGGCGGTGTTCCTCGCCGACCCCAACGTCGGGGGCCGCTACAGCGCGCTCACCGCATTCGGCCTGGTGCCCAGCGCGCTGGCCGGCGTGGACGTCGCGGCGCTGCTCGACGAGGCCGCCGCCCTGTCCCAGGTGATCGGGAACGCCGACGGCAACCCGGCATTGGAGCTCGGCGCCGTCCTGGGCGGCGCCGGCACCCGCGGCCGGGACAAGGTCGTGCTGGCCGAGGCGGGCTCGGGCATACCCGGATTCGGCGACTGGGCCGAGCAACTGATCGCCGAATCCACCGGCAAGGACGGCACCGGGTTGCTTCCCGTGGTGGTCGGCTCAGCCGGCTCCCCGGGCACGGCGGTGCAGGCTGACACCCACCTGATCCGGCTCGGAGCCGGCGGCGACGCCGGCGGTGAGCCGCACACCTCGGTCGAGGGCCCGCTGGGCGCCCAGTTCCTCGCCTGGGAGTACGCGACCGCCGTGGCCGGGCGGGCGCTGCGGATCAATCCCTTCGACCAGCCCAACGTGACCGAATCCAAGGAGAACACCGCTCGGATTCTGACGGCCGGCCGGCCCGAGGAGTCCCCCGCCCTGGTGGACGGGGCCGTCGAGGTCTACGCCGACCCGGCGCTGCTCGGCAACGCCAAGGGGCTGGCTGACGTGCTGCGGGCGCTGGTCGACGCCGTGCCGGCGCGGGGTTACCTCGCCGTCATGGCCTATCTGGACCGCCAGACCCATGCGGCCGCGGCCGGCCTGCGCGACGTGCTGGCCGGCCGCACCGACCGGCCGGTGACCTTCGGGTGGGGCCCGCGGTTCCTGCACTCCACCGGCCAGTACCACAAGGGCGGCCCGCAGGTCGGCGCCTTCCTGCAGATCACCGGCGCCGTGGCCGAGGATCTCCCCATCGCCGGCCGGGACTACAGCTTCGGCACCCTGCAGGCGGCACAGGCGGCCGGCGATCGCGAGGCCATCGCTGGTCGCGGCCGGCCGCTGGTGCACCTGCACCTGCTCGACCGGTCCCGCGGCATCCGCCAGTGCCTGGATGCGGCCCGATGAGCCGGCGCCGCGAGGTGGCCGGTCTCGGCCAGAACCCGCTACGTGACCCGGCCGATCGCCGGCTGCCCCGGGTGCCCGAGCCCTGCGCCCTGGTCGTCTTCGGGGTGACCGGCGACCTGGCCCGCAAAAAGCTCATCCCGGCGATCTACGACCTGGCCAACCGCGGCCTGCTCCCGCCGGGATTCGTGCTTCTCGGCTTCGCACGGCGGGACTGGGACCACGGGGACTTCGCCGACCTCGCCGAGAAAGCCGCCCGCGAGCACGCCCGCACGCCGTGGCAAGAGGACGTGTGGCGCCGGCTGGGTGAGAGCGTGCGGTTCGTACCAGGTTCGTTCGAGGACGACGCCGCGTTCGACACGCTGGCGCAGACCCTGATCGACCTCGAGGACAGCCACGGGATCGTCGGCAATGCCGCCTTCTACCTGTCCATCCCGCCGGCCGCGTTCCCGGTCGTGCTCAAGCAACTGCAGCGCACCGGGATGGCCGACAACGATCGCTGCGGCGGCTGGCGCCGGGTCGTCGTCGAGAAGCCCTTCGGCCACGATTTGCAGAGCAGCCGCGAGCTGGGCGACCTCGTCGACGACGCCTTCACCCCGCAGGACGTGTTCCGCATCGACCACTACCTGGGCAAGGAGACGGTGCAGAACCTGCTGGCCCTGCGCTTCGCCAACCAGCTTTTCGAGCCGGTGTGGAACGCCCACTACGTCGACTCGGTGCAGATCACGATGGCCGAGGACGTGGGCATCGGCGGCCGGGCCGCCTTCTACGACGCGGCCGGCGCGGCGCGGGACGTGCTGCAGAACCACCTGCTCCAGTTGCTCGCCCTGACCGCGATGGAGGAGCCGGTCGCCTTCTCCGCCGAGGCGTTGCGGACCGAGAAGCTCAAGGCGCTGCGAGCCGTCACCCTGCCGGCGGACTTGGAACACTTCGCGATCCGCGGCCAGTACGCCGAGGGCTGGCTCGGCGGTCAGCGCGTCGCCGGCTACCTCCAGGAGGAGGGCGTGCCGGCGCGCTCGACCACCGAGACCTACGTCGCGGTACGGCTCGGCGTCGAGACCCGCCGGTGGGCCGGTGTGCCGTTCTACCTGCGCACCGGCAAGCGGCTGCCGCGGCGGGTCACCGAGATCGCCGTGTCCTTCAAGAAAGCCCCGCACCTGCCATTCGCCCGGACCGACACCGAAGAACTCGGCCAGAACCAACTGGTCATCCGGGTCCAGCCCGACGAGGGCGTCACGCTGCGCTTCGGCTCCAAGGTGCCCGGCACCTACATGGAGGTCCGCGACGTGCTGATGGACTTCCTGTACGGCGAGGCGTTCACCGAGAGCTCGCCGGAAGCCTACGAACGCCTGCTGCTCGACGTGCTCCTCGGCGACGCGACCCTGTTCCCCCGCAACGAGGAGGTCGAGTCGTGCTGGCGGGTGGTCGACCCGCTCGAGGATTTCTGGGCCGGCCGCAAGCCGCACCGTTATCGCGCCGGTGAGTGGGGCCCGGCCGAGGCCAACGAGATGCTCGCTCGCGAGGGCCGCGCCTGGAGGCGACCATGACACCTCGCCGGAGGCGACGATGACAACCCTCTGGGATACCACCGGATCGGAAGTGGTCCGCGCGCTCGCGGCCGAGCGTCGCTCCGCCGGTGCTGTGACCTCGGGTCTGGCACTCACCCTGGTGGCCGTGGTCGACGAGCGCCACGTTGCCGACGCCGAGGATGCGGCCAGGGTTGCGGCGGCCATGCACCCGTGCCGGCTGCTCGTGGTGGTCCGCCGGCAGCTCAGCGCCGACTCCCGGCTGGACGCCGAGGTTCAGGCCGGCGGCCGGCTCGGCCCCGGAGAGGCCGTGGTGATGCGCATGTACGGCCGGCTCTCGCTGCACGCCGAGTCGGTGGTGCTGCCGCTGCTGGCACCGGACACGCCGGTGGTGACCTGGTGGCACGGTGAGCCACCGCACCAGATCGCGCACGACCCACTCGGCGTGCTGGCCGATCGCCGGGTGACCGACTGCTCGCTCGCCGCGGACCCGCTGGGCGCGCTGCGCGATCGCGCCGAGGATTACGCGCCCGGCGACACCGATTTGGCCTGGACTCGGATCAGCGGCTGGCGCGGCCTGCTGGCCGGCGCCTTCGACTCGGTGACCGGCCGGCCCAAGCGGGGCACGGTCGCGGCCGAGCCCGGTAGCCCGAGCGCGGCGCTACTAGTCGGCTGGCTGACCGAGCGGCTCGGGGTGCCGTTCACGCTGCACGATTCGGCCGGGCCCGGGCTGACCGAGGTGCGCATCCCGCTGGACAACGGCAGCGAGATCTGGCTCGAACGTGGCGATGGTCACAACGCCACCGTGCACCGCCAGGGGATGCCGGATCGCAGCCTGCCGCTCCCCCGGCGCCAGCTCGGTGAGCTCCTCGCCGAGGAGCTGCACCGGCTGGAGCCCGACTACCCGTACGGCCAGGCGCTGGCCAAGGCCACCGGCAAGCGGGGGCTCAACCGGCGCAGCCCGGTGCGGGTGCACAAGTGGCTGGATCCGGCCACGGCCGACGCCACCGATGAGCCGGTGCTGTTCGCCCAGCCCGATCCGGCTCCGAAGAAGCAGTCCGGTCGCCCGGCGCAGACGGCCACGACGAAGAAGTCGAAGACTGCCAAGGCGGCCAAAAGCGCCAAGACCGCCAAGACCGCCAAGACCGCCAGGCCGGCCAAGAAGCGTGCGCCGGCGGGAAGCAGGTCTGCGTCGTCATGAGCGCGCCATCGGTAGTGGTGCACCGGGACGCCGCGATGCTTGCCCGCGCCGTGGCCGCCAGATTGGTCACCCGGCTGGTTGACGCTCAGTCGGCCGGCAGCGCTTCCGTGGTGCTCACCGGCGGCGGAATCGGCATCGCCATGCTCGAGGAGCTCCGGGAGAATCCCGCCCGCGACGCCGTGGATTGGCGCCGGCTGGACGTCTGGTGGGGTGACGAGCGGTTTCTGCCTGCCGAGCATCCCGAGCGCAACGAGACCCAGGCCCGGGGGGCGCTCCTGGACGCCGTCCCCCTCGAGGCCGCCCGGACGCATCCGATGCCGGCCTCGGACGGCCCGGCCGGAGATGACCCGGAGGCCGCCGCTGAGCGCTATGCGGCCGAACTGCATACGGCGACTCGCCCCGAGGACCACGGCCGGGTCCCGACGTTCGACGTCTTGCTCCTCGGAATAGGTGCAGAGGGCCACACGGCGTCGATCTTTCCCGAGTCACCGGCCGCCTACGACGACCGGGCCGTGGTGGCGGTGCGCGGGGCGCCTAAGCCCCCGCCGACCCGGCTCACCCTGACATTCGAGGCCATCAACTGCGCGGCCGAGGTATGGCTGCTCGTCGCCGGCGCGGAGAAAGCCCCGATCGTCTCGCTTGCGCTGGCCGGCGCCGGCCGGGTGCAAGTGCCGGCGGCGGGGGTCCATGGCCGGCGCCGGACCTTGTGGCTGCTCGACCAGGCGGCCGCCTCCGAGCTGCCGGCGGAGCTGCGCAACCCCTGGTGACTCAGCCGATGCGAGCCGGTCAGGGCCGCCGGCGGTCCCGCAATCTGGTCAGGGCCTCATCGAGGATCGCATCTCCGTCGGAGTCGGTGCGCCGTTCGCGTACGTAGGCCAGATGAGTCTTGTACGGCTCGGTCCGCGGGGGTTCTGGCGGATGCTGACGGTCCCGTCCGGCCGGCAACCCGCAGCGAGGACATTCCCAACTGTCCGGCTCAGCCGCCTCGGCAGCGAAGGTCGGGCGCGTCTCGTGTCCATTGGCACAGAAGAATGCGATCCGCCGTCGAGGAGCAGACTCGCCCCGCTCAGCCTCACCCATGGGTCCGGCACCGACTCGGGTGCCACGAATGGCGTTGCCACCTGCCACTAGGGCGGTTCTCCTGTCTGGGACGCGGACTCGTACGACGATCGAGCTGTGAGCCTAAGGCATGGTCAGTGCTTGACCTTGAGCAACAACCCCACGGCGATGATGCTGATGATCCAGACCAGCCCACAGATGATGGTCAGCCGGTCGAGGTTCTTCTCCGCCACCGAGGAGCCGGACAGGTTCGAGCTCACGCCTCCGCCGAACATCGACGACAGGCCGCCGCCCTTGCCCCGGTGCAGCAGGATCAGCACGATCAGCAGCAGGCTGGTGATCACCAGGATGATCGACAGGGTCAGAACCATCGGTTAGAGCACGTCCCGATCCTCGGGGAAGTGGCACGCCACCTGGTGCGTCGGGCTGATCGACAGCAGGGGCGGCTCGATCGTCTTGCAGATCTCCTGTGCCTTCCAGCAGCGCGTGTGGAAGCGGCAGGCCGGGGGCGGATTCAGCGGGCTGGGGACGTCGCCCTGCAGGAGGATGCGCTCCCGGGACTTCTCCTTGTTCGGGTCGGGCACCGGTACGGCCGAGAGCAGGGCGTGGGTGTACGGATGCTGGCCGTGCTCGTAGAGCGACACCCGATCGCCGACCTCGACGATCTTCCCCAGGTACATGACCGCGACCCGGTCGGATATGTGCCGGACGATCGACAGGTCGTGGGCGATGAAGATGTAGGTCAGGTCGAAGTCGTTCTGCAGGTCCTCGAGTAGGTTGATGACCTGCGCCTGGATCGAGACGTCCAGGGCCGCCACCGGCTCGTCGCAGACGATCAGCTTCGGCCGCAGCGCCAGCGCCCGGGCAATGCCGATGCGCTGCCGCTGACCGCCGGAGAACTCATGCGGATACCGGTTGTAGTGCTCCGGGTTGAGCCCCACCAACTCCAGCAGGCCCTGCACGTGACGCTTCACTCCGTGGTCGGTCTTGATGTTCTGCAGGCGCAGCGGGGCTCCGACGATCGTGCCCACCGTGTGACGTGGATTCAGTGAGGAGTACGGGTCTTGGAAGATGATCTGCACCTCGCGGCGCAGCGGCCGCATCTGCCGGCGGGAGATGTGCGTGATGTCGCGTCCCTCGAAGGTGATCGTGCCTCCGGTCGGCTCGAGCAGCCGGGTAACGAGGCGTCCCGTCGTGGATTTCCCGCAGCCGGTCTCGCCGACCAGCCCCATCGTCTCGCCCTTGCGCACCGCGAAGTCCAGGCCGTCCACCGCCTTCACGGCGCCGACCTGGCGCTGGAAGATGATGCCCTGGGTGACCGGGAAGTACTTCTGCAAGCCGGAAGCCTCGAGAAGCACCTCGTCAGAGGTGGCCGGCTTCGCCGCCGTCTCCTCCTGCTGGATTGTCGTGGTCACACGGGCTCCTGGGTCGCGGGCGGTGGACAGCTCACAGCGTTGGCTGGACTTCCTCGGCGAAAATGCGGCGGCGTTCGTCAACCGGGAGGTGGCAAGCCACGAAATGACCGGGGGCGGTCTCCCTCAGCTGAGGAACCTCGGTCTGCGAGCGCCCCTCGTTGAGTGCTTCGTATCCGCAGCGAGGATGGAACGAGCAGCCGGACGGCACGTTGATCAGCGACGGCGGGGTGCCGGGGATGGGCTTGAGCCGCTCCTGCCTGAGCCGGTCCAGCCGGGTCACCGACGAGAGCAGGCCCCAGGTATAGGGATGCTCGGGGGTATAGAACAGGTCCTCGACCGGAGCCCGCTCCGAGCAGCGGCCGGCGTACATCACCAGGATCTCGTCGCCGATGTCGGCCACCACTCCGAGGTCATGGGTGATGATGATGATCGCGGAGTTGAACTCCTTCTGCAGGTCGAGCATCAGGTCGAGAATCTGGGCCTGGACGGTCACATCCAAGGCGGTCGTCGGCTCGTCGGCGATGAGCAGTTCCGGGTTGCAGGACAACGCCATGGCGATCATCGCCCGTTGCCGCATGCCGCCGGAGAATTGGTGTGGATAGTCGTCCACCCGCCGGTCCGGCTGCGGGATGCCGACCCGGTCGAGCATCTCCACCGCCCGGGCCCGGCACTTGGCCTTGGAGACGCTGTTGTGCACGTGGTAGGCCTCGGCGATCTGCTGCCCGATGGTGAAGTACGGGTGCATCGCCGACAGCGGATCCTGGAAGATCATCGCCATCCGGCTGCCGCGCAGTTTGCGCACGTGCTCCTTGGAGGCGGCGATCAACTCCTCACCGCCGAGCCAGACCTCGCCGTCCATCCGGGTGCGACCGCCCTTGAACAGGCCGAGGATCGCCAGGCTGGTGACGCTCTTGCCCGAGCCGGACTCCCCCACGATGCCCAGCGTCTTGCCGCGCTCCACCGAGAAGCTCAGCCCGTCGACCGCCTTGACCAGCCCGTCGTCGGTCGGGAAGTGGACCTTGAGGTCGCGCACCTCGAGGAACGCCTTGGGGGCCTCGGTCGGGGCGACCTGCCCCTCTGCCAGTACGGACGACACGGTGGCCTCTCGGATCGAAGGTGCGGGCAGGGGGGAGCCTACGCGGGTCTGCGGCCGGCGGGCACCCCCGCCGGTGTGGCCGACCCGGTGGCGGCGAGAACTCAGGAGTATCGGACCTTCGGGTCGACGTAGGCGTAGACGACGTCGACCACCAGGTTGGCGAAGACGATGAAGAACGCGGCGAACAGGGTGACGCCCAAGATCACCGGCAGGTCGGTGTTACCGATGGCGTTGAGCGTCAACTGGCCGAGCCCCTGGATGCCGAAGACTCTCTCGGTGATGACGGCGCCACCGAGGAGCGCGCCCAGATCCAGACCGAAGATGGTGATGATCGGGGTCAGTGCGGCCCGCAGGCCGTGCTTGCCGACCACCGCTCGCTCCGAGAGGCCCTTCGCCCGGGCGGTGCGGATGTAGTCCTCGTTCATCGTCTCGAGCATGTTGGCCCGGGTCAGTCGGGCATACAGCGCGGCGTAGAGGAAGGCCAAGGTGATCCAGGGCAGGATCAGGTGCTGGAACCACTGCAGCGGGTTGTCTTTGAGGTTGATATAGCCACCGGACGGGAACAGCTGCAGCTTGAGCCCGAGGAAGATCAGCAACAACAGCCCGCTCAGGAAACTCGGGAAGGACACCCCGGCCAGCGCGACCGTCATGGCCGCCCGGTCGTACAGGCTGCCTCGGCGTAACGCGGACACGATCCCCACCAGCAGGCCGATCACCAGCCACAGGATGGCCGCGCCGATCGCGATGGAGAAGGTTGCCGGCGCGCGGTCCAGCAGTGTGTTCCACACCGGCTGCTCGTTCTTGAACGAGTAGCCGAAGCACGGGGCGGGGCAGTGGATGGCGCCGGGCTGGCCCTTCTCGGGGTACCAGCGCCCGGCCACGATCCCCTTGGCGTAATTGGCGTATTGCACGTACATCGGGCGGTCCAGGCCAAGCTTGTGCTTGATCTCGGCGATCCGCACCGGCGTGCAGGTCTTGCCGCAGGCCAGCACGGCCGGGCTGGCCGGTACTGCGAAAAACACCAGGAATGTGACGATGCTGATCACGATCATCAATACGAAGACGCCGAGTAGGCGGCGGATGATGTAACGAATCATTGCCGTGGCTTGGCACCGCCGGCCAGCGCCGGGAGGTCCGTTGCCTTCACCTCTTCCTGGATCGCACGGTTAGAGGTCCCCGAGTGCGGCGC
>JALZAK010000115.1 GCA_030948385.1 Actinomycetota bacterium
GCCGAAGACCGGCCGGCGCGGCGCCGGCGGGGCGGCCGGGGCCGCCGTGCCGGCGGCGCCGACGACGGCTGACAGTCGAGCCGGTGCGACTGCTCCTGCTGGCGGACACGCATGTGCCGGCGCGGGCCCGCGACCTGCCGGTGGCCCTGTGGAGCGAGGTCGATCAGGCCGACGTGGTGATCCACGCCGGCGACTGGGTGTCCGAGGGGCTGCTCGACCAGATGGAGTCCCGCTCGGCACGGCTGATCGGCGTGCACGGAAACAACGACGGGCCGGCGCTACGGGAGCGACTACCGGAGGTGGCCCGGGCCGACCTGGGCGGGCTGCGCGTTGTCGTCGTGCACGAGACCGGCCCGGCCGGCGGTCGCGAGGAACGTTGCGCGGCCAGGTTTCCCGGCACCGACGTAGTCGTGTTCGGCCACAGCCACATCCCCTGGGACAGCACCGCCGCCGGCGGGCTGCGACTGCTCAACCCCGGCTCGCCCACCGACCGGCGCCGGCAGCCGTACTGCACCTGGATGACGGCTCACGTCGGCGCCGGCGCGCTCCGGGAGGTGCGCCTGCATCGTCGGGAGCGACCTCACGGTGGTGGGTGATGGCACATGCGCCGGTTCCCGGTGGGTGTCCGGTCTGACTTGTCGCCGGACTTCAGGACGACGTCGACGCAGAGCACCGTGGTCTCCATCGACAAGTTGCTGATCAGCCGGGCGAACTTGTCCGCGGCAGCGTCGGTCTTGACCCGCAGCCGGAACGTCGACGGCTCGCTCTCCAGGCTGGCACTGGCCGAGGTGACGACCGCACTCTTGGCATACTTCTTGTACAGCGATTCCTTCTGCTGCTTGGCCAGGCCTCCGCGCAGCGTGACGATCACGGTGGGATCGCCGACCTTGCCGCTGAGCAGGTTGCTACTGCACGAGGACAGCGCGACGGCGAGGACGGCGATGACCATCACGCGTAGCCAGTTCATTGCCACATACTGGACCAATCCGGTCCAGTCGAGCAGCTTGGCCGGCTATCCGTCCCCGACCGGACGGCTCAGGTGACCCAGATCGCGCCGCACCCCGGGCGGCCGGCCCTCCGAAAGTTGCCCTCGGGTCACCAGGTCGCCGTCCTCGACGCCCCGGCAACGCCTCCCGCGCGCGGCACCGTCGTGCTCGTCCCCGGTTACACCGGCAGCAAGGAGGACTTCGTCCCGCTGCTGGGTGCTCTGGCCGGCGCGGGTTTCCGCGCCGTCGCACTCGACCTGCCGGGCCAGTACGAGTCGCCGGGGCCGGCGGATTCCCGCGCCTACTCGGTGGGCGCGCTGGCCGAGGTCGTCCGGTACCTGGCCGCAGACCTGACCGCCGCAGCCGTACACCTGCTCGGCCACTCCTTCGGTGGCCTGGTCTGCCGAGCCGCCGTGATCGACGCGCCGCAGCAGATTCGGTCGCTCGTGTTGCTCGGCTCGGGCCCGTCGGCGATCGGCGGCCTGCGAAGGGAGCGGATGCGCCAACTCGAGCCGGTGCTCGCCGCCGGGGGCGTACCCGCGGTCTACACCGCCATGGACCAGCTGGATCGGCTCGATCCGTTCTACCGCGACGTCCCCGCCGAGCTCCGCGACTTCCTGCGCCGGCGCTTTCTGGCCTCCTCTGCCGCGGGCCTGCAGGGCATGGGGAATGCGCTCCGAGATGAGCCCGACCGCGTCGATGCGCTGCGGGCGACCGGCTGCCCGGTGCTGGTCGCGCACGGTCAGACCGACGACGCCTGGCCTCCTGACATGCAAGCCGCCATGGCGGCCCGGCTGGGTGCCCGGTATGCCGTGATCGCCGGGGCGGGGCACTCGCCGGCGATCGAGCAGCCGGCGCGTACGGCGCAGTTGCTCTGCGACTTCTGGCGTGCCGTGGACGAATCGCCGCCGGGTCGCCGGCCGTACTAGCGGCTGGTCAGCGTCCGGGAGAGCACCAGACCGGTGAGGAAGTAGATGCCGCCGGCAAGTCCCCAGTTCAGCGCGACGTCCTGCTTGACGTCCCGGCGCGGGAACACATGGCGGAATGGACCGGCCAGCCACCGGGCCGCCCCGATCAGCCTGACCACGCTGGGGTTATCGGGCGCGGCCGCGGTGATGACCAGGACCACTCCGGACGCGACGATCAATGCCAGTACCAGCCCGACGGCGAACACCACACGGCGGGTAACGGAGGGACCTTGATCCCAATCGTGCCCCGTTATCACGACATCAAGCTAGCCACCTCGGCCACGTCCCGCCACGATGAACCCCTGAACACAGGATGCGATGAGTTGGACGGCGATGGCCGACAAGAGCAGGCCCGCGACCCGGGTCACCAGTACGATCCCGCTCTCCCGGATCACCCGGATGATGGCGCCGGAGAAGCGCAGGAACAGGTACAGCGCCACGTGGACCGCCAGGATCGCTGCGGCCAGGGCGAGGATCTGCCCGGCCCCGTCGGCCCGCCGGACGAACACGATCGTCGCGACGATGGCACCCGGCCCGGCAAGAAGCGGCGTGCCCAACGGCACCAAGGCGATGTTGACGTCCTCGACCTGACCAGGCTCCTGGGCTTGCCCGGTAAGCAGTTGGAGGGCGACCAGGAGCAGCAACAGACCACCAGCACCCTGCAGTGCCGGGATGCCGATGCCGAGATAGTCCAGGATGGCCTGGCCGAAGACGGCGAACGACGAGATCACGCCGAGCGAGACCGCCACGGCCTGCCAGGACGCCCGCCGGCGCACCCGCGGGGTGCGTCGAGAGGTCAGCGCCAGGAACACCGGGATGGTGCCGGCCGGGTCCATGATCACGAAGAGGGTGACGAACGCCTCGCCGAAGAAGCGCAGGTCGCCGCGGTTCATCCGGTCACCACCGGGCAGCCCCGCGTCGCCGCCAGCAGCCGGTCGAAGGCGGCCGGCGAACAGAGTTGCTCGCCCAGCCGGACGGCTTTGTTGCTGCCGTGATAATCGCTGCCCCCTGTCGCGAACAGGTTGAGCTCGTCGGCCAGCCGGGCCAGCTGCCGGCGTTGCGCCACCGGGTGATCCTGATGGTCGACCTCCAAGCCGTCCAGACCCGCCGCGGCCAGCGCAGTGATGGCCGCGCGGTCGACCACCGGGCCGCGCCGGCCGGCGCCGGGGTGGGCCAGCACGGCCGCACCGCCCGCTGCGTGGACCAACCGGACCGCCTCGAGGACGTCGATCTCCTCCTTGGCCGCCCAGTAGCGACCGTGGGTGCCCAGCCAGTCCGGCCCGAATGCCGCGTCCAGGTTGGGTACGCAGCCCAGCCGCACCAGCTCGCGGGCAATGTGCGGCCGGCCGATAGTCCCGCCCGCGGCGCCGGCCGCGACCTCGTCCCAGTCGATGGCGATCCTGCCGGCGCGCAATAGTTCGACGATCCGCCGGCCGCGGTCCAGCCGGCCACGCCGCACCCGCCGGCGCGCTGCGGCCAGGTCCGGCTCGCTCGGGTCGAACAGGTAGGCGAGCAGGTGCACGCCGACGGGCGACCCGGTCGCGGCTCGGTAGGCACACGACAGCTCTGCGCCCCGGACCAGCGCCAGACCGGGCGGCCGGGCCGCGACGGCCTCGGCCCAGCCGGCGGTGGTGTCGTGATCGGTGAGGGCGAGCACGTCCAGACCGGCCGCGCCTGCCTCCCGTACCAGATCGGCCGGCGAGGTAGTCCCGTCGCTGGCCGTGGAGTGGGCATGCAGGTCGATGCGCAGGAGCGTTCCCGTCCCGTCGGTCGGATCAGTTGATCAGATCAGCTCGCGGTTCGGGTCCGGATTGAGCTCGAGGTCGGGCTCGAGGCTGGGCTCGGCCTCGGCGCCCGGCTGGGGCTCGGCCGCGATCTCGTCCGGCAGGGCGGTCGCCAGCCGCTGCTCGGCGCCGAACATCAGGCGGCACACCGTCTGGTAGAGCCAGTCCGGCGACGGCAGCCGGTCGATCCGGCTGAGCGCCTGATCCTGGCCGGCGGACTCGATGACGAATGTGCCCCACCCGAAGATGCGGCCCAACAGCGAACGCTCGTAGGTCATATCAGTGACCCGCATCAGCGGCATCATGGCCACCCTGCGGTTGAACACCCCGCTCACTACCATGATCCGCCGCGAGGTGACGATGAATCGATCGTGGTTCCACGCCACGAAACGCCAGATCGAGCGGCCCATCACGGCCAGTGCCAGCAGCCAGATGATCTCGTCGATCGGGCCGGTCCGGTCAGTCAACTGGCCGGTGATGTATCCCGCCGCGAACAGCGCCGCGAGCGCTGCCAGGAACGACGGCACCACCACCGACCAGTGCAGCCGGCGGTTGATCTCGATGCCCTCGGCCGGCAGCACGTAGCGCATCCCCGGCTCGAACCGCCGGCGGAACGGGGACTGGCTCAACGGATCAGGTGAGGTGGGTGAAGAAGGCGACGAGCTGGGCCGCGGCACGCGCCAGCCCGGCACCGACGCCCTTGATCGCCTTCGCCGCCGCGACCGGCTGGGAGAGCAGATAGAACACCAGGAAGGCCACCACCAGCCAGGTAATCACCCTCTTGACCACGGCGATCCTGCGCTCCCTTGTCGTGCGAACCCACTCCGACCGCCTAGTTGTACCGCGTGTGAGCGCAATCGATCGGCCACCACGCCGCACACCCTAGGGTGCGGGAATGCAGTTGTCGGAGCTCGCGGACGCCGCGCTGTCGGCCGTCCGGGGACTGCCGGACGTGCAGTACGCCGATGTGCGGGCCGTGGACGAGGAGTCGGAATCGGTCGACGTGCGCGACGATCGGGTGGAAGGCGTGGCCCGGCAGAGCTCGCAAGGTCTCGGCGTACGCGTCCTCGTCGACGGCGCCTGGGGCTTTGCCGCGACCGCTGACGGGAGTGCCGGGTCGATCCGGGGGATGGTCGGGCGGGCCCGCGAGATCGCCCGGGCCGGCGCCGGCGTGCAGCGCGGCGAGCGGGTCCGGCTCGACGACACCCCGCCGGCACAGGGCACGTACGTCACTCCGCACGAGCGCGACCCGCTCGATGTGCCGTTGGCGGAGAAGATCGAGCACCTGCTCGCGGCGGCCGCGGCGGCGCGGGAGGCGCCGGGCCTGTCGTGGGTCGAGGCCTGTACCGACGCGTGGCGCCGGCGGACCGTATTCCGCTCGACCGAGGGGGCCGAACTCGACCAGACGGTGTTACAGGTCGGCGGTGGTCTGGAGGCGTACGCGGTCGGCGGCGGTGAGGTGCAGCGGCGCAGTTACCCCAACTCGTTCCGGGGCCAGTTCCGCACCGGCGGGTGGGAGTCCGTGCTCGCCCTGGACCTGCCCGGCAACGCGCTGGCACACGCCACCGAGGCCGTCGCACTGCTGGACGCGCCGGACCTGCCCTACCGAGAGGACGCAGTTCTGCTGCTGGAATCGAGCCAACTGGCGCTGCAGGTGCACGAGTCGATCGGGCACGCCACCGAGCTGGACCGGATCATGGGAATGGAGCGTGCCTTCGCCGGCACGTCCTTCGTCCGGGTCGAGGACCGCGGCACGCTGCGCTACGGCTCTGCGCTGGTCAGCGTGACCGCCGACGCCACCACGCCCGGTGCCATGGGCACCTTCGGCTACGACGACGAGGGCGTGCCGGCGCACAGCGCACCTATCATCTCCGACGGGATCCTGGTCGGCTTCCTGTCCAACCGGGAGACCGCGGCGGTGCTCGGCGAGCGCTCCAACGGGACGGCCCGAGCGGACTCCTGGGGGACCATCCCGCTGGTCCGGATGAACAACGTCTCCCTCCACCCGGGGCCGGACGCCGGCGTGGGCATCGAGGCCATCGTCGCGGACACCAGCGACGGCGTACTCATGATGACCAACCGCTCATGGTCCATCGATGACCACCGGGACAACTTCCAGTTCGGCTGCGAGGCCGCCTACGAGGTGCGGGGCGGGCAGCGCGGCCGGCTCTACCGCAACAGCACGTACGCCGGACGGTGTCTGGACTTCTGGCGCTCCTGCGACGCGCTCGGCGGCCAAAGGGACTGGTCGGTCTGGGGCGTGCCCAACTGCGGCAAGGGCCAGCCCGGCCAGGTGGCCAGGGTCGCCCATGGGGCGTCGACCGGCCGGTTCCGGGCCACAGTGGGAGTGCGCTGATGCCGGCGCCGCTGCTGGATTTGGTAGCTGAAGCGCTCGACATCGACGGATGTGACGCCGTCGAGGTGGGCCTGTCCCGGTCCGACGTGGCATTGACCAGGTTCGCCGACTCGCGAGTGCACCAGAACGTCGCCCGGGTCGATGGGGAGGCTCGGGTCCGGGTCGTCGTCGATGGCTTCCGGGTCGGCGTGGCGGTCACCAACCAGTTGGACCCAGCGACGATCCGCCGGACGGCCGAACAGGCTCGGGCCATTGCCCGGCTCAGCCCGCCGGACCCGCAGTACGCCGGGATGCCCGGCGCCGGCCTGAGTTACCCGACCGCGGGCACCGACGACGACGAAACGGCCGACTGGCCGCCCGAGGCACGGGCGGCGGCGGTGGCCACGATGCTCGCCGGCCTCCCCGACGGGGTGGTCGGCGCGGGCTTCGTTCAGAGCGGCCGGGTCGAGCAGGGGATCGCCAACTCCCTCGGCCTGCGCTGTGCACACGCCGGCACCCAGGCGGCCGCGAGCATCCTGGCCAGCGGAGCGGACAGCACCGGCTACGCCGAGGGCTCGGCGAGCTCTGTGACCGGTGTCGACTTCGCCGCCCTCGGCGAGCGGGCCCGCGGCAAAGTGCAGCTGGGCCGCCGGCCCCGCGACGTCGCCCCGGGAGACTGGATGGTGGTGCTGGAGCCGGCAGCCACCGAGGTGCTGGTGCAATTTCTGGACTTCATGTCCTTTGGCGGCAAGGACTACAACGACGGCCGCTCCGCCCTCTCCGGACGACTGGGCGAGAAGGTGTGCTCCGAGCGGGTGACGATCGTTGACGACGCACTCTCCCCGCTGCTGCCCGGGGTGCCCTTCGACGCCGAGGGGACCCCGAAGCGCCGCGTCCCGCTGATCGAGCATGGCGTCGCGGTGTCGGTAGGCCACGACCGGGCCAGTGCCGCCCGCGCCGGCACTGCATCCACCGGCCATGCGTTGCCCCCGCCCAACCCCTACGGGCCGTTTCCCGCACACATCATCATGCAGGGCGGCGGCGCCAGCCTGGACGATCTGGTCGCCGGCTGCGAGCGGGGGTTGTACGTGACCAGGTTCCACTACACCAACGTGGTGCATCCGGTGCAGACGGTGGTCACCGGGATGACCCGTGACGGCACCTTCCTGATCGAGGACGGTCGCCTCGCCGGCGGCGTGCACAACCTGCGCTTCACCCAGTCGATCCTGGCCGCACTGTCTGATGTGGAGGATGTGGGTGCGGACGTGGAGGCGGCCAGCGACGCATTCTTCGGAGCGGCAGCGGCGCCGGCGGTCCGGCTCTCTCGCTTCGCATTCACATCGGGCACAGCACACTGACCCACCGACGGCAGGGCCCCGGCCGGCCGCTGGACCACCGCGCGATCGTCAGGCGCCGGCCGGCGGAGCCGGCCGCAGGTACGGCGAGGGTGCACCGAACACCAGCTCACCCGGCGGGCCGTCGCGCAGGTCGCGGAGCTCGACGTGCTCGGCCAAGATGTAGCCGGCGTGCGCGGGCCACAACACTGCCCATAGCCACAGACCTCTCGCCTCGCCGACGTATGCGCACCGGCCGGCATCCACCGGCAACGACCACAGTGGTGTGGGGTGACCGTCCACTTGGACCTTGGCGTGCGGCGCCGAAGCGAACTCCTGGCCGGCGTCGGGGCCGGGCAGGCCGGCGTACCGTGCACCGAGCCCGACCGCCGGCTCCTCCGCCACCAGCACCATGTCCGCGACGCCGCCCAGCGGTCCGGGTCCGGCGCAGGCCAGAGCCGTGGCCCGGCCGCCGGTGCGCTCGTCGCCGGCGTGCGCGACGCCGGTCACCGTCCACCCCGGCAGCAGGGGCAGCGGCGCCCAGAGCGGGACGACGGCGCGCCGGACGACGTGCTCAAGGGCCTCGGGCCCGACCGAGGCAGCGACGAAATAGGGGTGGACCACCCCGTGCAGATCACAGCGCCAGTCGCTCGACATCAAGCCCGGCGCCCGGAGCGACCCGTCGCAGCGGGGGCAGGTCGGTGGTGCGGTCATCGCAATCCGGTAGGTGCTAGTCGATGATGCGGCGTTCCTCGACGACCTCTTCGGGTCCCTCGTCGATCACCGTGGTCCGGCGTCGCACGGCACGACGTGGTGCCGCCCGCTCGACATACCTGCGCCGGACCGGGCTGCGCACGCTGCCGAAGGCGAACCATCCGATGGCGACGATGAGCACGATGAACAGCAGCACGACCAGGGTTCTCAACCGGGCCTCCTCGGGCACGTGACGGCGGCGGCATCCGCCGGCCACCGCCCCAGGTTACGCGGCCCAGCCGGCTCAACCCTCCCGCAGGGTGGGCCGCCCCGGCTGGTCCCCACCGCGGGCCTGGCCGTAGGACCGCTTGGGCACCAGCACCTTGCGCCGGAAAACACACACCAGGGTGCCCTCCTGGTTGTACCCCTTCGTCTCCACGGCCACGATTCCGCGGTCGGGCTTGGACGCGGATTCGATCCGGTCCAGCACGGTGCTCTCGGCGTAGATGGTGTCGCCGTGAAACGTCGGCGCGACATGCCGCAGCGATTCGACCTCGAGGTTGGCGATCGCCTTGCCGCTCACGTCGGGGACCGACATGCCGAGGAGCAGGGAGTAGACATAGTTGCCGACCACCACATTGCGCCCGTAGTCCGTCGACGTCTGCGCGTAGTGCGCGTCGAGGTGCAGCGGGTGATGATTCATCGTGAGGAGGCAGAACAGGTGATCGTCATACTCGGTCACCGTCTTGCCCGGCCAGTGCCGGTAGGTCGCGCCCACCTCGAATTCCTCGTAATAGCGGCCGAACTGCATCGGACTCCCCTCCCTCGCGTCGCCGGCTAGCTCCCGGCGCGCGGTGCTGCCGCGAGCCGCAGGTCCCGGGCCAGCAGGTCCATCAGCATCCCGTCGTGAAAGGACCCGTCCGCCCCGCGCTCGTACTCCCGCATCAGTCCCACTGGCTCGAAGCCCACCTTCTGGTAGCACCGGATGGCCCGTGCATTCGACGCGGCCGGGTCGATGGTGAGGCGGTGGTGCCCGCGCTCGCCGACGAGGAAGCTGGCCAGCAACCGCACCGCCTGCTCGCCGATCCCGCGGCCGGAAACGCGATCGCTTAAGAAGATGTCGATGCCGGCGTGCCGGTAGTCGGGCGCATTCTCCTCGTGGTACTCGATCGCGCCGGCGACCTGCCCGTCCACCTCGAGCACTAGCCGGTACGGGCCCTCGTCGTCGGTGAGGCGGGCCTGGATCTCCTCCGCCGGCTCGGGGTCGCCCCACCAGAGCCGAACCTCGGGCTCGGCCAGGATCTGGCCGAGTGGGTTGACGTCACTGACCCGGCCCGGGCGGATCAGCACGCCCGCACCGCGCAAGACGGGGCGTGGCGACCCACTGGGCCCGTGGTCAGTGCTCACCTGGGGGAACGTACGCCAGACTGGTCGCATGGAAGAGCCGGTACGGCTGCGGGCGCCGGCCCGCCAGCTGCTCACCTACCCACTGATGGCCACGGCGCTGTTCGTGCTGGCCGGCGCGCTGCCGCCGCATCGGGCACCGCTGGCACTGTTCCCGGTCGGGATCCTGCTGATGATCGGCCCTGCCTACGGGGTGCGCTTGACCGAGGAGCACCTGGTGTACCTCAGCCTGTTCGGCCGGCACCGCACCCGCTGGTCGTCGATCCGGGCAATCGAGGTGCGCCGCAGCGGCGCACTGTCCGGTGTCACCTTCCTCGACAGCTACACGGCGCACCGGTTGCCGCACCTGCGCCCGGGCTGGGTGCTCACCGACCCGGACTTCGACCGAAAGGTCGAGGTGTTGCGCCGGTGGTGGGCCGAGCACCGGGGAATGGACTGGACGCCGGCGCCGCCCTGACCGGCACCGGTCCCGCAGTCACAGCCAGGTGGTGGGCACGCCGTGCCCAGGCGCCACCCCGAGCAGCACACCGTGCGGAAGCGCCGGCCACATGGTGAGCCACACCTCGAAGCGCCACGACGGGCCCGGTTGCCGGCGCGGCTCGAGAGCGATGTGGGCCAGTGGCGCGTCCTCAGTCGCCCGCCGCGCCGCCGCGAGGACCACCGCCCGGGCGCGGGCCCGTTCGGCGGGCTCGACGTACTGCCAGACCAGCGAGTGCCACACCACGGTCGCCAGCCCGGGCGTCGGTACGCGCAGTGCCGCCGAGAGCCACCGGTCGGCGTGCGCGCGATCGACCCGCGCCGGCACCCGGCCGGCCACCTCGATCGCCGCCCGAAGACGGTCCAGCCGTTCGCGCCAGTCGGCCCACACGTAGGACGTGAGAGTCAGCCGGCCCTCGGCGGTCAGCGGGTCCAGCGGGGCCGGATCGCAGCCGCGCCGCTGCACGATCCGCGGCCGCGCGCCGGCCGGCGCCGGTGGCCGGCCCTCCCAAGGGCGGGCGAGGCGCACCTCGCTGGCCGGATCGCCGAGTACGTCGGCACCGACCTGGTAGCCGAAGTGATCCACCCGCAGGTTCAGTCCGCCGCTGGCGCCCACCTCCAGCAGCCGGATCGGCCGGCCGGCGCGGGCGGTGAGGACCATCAGGGCGCCGTACAGCGCCGCCGACCGGCCCACCTCGTTGGTCTGCACGGGACGCTCGAGCAGTTCGCGCACTGTGGCGGTGCGATCTTCCAGGAGGCGGCGAAATGCCGGCCAGGCCTGCGCCGGCGGCCGGGTGCCGCCGGCACTGGGGTAGTACTCCGACAGCTCCGCGGCTCGCCCGTCGAGTACCAGTCGGTGCACCGCGCCCATCAGCCGCAGCGCCGGCACCGAGCCGTCCGGATCGACCTCATGGCCGGCCAGCACCCGGGCAACGACGCCGCCCGCCGCGAGGTCCTCGGCTGCCCGGGTCAGCAGCAGGTGATAGAGCGGGGAGCCGGGCAGGCAATGCTCGGCCTGATCGAGGAAGCGCTCGACGAGCGGCCGGGTGCTCACGCCTTGAGCTCGTACTCCTCGAGCAGCCGCCGGCCGATGATCATCTTCTGGATCTCCGCGGTGCCCTCGCCGATGAGCAGCATCGGCGCCTCACGGTAGAGCCGCTCGATCTCGTATTCGATGGTGTACCCGTAGCCGCCGTGGATCCGGAAGGAGTCCTCGACCACCTCCTTACAGAACTCCGCGGCCAGGTACTTGGCCATGCCCGCCTCGAGGTCGTTGCGCTCGCCGGCGTCCTTCATCCGAGCCGCCCGGACCATCAGCGCATGCGACGCCTCGACCTTCGTCGCCATCTCGGCCAGCTTGAACTGGATCGCCTGATGCTGGGCGATCGGCTTGCCGAACGCCACCCGCTGCTGGGCGTAACGCACCCCCAACTCGAAGGCCCGGTTGGCCACCCCGCAGCCGCGGGCGGCGACGTTGACCCGGCCGACCTCGATGCCGTCCATCATCTGGTAGAAACCGCGACCGACGCCGGCCTCCCCACCCAACACGCTGCTCGCCGGGACCCGGTGATCGCGCAGGATCATCTCGGTGGACTCGACTCCCTTGTACCCCATCTTCTCGATGTGGCCGGGGATGGTCACGCCGCCGGAGGTAGTCGCGCCCGGCTCCTTCTCCACCAGGAAAGCCGACATGTTCCGGTAGACCGAGTCGGCACCCGTGTCGGTCTTGACCAACGTCGCCACCACGGCCGAACGCAGTCCGTTGGTGATCCACATCTTCTGTCCATTGAGGACCCAGGCGTTGCCGTCGCGGACTGCCCTGGTCGTGATGGCCGCGACGTCGGAGCCACAGCCGGGCTCGGACATCGAAAAGGCGCCCCGGATCTCTCCGGTCGCCATCCGTGGCAGGAAACGGAGTTTCTGCTCATCGGTTCCGTGCTGGCGCAGCAAATACGCCACGATGAAGTGGGTGTTGATGATGCCGGAGATGCTCATCCAGCCGCGGGCAATCTCCTCGACGACCAGCGCGTACGTCAGCAATGACTCGCCGAGGCCGCCGTACTCCTCGTCGATCATCAGACCGAACAGCCCCATCTCCCGCATGCCCTCGACGATCGCGGCCGGAAACTCATCCTTGTGCTCGAGGTCCGTCGCGTACGGAAGGATTTCCTTCTCCACGAAGGCGCGCACCGTGGCAAGGATCTCGCGCTGGGTCTCCGTCAGCCCTTCGGTCTGGGCGAGCCGCGCCATGCTGACTCCGATCTGACGGGTGACGGTCAGTGCCGAGTATCGCCCCGTGCGGGCGCCGGCCGGCCCGGCGGCTACTGTGAGCCAACTCCGGGAGGATTCGGATGGCTCAACTGCCAGGTGCCCCGCCGCCGCCACCGTACGGCGGTTACTACCCGATGCCGGTGCGCCGGCCAACCAACACGCTGGCCATCGTCGCGCTGGTGTGCGGCTTCGTCTTCGCGCCGGCGGGCGTCATCTGCGGCGTCATCGCCCGGCGGCAGATCCGCCAGACCGGCGAGGAGGGCGACGGGCTGGCGCTGGCCGGCATCATCATCGGCGCCATCCAGACGGCGCTGTTCGTCGTCTTCTTCGCCATCTGGGCCATTTTCATGGTGAGCATCTTCGGCGTCGTCAGTCACCTGCCCAATCCCAGCGACTTCCCGACGTCGTTCTCGACCGACTTCCCCTCGCCGTTCCCGACGTCCTGACCGCGGCTACCCCCGCTCCGGCCTTTCGAACGTCGTCGACCGCTGCAGGCCGGCGGCCCTCCCCTTGGCGGCCACCACCGTCGCCATTTTGCGGGACGCCTCGTCGATCATCTCCTCGCCCAACATGACCGCACCAATTTTCTGCACGGTCGTGGAGTGCTCGTACGCATCGAGGATCAGCTCGGCGTGGTCGTAGTCCTCCTGGCGGGGTGAGTACACCTCGTTCGCCGCGTCGATCTGGCCGGGATGCAGCACCCACTTGCCGTCAAAGCCGAGGGCTTGGGACCGCCTGGCGACTTCGCGGAAACCGTCCACGTCGCGGATCTGCAAGTAGGGCCCGTCGATGGCCTGCACACCTCGGGCGCGGGCCGCGACCAGGATCGCCATCAGGACGTAGTGGAACGGGTCGGCGGGATAGTCCGGATGCAGGCCCCCGACGACGAGGCTGGGCATGTTGATCGAGGCCATGAAGTCGGCCGGCCCGAAGATGATCGTCTCGATCCGCGGGCTGGCAAAGGCGATCTCGTTGACGTGGATCAGCCCGCCGGCATCCTCGATCTGCGCCTCTATGCCGATCCCGCCCACCGGGTAGCCCATGGTCTTCTCGATCTGGGTCAGCATCAGGTCCAACCACCGGATCTGTCCGGCGTCGGCCACCTTGGGCAACATCACGCAGTCGAGATTGGCCCCGGCTCCCTCCACGACCGTGACGACATCGCGGTAGGTCCATTGCGTGGTGAGGTCGTTGACCCGCACCACCCGCGTCTTGCCACTCCAGTCGCCGGTGTTCAGCGCCTCGACGATGTTGCGGCGAGCGCCCTCCTTTGCCCCGGGAGCTACCGCATCCTCGAGGTCGAGGAAGACCTGGTCGGCCGGGAGCCCCTGCGCCTTGTCGAGCATCTTCGTGGAGCTGCCCGGGACCGCCAGGCACGAGCGGCGTGGGCGCGGCGTCTCCATGGGTGCGGATGCTAGTGCCGCGTGGTTACTCGACCGGTACGCCGCGGGTGCCGGACCGTACGACGACCGCCAGGCCGGCCAGCAGCAGGGCGAATCCGGGGATCGCCGCGGCCGCCGGGTGCTGGCCGAGGAACACCGCAGCAAGGATCGCCGCGCCGGGCACCTCGAACAGGATCGCCAGGCTGACTACCGTGGCACTGGTCGAGGAGAGCACGAGATTGATCAGCGAATGCCCGAGAAGCTGCGCGGCCACGGTCAGCGCGACCAGCCGGGTCCAGGTGCCGGCGTCGTAGCCGCCCAGGCGCTGGCCGCCGAGAAGGCAGGCGGCCAGGAGCAGCACGGCGCACACCGAGTACGCGACCGTCGTGTAGACGGTGGTCGACACGGTCCGCCGGCTGGCGGCGCCCGCCGTCACGTAGGCCGCCGCCAGGATGCCGCCGAGGACGGCCAGCAGGTCACCGGCGACGGCCCGGGCCGAAATGGTGAGGTCCACTCCGGTGACCAGTGCGGCGCCTGCTACCGCCACCGCGATACCGGCCCAGGCGATCCGCGGCACCCGCCGGCCCAGGCCGCGGGCCAGCATCGCCGCCCAGATCGGCTGGGTGGCCACCAGGGCGGTCGCGGACGCGACGCTGGTGAGCTTGACGCTGGGCACCCAGCTGGCGAAGTGCCCGGCGAGCAGTACGCCGGCGCCGGCGCACAGCGCCCACTCGCCGCGGCGCAGGGCGCGTAGCTCGGCCCGGCAGCGGACCACGGCCACCGGCCCGATCGCCGCCACGGCCATCAGGTTGCGCCAGAAGGCGATGGCGAGCGCTGGTGCGGCGGTCGCCGCGATGAGTGGGCCGGATGTGGACACGCCGAGGACCGCGATGGCGATCAGCAACAGGTTCCGCGGGGGTGGCAGATCCATCGCCTCGCGCGAGGCGGGTGTGCTGTCGGGCACCCCTAGGGCTCGCGGATCTCACCGTGCGCGACCGGCACCACCTGGCCACGGACGGTGGCGCGGACCACCCGGCCGTTGGCCGCCTCGACCATGCAGTCCAAAGTGGATGGACGGCCCATCTCGATCCCCTGGCTGACCGTGTATCGGCTGCTGCCATCGCCGACGAGTTGGCCGCAGGCCACCGACCAGACGCCGTACCCCAAAGCGGCCGATCCCGTGGCCGGGTCCTCCCCGACGCCCACGTCGCCGGCGAAAACCCGGGTATGCGCCGACCGGGTTTCGCCGTCCCAGGCCGACACGCTGATCCCCGAGTCGAGCCCGACGACCGGCCGGAGCCGAGCCAGGTCGGCTACCGCCCGGGCTACCGCGCCGGCATTCACCGAGAGGTAGACAAAGGAGATGCCGCAGCCCGCAGACCGGGGCGCCGGCCCGGCCAGGTCGTCAGCGGCCAGGCCGACCGCCGACAGCAGCGGCTCGGGGTCCAGCGGCTCGCCGATCACCGCGGGGCCGCCGGTGAGCGTGACCCCGTCGTCGGCGATCTGCACGGGCAGCAGGCCGGCGCCGCACTCCTGGATCACCGATCCGGGCCCGATCAGGCCGAGCCGGGCCAGCGTGTGAGCGGTGCCCACGGACGGGTGGCCGGCGAAGGGCAGCTCGACCTGTGGGGTGAAGATCCGGATCCGGTAGTCGGCCTGCTCGCTGGGCAGCACGAATGTCGTCTCGGACAGGTTGAACTCCCCGGCCAGCGACTGCATCTGCTCGGCCGTCAGGTCGCCGGCGTCGAGTACGACCGCGAGCGGGTTGCCGGCGAACGCCCGGTCGGTGAACACGTCGACGATCTCGTAGCGCAGCATCCCGACATGATCTCAGCCCGGCCGTGAGACCCTGCCTGCCGTGACGACCCCCGCGCCGGCGCTTGTCGCCGAGGCGGCGTGGCGGTGGGTGCTGGATCAGGTGCGCTGGCAGGACGGGCCGTGGATCCCAACGTCGGTGACCGTCCCCGCGGTCAAGGAGGCACCCTCGGACCGCGATGGCATGTACAGCGGGGTGGGCGGACTCGCCCTCGTGCTGGCTGAGATCGGTCTCACTCGCCCCTGGACCGCCGAGGAGCACAGCCTCGCGGACGCGATCGCCGACCGCATCCGCGACGCGATCCCCGCCCAGAACGACTGCACCTTCTTCGACGGTCTGGTGAGCTCGGTCGGCGTGCTCACCGCACTCGGCGCAGGCGGCGCGGAGACGGCGGTGGCCCGCCTCGCGGCGCTCGCCGAGGCCGACGGCTGGCCCCAGAGCGTCGTCCAGCCGCCCCGGTATGCCCCTGGCGCGCGCATCCAGGACCTCACTCTTGGTACGGCGGGCATCCTCCTCGGCGCGCTATGGGCCAGGCGGCACGGCGTCGCGGGGGCCGGCGCAGTGGCCGAGCTCGCCGCCGCCGTGCTGATGACCGAGGCCGAGCACGAATCGACCGGCACCAACTGGCGGATGGTGCCGCCGCGCTTCTGCAGTGAGAACCCGTTCCCTCAAATGCCCAACCTGTCGCACGGCCTCGCCGGCATCGCCACCGCCCTTGCGCTCGCCGGAGTCGAGCTCGATCGCCCGGAGCTGACCGCCGCGGCCCACAGCGGCGCCGAACACCTGGTGTCGCTCGGCGACGCCACTGCAGGGGGTTTCGTCGTCCCTCGCTACCTTCCCCGGGACTACAACGACCAGGACGAGGTCACCTACACCTGGTGCCACGGCGCGACCGGCACCTCGCTGCTCTTCCTCGCCCTGGAACGCGCCGGCGTCGCGCAGGTCGCGGGCGAGGCGCCGCTGTCCTGGCACCGCAGATGCCTGCACAGCGTGCGGACATCGGGGCTGCCGGCGCGCCGGCACCCTGGCTTCTGGGACAACGACGGGCGTTGCTGCGGGACGGCCGGCGTGGGCGACGTATTCCTGGATTCCTGGCAGCGCGCGGGGGACGTCGACGACCTCGAGTTCGCCCTGACGCTGGCGGACACTCTGGTCGAGCGCGCCGTGCTCGACGGCCCCCACGCCTACTGGCGGTTCCTCGAGCATCACGCCGACGAGCCGTTGCTGCCACCGGGGGTCGGCTGGATGCAAGGAGCAGCCGGTATCGCGGCGTTCCTCTTCCGGGTCAGCCGCACGGTGCGCGACGGGCCGAACGCCAAAGCTGTCCAACGCATGGACACGTGGTGGGCGCTCCCTACCACGCAGAACCCCAAGACCGCCGCTTCCCGGGCATAGCGTCACCCGCCGCGTGACCGCCCCTCATGGCCACACCAGATGCGAAGATGTACGCCATGCTCCGAGGGCAACCGGCTGCTCTGCACGGGTTCACGACCGACCGTGGATCTCACATCCTCGTCGCAGAGGCCACGAAGAAGTCCGACCTGGTCTGGCTGGCCGCGCCGGGCCTGCCGGCGACTGCCGCCTGGCACATCTGGCAGGACGGAGCGGCCTACGTCGTGACCGGCCCGGGAGAGCAGCCGCTGCCCGGCATCGCCGGCACGCCGACCTGCGCGGTGACCGTGCGATCCGCCGACAAGCTGGGCCGGATCGTCACCTGGGAGGCAGCCGTGACCCGGGTGCTCCCGGACAGCGACGAGTGGGCGGCAGTGGCACCGGTGCTGCTGGCAAAGCGACTGAGCTTGCACGATGCGGCGGGGGCGGCGCAGCGCTGGGCCGCCGAGTGCGCGGTACTTCGGCTGGCGCCGACCGGCCGGCTGCTCGAGGCCGGCGAGAGCCTGCCCTCGGACTCTGGGGCGGCACCGCCCCGGCTTACGCCGGCCACCACAGCGGTGCCGGTGCCCTTCACGATCGGCCGGCGCCGCCTGCTTCCCCCGCGTCGCCGGTCGCGGCAGTGAGCAGCGCCGGCAGATCACGCATCTCGTCGAAGACCACAGTGGACGGCCCCGCCAGCAGGTGCCGCGGGGTCAGCCCGCCGGCATAGCCGAAGGCGCGCATCCCGGCCCGCCGGGCCGCTTCGACGCCATACCGGCTGTCCTCCACCACAGCGCAGGCCGCCGACGGCACGCCGAGCGAACGCGCGGCGTGCAGGAAGAGGTCAGGTGCCGGCTTGCCGTTGGCGACCTCCGTGGTGGAAAAGATCCGTCCGGCGAAGCGCTCGTACAGTCCGGTCAGGCCGAGGGTGAACCGCATCTTCTCGTGGCTGCCGCTCGAGGCGACACAGACCGGCAGGCTGATCCGGTCGAGGGCCTCCACGACGCCGTCGACCGGCTGCAACTCGGCCGCGAAGGCCTGCCGGTATCGCGGGCCGGTCTCGAAGTCCCACCCATCGGGCAGCCCGCCGACATGCGCCGCGACCTCGGCCAGCATGTGCTCGTGCGAGCGGCCCATGAAGCGCTCGACGACCTCGGCCTCGGTCAATTCCCAGCCCAACTCGGCGAGCACGGCCACGTCGACCCGGACCGAGATCCGTTCGGTGTCGACCAGGACCCCGTCGCAGTCGAAGATGACCAGCCCGAGCGGCGTCCTCACGATCGGCAGGGTACGGGCGGGCCGCCCGGTACCCTGATCTTTCGTGACCACGGCGACCAGGGTGTATCTCGCGCGCCTGGCCGGTATTGCGGTGTTCGACCCCAACGGCGACCGGGTCGGCCGGGTCCGCGACGCGGTGGTCACCCTGCGGGTGGATGTGCATGCCCCCCGGGTGCTCGGGCTGGTGATCGAGATCCAGCAGCGCCGGCGAATCTTCGTCCCGATCGGCCGGGTCACCAGCGTGGACGTCGATGCCGTCGTACTGGGCACCGGGAAGGTCAGCCTGAAGCGCTTCGAGCAACGCCCCGGTGAGCTGCTGGTACTCGGCGCGCTGCTCGACCGGCGAGTGACGGTACGCGAGACGGGGCAACCCGCCATCGTCGTCGACGCCGGCATGGAGCAGACCCGCACCCGCGACTGGGTGCTGGCCAAGCTCGCCGTTCGGGAGCTGGGCCAGGGGCGGCTGAGCCGCCGGCGCGGCCAGATCCACCAGCTCGACTGGGATCAGGTCAGCGGCCTGCAGTTGCCGGAAGGCGAGCAGGGCGCGGCCAACCTCCTCGCCGTGTTCGAGAAGATGCGCCCGGCCGACCTCGCTGCCGTGCTGACCGACCTGTCGGCCAAGCGCCGGCACGAGGTGGCACAGGCTCTCGATGACGACCGGCTGGCGGACGTTCTCGAGGAGCTGCCCGAGGAGGCTCAGATCCAGATCCTGGCCAGCCTGACCGGCGAGCGAGCCGCTGACGTCCTCGAGGCGATGGACCCCGACGACGCCGCCGACCTGCTGCACGAGCTGCCCGCCGGCGAGCAGGAGCGCCTGCTGGAGCTGATGGAGCCCGAGGAAGCCGCGCCGGTGCGCCGGCTGCTGGACTACTCCGAGGACTCGGCCGGCGGGCTGATGACCTCCGAGCCGGTGATCCTGCTGCCCGACGCCACTGTTGCCGACGCGCTGGCCCGGGTCCGCGACCCGCAGCTCACGCCGGCGCTGGCCGCCCAGGTGTACGTCTGCCGGCCCCCGATGGAGACCCCGACGGGCAAGTACCTCGGCATCGCCCACGTACAGCGGCTGCTGCGCGAGCCGCCGTCATCGCTGATCGGCGGGGTGATCGACGACGACATCGCGCCGTTGCCGGCGGACACCACCCTGCACGACGTCGCGAGCTACCTCGCCACCTACAACCTGGTGGCCGTCCCGGTCGTTGATGACAGCCGCCGGCTGGTCGGAGCGGTCACCGTGGACGACGTTCTCGACCACCTGCTGCCGGCCAACTGGCGTGAGGGTAGCCATGCCTGAGCGCGCCCGGATCCGGCTCGACCAGCCGAAAACACCCCGCCGGGGCGTCCCCCGCCCCAGCTACTCGCCGGACACGTTCGGCAAGCTGGCCGAAGCCATCGCGCGGTTCATCGGGACGGCGCGGTTCCTGGTCATCCAGAGCTGCATCATCGTGCTCTGGATCCTGTCAAACGTGCCGCCCCTGAAGCGCTATCTCGGTTTCGACCCCTACCCGTTCCAGTTCCTCACCCTCGTGTTGAGCCTGCAGGCGGCATACGCGGCGCCGCTGATCCTGCTGGCGCAGAATCGCCAGGACGACCGTGACCGGGTCAACCTCGAGGAGGACCGCCAGCGCACCCGTGCCGCCAAGGCCGACACCGAGTACCTCGCTCGCGAGCTGGCCGCCTTGCGAGTCGCGATCGGCGAGGTGGCGACCCGGGATTTCATCCGGTCCGAGCTGGGCCGCCTCGGCGAGGACGAGAGGGAACGCGACCCCGACCGCGGCTGAGCCCACCGTACGATGAGGCCACGATGGCTACCGAATCCCTCGACGACCGCGTCCGGGCCGCGCTGGCCACCGTCCAGGATCCCGAGATCCGCCGGCCGATCACCGAGATCGGCATGGTCAAGGGGGTCACCTGCCACCCCGACGGGTCGGTCGACGTCGCCATCTACCTCACCGTCGCCGCCTGCCCGCTCAAGGACAAGCTGACCACTGATGTCACCGCGGCGGTGAGCGGGGTCGACGGGGTGACCGGCGTCCGGGTGTCGCTGGACGTGATGAGTCCCGAGCAGCGCAAGGCGTTGCAGGAACAGCTCCGCGGTGGCGCGCCGGCCAAGGAGATCCCGTTCGCCAAGCCCGGCTCGCTGACCCGGGTGTACGCCGTCGCCAGCGGCAAGGGCGGCGTGGGGAAGTCGACCGTCACGGTCAACCTGGCCGCGGCGCTGGCCCAGCGGGGGCTATCGGTGGGCGTCGTGGATGCCGACATCTACGGCTTCTCGATTCCGCGGATGCTCGGCGTCACCGAGCGACCGACCCAGGTCGAGCAGATGATCATGCCGCCGCAGGCCGCCGGCATCCGGGTGATCTCGATCGGCATGTTCACCGCCGGCAACACCGCCGTCGTCTGGCGCGGCCCGATGCTGCACCGGGCCCTCCAGCAGTTCCTGGCCGACGTGTTCTGGGGGGATCTCGACGTACTGCTGATGGACCTGCCGCCGGGCACCGGCGATATCGCGATCTCGGTCGCCCAGCTGGTCCCCAGTGCTGAGATCCTGGTGGTGACCACCCCCCAGCAGGCGGCCGCAGAGGTGGCCGAGCGGGCCGGCTCGATCGCGCTGCAAACGCACCAGCAGATCGTCGGTGTGGTGGAGAACATGTCCTGGCTGGAGCAGCCCGACGGCAGCCGGCTGGAGTTGTTCGGCGCCGGCGGAGGTGCGCAGGTAGCCGCCTCGCTGTCGCGGGCAACCGGGACGACCGTCCCGCTACTTGGTCAGGTACCGATCGACGTCCGGCTCCGCGAAGGCGGCGACAATGGGCGGCCGCTCGTCCTTGACGACCCGAGCGCCCCGGCGGCCGCCGCGCTGCTCGCCGTGGCTGACAAGCTCGCCGGTCGACAGCGCGGCCTGGCCGGCCGCTCTCTGTCGCTGACCCCGGTCGGCTCGCCCGGCTGACTCAGGTCGCGTCGGCGTCGTACGGCGCCGGCTCGCCCTCGGCCAGCGGCCGTAGGGTGTGCCGCGGCCGGACCGGCACCGGCGGGTCCGCAGCCGGCTCCTGGCCGGGCAGCAGGCCCTCCAACGGATCCTCGTCGTCGAACAGATGCTTGCGGACGAAGGTCTTGGGGTTGAGCGAGGCGAGATCGAGGTTGCCCAACTCCGGCCCCAGTTCCGACTGCAGGTCGGCACGAGCGTTGTTGGCCATCCCGCGCAACGTGCGCAACATGCGGCCGGCCTCGGCGGCCATCCCTGGCAGCCGCTCCGGGCCGAAGACGAACAGCGCGATCACGACGAGGATCGCCAGCTCCGGCCAGCCCAGGGAGTTGAACACCTACTTAGGGTAGGCCCTCAGTCCTGTACCGCGGCGAGGACGACGGTTGCGGTGGCCTTACGCCCGTCCCGCAGGTAGGTGACGGTGACGCTGGCGCCGGGCTCCTGGGCTCGGATGTCGGCGATCAGCGAGACCTGGTCATCGACCACCTTGTTTCCGAAGCGGGTCACGATGTCGCCCGCCCGCAGGCCGGCCTTCTCCGCGGGAGCGCCGGCGGTCACGTCGTTGAGCCGCGCGCCGGGTCCGCCGAAGCTGGAGTCGATGCTGGCCCCGATGATGGTCCGGGTCGCCTTGCCCGTGGCGATCAGCTGCTGCGCGACCCGCTTGGCTTGGTTGATCGGGATCGCGAAGCCCAGACCGATATTGCCGGACTGGCCACTGCCGGCGGTCAGGGTGGCAATAGCCGAGTTGATGCCGATCACCCGGGCGGCGCCGTCCAGTAGCGGACCGCCGCTGTTGCCGGGGTTAATGGCCGCGTCGGTCTGAATCGCGGACAGGTAGGTGGCGTTGGCCTCACTGCCGGCGCCGCCTTGTGACCCGCCGGCCTGCACCGGCCGGTCCAGCGCGCTGATGATGCCTGAAGTGACCGTGCCGCGCAGTCCCAGCGGCGAGCCCACGGCGACGACCGGGTCGCCGACCGCAAGCCCGGAAGAATCCCCGAGCGTCACCGGCTTGAGGCCGCTGCGGGCCACCTTTACCACTGCCACATCCGAGAAGGCGTCCCGACCGACGATCGTCGCCGCGATGGTGCTGCCGTCCTGAAAGGACACCACGATGGTGCCGCCACCGGCCGCGCCGGCCACCACGTGGTTGTTGGTCAGGATGTAGCCGTCCTGGCGGATCACGAAGCCGGAGCCGGTGCCCTTGCCGGTGCTCGTCGTGGTCTGGATGGACACGACGCTGGGCAGTACCTGTGCGGCGATGCCGGCCACCGACTTCGGCGCCCGGTTGGCAGCGGCGGGCACCCCCAACGGCGTGGTCGGCGTGGTGCCGACGACCCCGTGATCGGAGGGGCGGAAAATCTCATAAGCGGTCACGCCGCCCACCCCGCCCCCCAGCAGGCCGGTGACCAGCGCGATCGCGACGACGGCGCCGGTCCCCCGGCGCGTGGGTGTGCCGGGTGGACCTGTGGGTGCGCCCGAGGGGGCGGCCGGGGGGGCACCCCAGCCGGCCGGCCTCGGCAGCTGCTGGGTCGGCGCCGACCAGCTGGCAGCCGAGCGCGGGTCCCGCCACGGGTCCTGCTGCGCGCCGGCCGCCCACCAGGGCGAGTCCGGCGGCCGAGCCGGCGGAGGATTGTACGGGTCGTTCGTCATCGGAATGCTTCCCTCCTGCGCGGCCTGTACCAGGCCACCTGTATCAGGCCACCTGTATCAGGCCACCCTCTCAGGACAACAATGCCGCGCCAGGTGTTAAGTCCCCGTAGCCTCAGGCGACCGGGTTCAACCACGATCCCATCCGGTTCAGGCCACGCCGCACCCGGTGCAGGAAACTCTCGCGAGATTGCCCAGGGAAGCCGGCTACCGCCCCGGCGACCACCGGGTCTGGCGCATCGGCGACGGCCGTATAAACCCAGCCACTGCCGGCCCAGACGACACGCTGGCTCAGGCCCGGCCGGGTCCATGCTTGGGTGGCGCCCAGTCGCAGCGGTTGCCAGCCCTTGACCGAGGCAGGGTCCAGCCGACCGCGCTGGCTGAACACCGAGAGCGCAAACAGCCCGTCGGTGTAGCTCAGCTGCAACACATCCGAGCGACGGCGGGTGTCGAACAGCTCCAGGCCGCTGAGCCGCGCCGGTGCATGCCAGCCCTGCCGGCGTAGCGCCGCCAGCTGCGGGGCCGCCAGCACCGAGCCGTCGTCGCTGTCCGCCGCCTGGACCGGACCGGTCCATGGCGCAGGTGCCGCCATCGTGACGTCGACGAACGCCGCGGCCCGCACGGTTCGGCCGGAGCCGTCGTAGAGCTCACGGCGCAGGATCAGGCCGGTCGCCACGTCCAACCAGAACCTTCCCGCCACCGTGGCTGTGCCGCGCGGGTGGACCTCGACGACCCGCGCCGTGCGCCCGGCGCACCGCGCTGCCTGACGGGTCACCGACACCGAGTAGTGCCGCTCGAGTACGGCCAGCGCTCGGGGGTCGAGGTCGGCCGCGCCGGTGTCGTCGACGACCGCCGGGCTCGCGGCGCCGGAGCGTCGGACCAGGACACCGCGGTCTGGCATGTGCTGCAGCTCGACGACGATGCTGAATGTGCCACCGCCCGACCAGCTGGTGAGGAACTGGGTGCCGGAGTACGTGCGCTCCCGGCCGGCCACTGCCGCCCGCCGAAGCAGCTCGATCGCCGTCCGCTCGGCCGCGGTGATGTGGCCGACGGCGGCGGGCGCCGGCGCACCCAGGGCGAACTCTGCCGGGCCCGCCGATGTCGCCGGCTGGCCGGCGACCAACGCCGGCAGCGCGACCCCGCCGAGCGCGCCGGCGCCAAGGATCAAGGCGAGTTGGCGCAACGCGCGCGCCCGAGCACTCACCGGCTCACGGTCACTGTCATGACCGCGCCGGCGGCCGGGTCCGCTCCGGGAAAGCCGCCGGTGCTCCGAGCGTGCTCCACCGTGTAGCGGCTGACCGGCGGTGACACCGCCGGCGTGGGGTTGCCGGCGCCGTTGCCCACCAGGGCCGCTCCCAGGACCAGAGCTGCCACCGACAGGCCGCCGGCCCACCGGCGGCTTCGGCGCCGGCGCGACTCGGGCGCCGGGCGACGTATCCGACCCGAGCGGTTAGGCGGGCGATCGGCGCCGCGGCGGACCGGCTGCGACCGGGCTCCCGGCCCGGGTGGCCGCCCCTGATCGGCGGCCAGCGCGGCCTGCAATCGCTCGACCACCCGGGCCGGCGGTTCGGGCCCGCTGAGTCGACTGAGCCGGTCTTTGACCTGCCGCTGCGCGTCGACATCCGCCCGGCAGGCCGAGCAGCCGGCGATGTGCGCCAACGCCCGGTCTCGAGCCGGCCCGTCCAGCGCGCCGTCCACGAGTGCCGCGACCAGATCGTTGAGGTGCCCGTCCCGGCCGCTCATGACGGCTCCGGCGCACTTCTGGGGCTTCGGTGCGCCAGCGCGGCGCGCAGCTGGGCGCGGCCCCGGTGTATCCGGCTGCGTACCGTGCCGAGCTTGACGCCCAAGGTCACCGCGATCTCTTCGTAGGACAACCCCTCGATGTCGCACAGCACCACGGCCGCCCGAAAGTCCGGCGGGAGCGCATCCAGGGCGGCCTGAACGTCGCCGTCGAGGTGGGTCTCCTCGTACACCTCTTCGGGAGTGCGCTCCCGGCCGGCGACCCGTTCGCTGTCGTCGGGGAGGGCATCGAACCGGATCCGCCGGGCCCGCCGGGCCCGGTCGAGAAACAGATTGGTGGTGATCCGGTGCAGCCACCCCTCGAACGTGCCTGGCGTGTAGTCGGCCAGCGACCGGAAGACGCGGACGAACACGTCGTGGGTGAGGTCTTCGGCGTCCTGCGGGTTCCCGGTCAGCCGGTAGGCGAGCCGGTAGACCCGGCCCGAATGGGTCCGGACGACCTCGTCCCAGGTCGGGGTGACCCAGCCGTCGGCCGGCGCGGGATCGTCGGCCATGGTGGCGCTGACACCTCCCGCCCGGAGCGCGGACACGCTCACCACCATGGTGCCTCGCTCAGTCTCGGCCCGCCACGTCGATCTGCCACGGTGAAAACGGGCGCCGTTGCGTTTGCGTTCCCGATGCAGGCGGTCCGCACCGTCACACCCGCGGGTCGCTAGGGTGGCTGGCACGCCGAGGAGGTGCCGTCATGCCGCCGTCGACCACCGTGGACTACGCCGAGAGTTACCTGCCCGAGGATCCCGTCCTGTCCGCGGCCCGCCAGCGCGCTACCGAGGTCGGGGTGGTCCCCATCGGCAGCGGAGGCGGCGCCGCCTTGCGCCTGCTCGCCGCGGCTGTCGCGGCCCGATCCGTGGTCGAGCTCGGCACCGGTACCGGCGTGTCCGGGGTCTGGCTGCTGCGCGGGATGCACCCGGAGGGCGTGCTCACCACGATCGATCCCGAAGCCGAGCATCAGCGGCTGGCCCGCGAGGCGTTCACCGAGGCCGGTTTCGCCACGGCCCGGGCTCGGACGATCAATGGCCGCGCGCTCGAGGTGCTGCCGCGCCTGGCCGACTCGTCCTACGACCTGGTCTTCTGCGATGCGGTGAAGACCGAGTACGCGGACTATCTTCCCGAAGCAATCCGCCTGCTCCGGCCGGGCGGCATCGTGGCGTTCGACAACGCCCTGTGGCACGGCAAGGTGCCCGACGCCGCGGCTCGAGACCCCGAAACGGTCGCGCTGCGCGAGTTGGGACGGCTGGTCCGGGACAACGACCGGCTCGTCTCGGCACTGCTGCCGGTCGGCGACGGCCTGCTGGTCGCGGTGTTGCGCGACTAGCTAGCCGGGCACCTTCTCACCCTTGCCCAGCACGACGACGCCGCCAGGACTGACCGTGAACCGGCCCCGGTCGGACTCGAGGTCCACGCCGATGCGGCCGGCGTCGGGCACCTTGACGTTCTTGTCCAGAATCGCGCGGCGGACCACCGCGCCCTTGCCGATAGTGACCCCGCTCATCAGGATCGAGTCCTCCACGACGGCGCCGTCGAGCACGTTGACACCTGGAGAGAGCACCGAGCCGCGCACCTGGCTGCCCGCAACGATGCATCCCGGCGACACCATCGACCCCTCAGCGGTTCCGCCCGCGACGAACTTCGCCGGCGGCATCTGCGGCATGGAGGTGAAGATCGGCCACTTCCGGTTGTACAGGTTGAACACCGGGTGCACGGACACCATGTCCATATGCGACTCGTAGTAGGAGTCGAGGGTCCCCACGTCCCGCCAGTAGCCGCGATCCCGCTCGGTCGTCCCCGGTACCTCGTTTTCAGCAAAGTCGTAAACCTTTGCGCAACCCTGCTCGGTCAGCAGCGGGATGATGTCGCCACCCATGTCGTGATCGGAGTCTTCGTTCTTCGCGTCGGTGCGGACCGCCTCGAGCAACACGTCGGTCGAGAACACGTAATTGCCCATGGATGCGAAGACCTGGTCCGGACTGCCTGGTATGCGGGGCGGATCCGTAGGCTTCTCCAGGAAACCGGCGATGTCCGTGCCGCCGTCGGCCGTCTGGATGACGCCGAACGCGCTGGCGTCGGCGCGCGGCACCCGGATCCCGGCCACCGTTACGCCGGCCTGCGATTCGATGTGCCGCTCGACCATCTGGGACGGGTCCATCCGGTAGACGTGGTCGGCGCCGAAGACCACGACGTACTCCGGCGTCTCGTCGTAGACCAGGTTCAGCGACTGGAAGATCGCGTCCGCACTGCCGGTGAACCACCGCGGCCCCAGCCGCTGCTGCGCCGGCACCGGCGTCACGTAGTTGCCCAGCAGCGTGGACATCCGCCACGTCGTCGTGATGTGCCGGTCCAGTGAATGCGACTTGTACTGGGTGAGCACGCACTGCCGCAGGTAGCCACCGTTGACCATGTTGGACAGCACGAAGTCGATCAGCCGGTAGATGCCGCCGAAGGGCACGGCCGGCTTGGCCCGGTCCTTGGTCAGCGGCATCAGCCGGCGGCCGGCGCCACCGGCGAGCACGATCCCCAAGACGTTGTCGACCCGCCGTGCGGAGACCATGACGTCGACCCTAATCCGTCGGATGGCCGCAGGTGGGTCGGCGATCAGGTCAGCCGGCCGCCGCCTTGAGCGCATCGCCAAGCTCGCCGGCCTCGGCGGCGGACAATTCGACCACGAGGCGGCCGCCGCCCTCCAGCGGGACGCGCATGACGATGCCGCGCCCCTCCTTGGTGACCTCGAGCGGACCATCACCTGTACGCGGCTTCATGGCCGCCATGTTTGTACTCCCCTCAGAAGTGACCGGATGTGACGGCCACGCGTGCTGAACGTGCGGCGAGCGACTCCCCGCCGAGCCGCCGGCGGGTGCATCGACTGATTCTCCCGCATCGGCCAGGTCGCGCCCAAACCGGGCCGGGCTGGCCGCTGGCAGACTGCGTCAGGTGCGGGCCAGAGCGGCGCTGTTCGACGTGTACGGGGACCACCTGCTCCCGCGCGGCGCCACAGCACCTGTCGCAGCCCTGGTCCGGCTGCTCGCGCCCCTCGGCGTGACCGGCCCGGCCGTCCGGACGGCGATCTCGAGGATGGTGCGCCAGGGCTGGCTCGCCCCGGTCCGGCTGGCCGGCGGACCGGGCTACGCGCTGACCGGGAGGGCAGTCCGCCGGCTGGACGACGCCGCCGCCCGGATCTATCGCACCGACGAGGCCCGGGCGGCCTGGGACGGCCGTTGGCACCTGATCGTGGTGTCGTCGGCGCCGGCCACCCGCAGCGCCCGGCAGCGGCTGGCCGCCGACCTCGCCTTTCTGGGATACGGCCGCCTGGCGTCCGGTACGTGGGTGGCGGCGCGGCCGTCGCCCGAGGCGGCCTCGGTCGCGGCGCTGCACGGGTCCGACGTGGAGGCCTTCGCGGCCCACCATGCCGGCGATCCCCTCGAGATGATCAACCGGGCGTGGGACCTGGAGCGGCTCGCGGTTGCCTACACAGTCTTCGTCGAGGAGCTCACCCCCGTCGTCGCCGCGGCTGGCCCCGACGCCACCGACGAGCACGCTTTTGCGGCCCGCTCGCGGCTGGTGCACGCCTGGCGCAACTTCCTGTTTACCGACCCGGGGTTGCCCACCGACCTGCTGCCCGCCGGCTGGCCCGGCGCGACCGCCGCGACGTTTTTCGACGCGGAGGCGAACCGGTTGCTGCCGGCCGCCGGCCGGTACGTCGACGCCTGCCTGCGGCCGGGCAGTCGCGCGGCGGCCGCACGTACGGCCTGATAGGCACACGGCGGGTAGCGTTGCCGGCGTCCCCCGGCGACTGCGAGGTCTTGCGTGTCCGACACCGTGCTGCTCGAACGCGCCGGCGGGGTTGCGACCATCACCTTGAACCGGCCGGACTCGATGAACTCGCTGTCGATCGAGATGAAGGAAGCCTTGATCGCGGCTCTCGCCCAGGTACGCGAGGACGACACGGTCCGCGCGGTGGTGCTCACCGGCGCCGGCCAGGCCTTCTGCGTCGGCCAGGATCTGCGCGAACACGCGGCCCTGCTGGCTGCTGGCGATCCGGGCCCGTTGAACACCGTGCGCGAGCACTACAACCCGATCGCGCTCGGCTTGGTTGACATGCCCAAACCGGTGGTCGCGGCCGTGAACGGGATGGCTGCCGGCGCCGGCGCGTCGATGGCGTTTGCCTGTGACTTCCGCGTCGCAGCCGAGCATGCCGCGTTCCTGATGGCGTTCGCCCGGGTGGGACTCAGCGCCGATACGGGTGCGTCGTGGACCCTGCCCCGGCTGGTGGGGCACGCCAGGGCTACCGCGCTGATGATGCTGGCCGAACCGGTCACTCCCGCGCAGGCACTGGAGATGGGCCTGATCACCGCCGCGGTCCCGGATGACCGGGTGCTCGCCGCCGGGCACGAGTTGGCATCCCGGCTCGCCGCCGGCCCGACGATGGCCTACGCGGCGATCAAGGAGGCGATCAGGTACGGCGGGTCCGCGACGCTGGCCGACGCGCTGGAGCGTGAGGCCCAACTGCAGGAGCGCTGCGGCGCTACCGACGACCACCGCAACGCGACGGCCGCATTCGTGGCCAAGCAGCAGGCCGGCTTCGAGGGCCGCTGACTGCGCCGGCGCGCCAGCAGCCGGTGACGTGGTCGTCGACCATGCCGGTTGCCTGCATGAGGGCGTACGACGTGGTGGGTCCGACGAAGGTGAAGCCCCGACGCTTGAGTTCCCGCGCCAACGCTTGTGCCTCCGGCGACGTGCTGGGCGCCTGTCCCGGAGTCGCCGGCCGACGATGCGCGGTCGGCGCGAAGGACCACATCAGGTTGGACAAGCCGCCGTCCAGTGCGCGGGCGACCCGGGCGTTGGCGATCGTGGCCGCCACCTTGGCCCGGTTACGGACAATCCCGGGATCGGCCAGCAGCCGCTCGACATCGGCTGCGTCGAAGGCGGCCACCGCGTCGATGCAGAAGCCGGCGAACGCGGCCCGGAACGCCGGCCGCTTGCGCAGGATCGTCAACCACGAGAGTCCGGACTGGAAGGCCTCGAGTGACAGCCGTTCGAACATCGCGTCATCCCCACGGAGTGGGACACCCCACTCGTGGTCGTGATAGCTGAGATATTCCGGCGCCGCGCCGGCCCATCCGCAGCGGGCCCGCCCATCGGCGCCGGCGAGCAGGTCGGTCACCGCGGGTAGGCGGGTGCCCAGGTGGCGAAGCGGCGCAGCGACCGCCGTAAGGCCCAGGAGGTCGTCGCTTCGATCAGCGGCCAGAGCGACTCGCCGAGCCGGCCGAACGGCAGTACCAGCTGCTCCGACCAGGTCACCTGAGCACCAGTGCCGACCGGGTCGACCTCGAAGCACCCGGTGCCGCGGACGAGCCGTCCGGTGTGCCGAACCCGGCACACCCGCGGCGGTGCCCATTCGGTGATGATCATGGTGTCGGTGAAACCGAACGGGCCCAGGCCGGTCCGGGCCGACAATCCCCCGCCGAGGCCCTGACCGGCCAGATCCGTCGCGTACGTGCGGGTCGCGAGAACCCACTCCGACTGGCGGTCCCACGCGGTCAGGGCCTGCCACACCCGCTCGGGCGGGGCCTGAACGTTCACCCGTTCGCGGACCTCATACACGGTCTGGCCCTCGCCGCTCCCGTATGACGAGCTCGGCGATCCGCGCGTCGCGTTGGGCCAGCTCGGTGGACAGTCGCTGCAGGGCGGCGTCGACCTGGCTCATCCGATATCCCCGAAACGCCAGGTCGAAGCGCAGCGCTTCGACGTCCTCCGGCGACACCGGACGGTCGGGCGGCAGCGTCAGTGGGGCCGCATCCGGGGGCATCGCTGCCATCGGATCTGTCCGGCCGGTGATCACGGCTACCACGGCGAAGCCGATGCCGGCGACGACCAGCGCTGTGAGCACCCAGCCCAGGAACGACGTCACGGCGGCATCGTGCCACGCTGTGGCCGGCCCGAACCGACGGGAGGGCGGCGGCGATGAGCCTGCGACTGGGCGCGCGGACCTTCGACGACGGCGATCTGCTGGTGATGGCGATCGTGAATCGCACTCCGGATTCCTTCTTCGACCGCGGCGCCACGTTCGAACTCTCGGCCGCGCTGGCCGCAGTGGACCGGGCAATCGCGGACGGCGCCGACCTGGTAGACGTCGGCGGGGTGAAGGCCGGTCCCGGCCCGTCGGTCGACTCGGCCGAGGAGATGCACCGGATCGGTGATCTGGTCGCGGCCATCCGGGAGCGCCATCCGCGGTTGGTGATCAGCGTGGACACGTGGCGCGCGGAGGTGGCGACCGTCGCCGTTGCTGCAGGTGCCGACCTGCTCAACGACGCCTGGGGCGGGTACGACCCCGGGCTGGCCGAAGTCGCGGCCCGGGCCGGTGTCGGGCTGGTCTGCACCCACGCCGGGCACCAGGCGCCCCGGACCCGTCCGCACCGGGTCGGCTATCCCGACGTCATGGCCGACGTGGTGGAGACGGTGACGGGACTCGCGGCCCGGGCTCAGGCACTTGGCGTGCGGACCGACGCGATCCTGGTAGATCCAGGACACGACTTCGGCAAGAACACCCGCCAGTCGCTGGAGGTAACCCGCCGCTTGGGCGAGCTGGTCGACACCGGCTGGCCGGTGCTCGTGTCGCTGTCCAATAAGGACTTCCTCGGCGAGACCCTCGATGTCGATCTTGACCAGCGGCTCGAGGCAACGCTGGCGGCCACTGCTGTCAGCGCCTGGTTGGGGGCGCGGATGTTCCGGGCCCACCAGGTGGCGCCGACGAGGAGGGTTCTCGATACCGTGTCTGCGCTGCGCGCTGACCGTGGACCGCGGGTGGCGCGCCGGGGGCTGGCGTGACCGAGACCACCCTGCCGGGCTTACCTGGCCCGAACCTGGCCGGGACCGGGCGGCCACGATCACCGGCGATGCTGACCCGGCACACCAAGAAAGACACGCCACAATGACAACGCCAACGACAGGAGCTCCCAGATGACCAGCAAGCAACGGATCGCCGGCCGAGTCGTGGCCTGGACTGCAGCCGCCACCTTGGGACTCGGCGCCGTCGCCGGCGTCGCCCTCGCCGCACCGGGGACCACACCGAGCCCGAGTTCGGCCACCAAGCACGCCGGCCAGCACAAGGGCGACCGCCACGGCGGACTCGGCCACCTCGGCAGGCGCGCCTTGCACGGCGAGTTCGTGGCCAAGGGCAAGGCCGGCGGGTACGTCACCGTCGACGGCCAGCGCGGCGCGGTGACCCGCGTCAGTTCGACCCAGATCACGCTCAAGAGCGCCGACGGCTTCACCGCGACCTACGTGATCACGGCAGACACCAGGGTGCGCAAGGACGGCAACGCCGGCAAGATCGGCGACGTCAAGGTGGGCGACCAGGCCCTCGTCCTGGCCACGAAGGCCGGCAACACCAAGACCGCCAAGGGCGTGGTCGTAGGTGACCCGAAGGCGGGTAAGGCCGGCAAGACTAAGCACAACTGACCCACCGCAATGCCGGTCCCCCGCCGGAGCGCAGCGAGCTAGTCCGCGGTCACGGCTCGGCCGGTGACTGGGCTACCGGGTGCTCCAGCGGGGGAACGTCGGCATGCGC
>JALZAK010000119.1 GCA_030948385.1 Actinomycetota bacterium
GGCACACGACCCAGGCCCGTTCGGCCCGCCAGACCTCGCCGGCCTCGCCCACCACGGTGAGATCGCGCAACGTCGCCTGATGGTCCAGCGTCGGGTAGCGCCGGCGCGCCTCGGCCGAGGCGGCCGCCACGAACTCCAAGGACACGAGTTGAGGCTGTGCCTCGAGCCACGTCTTCGCCCGCCGGCACAGCGTGCAGTCCGCGTCGTAGAGCACGGTGGCAGAACGCATCTGCGTCGAGTCGGCTCAGGCCCGGGCCGGGCCGGGCTGCGGCGGCCCGTGCGGTGGAGCGAAGCCGGGCATCGCCGGGCCGTAAGGCTGGGCCGGCGGACCCGACCGCGGGGTCCAGGAGTCCGGCGCCAGTGGCGGCACGGTGCGATGCGGGGCCAGGCCGCGCCGGCGGAAGCGGTTGAGCACGTACAGGTTGCCGAAATGCATGGCGCCCAGCACCAGCAGAACCACTCCCTCCTTGACCGAGAGGGCTTCGATGGCGGCCCGGGCATCGGGCACCGCGTGGCGGACCCGCAGGAACAGCGACACGAAGCCGAAGTTGACCAGGTAGAAACCGACGACCAGCAGGTGGTTGACCGCCCGGGCGAGAGCCTCCTGGCCGGCGAAGACGTCGACGAGGAAGACCGCGCCGCTGCGGTGCAGGGTCCGGCCGACCCACCAGGTGAGGACGATGCTGATCGGCAGGTAGATCAGGTACGTGACGACCGTCCAGGTCATGTAATGCCTCCTTTGAACGTGTTCAAATTGCACCGTAGCAGAGGAACTGAACGTGTTCAACTACCAGCCCGGGCCGGCGATGGGAGGATCGGATCCGTGCGGGCGCGGGTGGGCGTGATCGGTCTCGGGCTGATGGGCGGCTCGCTACTGCGCCGGTGCGCGGGCGCAGGTTGGCCGGCGGTCGGCTGGGACGCCGACGACGGCACCTCGGCGGCAGTGGCCGCCGCCGACCTTCCGACATCGCCCACACTCGACCGGCTGGTTGCGACCAGCGAGGTGCTCTTCGTCGCTGTTCCGCTACCCGCCCTCGACGCGACGTTCACGGCGATTGCGGCGACCAACGGCGCTGCGCCCGCGCCGGCCGACCGGGTCGTCACCGACCTCACGTCGGTGAAACAGCCGGTCCGCGAGTTGGCCGCGGGTCGCGGGCTGGCGTTCGTCGGCGGCCATCCGATGGCCGGCACCGAACGCTCCGGCTTCGCTGCGAGCAGTGTCGAGTTGCTGGCCGATACCGCCTGGGTGCTCACCCTCGATGACGAAACGCCGATCGCTGCCTGGTTGACCGTGGCGGACATCCTGACCTCCCTCGGCTGCCGGGTCGTGCCCTGCACGTCCGCAGACCACGACCGTGCGGTGGCCCGGGTGAGTCACCTACCGCACCTGCTCGCTGCTGCGGTCGCTGCCGGCGCGGCCGGAGACCCGCTGGCCCTGGCGCTGGCGGCCGGCTCGTTCCGCGACGTCACCCGCGTGGCGGCCACTCGGCCCGAACTGCTCGCCGCCATGTGCGCCGGCAATGCCGTCGCCCTGCGCGAGGAACTCGCGGCGCTTGCCAGCCGGCTGGAACATGCTGCCGGGCTGCTCGGTGAGCCGGATCGGCTGGCTGCGTGGTTCGAGCCCGGCCGCAGGGTCCGGGCGGGCTGGCCGCCGGCGCCCGGTGCCGACGTGGAACTGGCGGTCGACGGTGCGCTGGGTCGTCGGCTGCTCGCGCTCGGGCGGGCCGGCGGGCACGTCACCGGGGTGCAACCGGGCCGGGTGACCGGCCGGGCCGGATCCGAAACCGGTCGCGGAGCGTAGCCGCACCAGAACACACCGCGCGGCTGGCGACCCCACCTCGCTGTTCTCGTCATCCGGCCGGTGCCGGCGGCGCTAAGCTGCGTTCCTCACCGCTCGCGGGGGCCTGCTGACCGCGCTTGGCTGACAAGTACGCGCCAGGGAGGAGCACCATGACACGACCTCGTCGCCGGCTCACCTGGCTCGTCGCGCTTGCAGCGGCCGCGGTGATCGCCCAGCTCGGGGTCACCGCTCCCCACGTGACGCGGGCAGCGGCCACCACACAACGGCTGCACGCCACGGCCACGATCACCGGGCGCAAGGTGCTCTGGATCGCGATGGAGAACCGCACGTACTCCGCCGTGATCGGCAACACGGCCGCCGCGCCGTACATCAACGGGACACTCGTGCCGGCGGGCGGCAACGCCACCAACATGCACAACGAGAGCCACCCGAGCCTGCCGAACTACATCGCCATGACCACGGGCTCCACCAGTGGCATCGCCGACGACAAGAACCCGACGGCCCATCCATTGACGGTGGCCAGCATCTTCAGTCAGGTCGACCCGTCGTGGAAGGCCTACCAGGAGATCATGCCCAAGAACTGCTATCGCTTTAACACGACGTTCACCAACAACACGCAGTACGTCGTCCGGCACAACCCGGCCACCTATCTCGTCGCACCGCCGATCAGCGCTCCCAACGCCGACTGCAACGTCTCGGACGAGCCGCTGGGCACGGCAACCATGGGCAACCTGGTCACCGACCTCAGCGCTGGGACGCTGCCGGCTTTCTCCTTCGTCACGCCGGGCATCTGCCACGACATGCACACCGCGCCGGTCGGGCAGGTCTGCAACCCGGCCAACGCGATCACCGCCGGCGATCAGTGGCTCTCCACGATGATGCCCCTCATCTTTGCCTCGCCGGACTACACCTCAGGAGCGCTGGCCGTCTTCCTGACCTGGGACGAGGGCACCGGTGGCTCGGTGCCGAAGGGCGCGGACTGCCTCGCCGCACCGAACGACGCCGGCTGCCACATCCCCACCCTGGTGTTCTCCACGGCCACCACGCCCGGCAGCAGCGACGCCACCTACTTCTCGCACTACTCCATGCTGAAGACGGCAGAGGAGTTGCTCGGGCTGCCGACCGACGCGCTCGGCCCGAACGTCATTGCGGCCACCTCGATGACGGTCGCCTTCCACCCCTGAGACCTCCCCGAGTAGCCCGGCCCCGCCGCGAGACTCCCAGCCAGGCCACAGGTTCACCGCAGTTCCGGCACAGCGCGCCCGGCCACCCTGATCCCGAGGCCGACCGCACCAGGCGGCGGCCCCGGCCAGGGAGGTCCGATGAGCAGAAAAATCCAGGCGGCGTCCGCCGCCATCGGCGCCGCAGCGGCGATCGGCGTAGGAGGCTTCGCGATCCCGGCGATCGCGGACGCCGCGAGTACCGCTCCCAGCCCGTCGAGCACCGGCGGGCCAGGAGCGCCGCGGGACGGCGGGCGACACATGGCCGCCGAGCGCGAACTGAGCGGCTCGGCTGCTGCCAAGGTCAAGGCGGCGGTGCTGGCGAAGTTCCCCGGCGCCACGATCAACCGGATGTCGGCCGAGGACACGGCGGACGGGACCAAAGCGGCGTACGAGGTGCATGTCCGCAAGGCCGACGGCACGCGGGTCGAAGTGTTGCTGGACAAGAACTTCGCGATCACCACCACCCGCCCGGACGCACGCTTCGGTGGGCCAGGTGGCCCCGGTGGACCGGGAGGACCGCACGCGCGGGCCGAGCAGCAACTTGCCGGCGCAACCGCCGGCAAGGTGAAGGCGGCGGTGCTTGCCAAGCTCCCCGGCTCCACAGTGGACCGGATGTCGGCCGAGGACCCCAACGAGGGCAGCGGCGCGGCCTATGAGGCGCACGTCACCAAGCCGGACGGCAGCCACGTCGTCGTCCTGCTGGACAAGAACTTCGCCGTGAAGGCCACCCGACCCGACGTCAGGCCCGGCGGGTTCGGCGGTCCCCTGGGCGGCCCGCCGGCCGACGCTCCCGGAACTGCTGGGACTGCATCCACCGGTGACGCCGGCTCTGGGGCGGTCTCCGCATAGTCCGCCGGCCGCGGGGCGGCAGCCGAGCAGTGCGCCGTGGGCAGGATGATGGAGCAATGGCCGGCCCCGTTCTTCCGATCGGGCTGCGCGCGATGTGGGGCTCAGGCCGGCGCCGGATCCTCTCGGCGGTGCTCGTCCTTGCCGTGGTCGGCGGTGCCATCGCGGTCACGGCGACCCTGGTCAGACCGGCGGCGATCCGGCTCGTGGTCGCGAGCGTCCCGGTCGGGCCGAGCGCCGACGGCAAGCCGGTCCGGCTGGACACGACCTTGTTCCTGCCGACCGGCACCGGCCGGCATCCCGCCGTGGTGCTGGCACACGGTTTCGGCGGCAGTAAGGACGACGAGGCCGCCGACGCCCGCGACCTGGCCAGGCATGGCTACGTCGTACTGACCTACAGTGCCCGCGGCTTCGGCCGCTCCGGCGGGCAGATCTCGCTGGACTCCGCCCGGTACGAGGTGCAGGACGCCCGCCGGCTGATCGACCTCCTCGCCCGGCGACGCGATGTCGTGCAGGACCATCCCGGCGACCCGCGGGTGGGCTTCGCCGGCGCGTCGTACGGGGGGGCGTTGAGCCTGCTGGTCGCCGGCTACGACAGGCGGGTCGACGCGATCGTGCCGGCGATCACCTGGAACGACCTGGGCCAGGCGCTGTTCCCGCAGTTCGCGGTGGCTAGCGGGCCGGGCACGCCCGTCACCCCGGCCACGCCGGCGGCCGTGCGGCCGCAGGGCGCCGGGGTATTCAAGCGGCTCTGGGCCGGGCTGTTCTTCGGCGCCGGCAGCACACCGACCGCCGACCTGCTCACCGGCCGGCAACGGCCCGGGCAGGCGGCGGCGACACCTTGCGGCCGCTTCGCGGCGGATGTGTGCGCGGCCTACCAGAGGGCGGCAACCGCCGGCGTGCCCACGCCGGCGATCCTCGCGCTGCTGCGGCGATCCAGCCCGGCCACCGTGCTCGGCCGGATCCGGGCGCCGGCGCTGTTGATCCAGGGCGAGACCGACTCGTTGTTCCCGCTCAGCGAGGCCGACGCCAACGCGCGCGGGATCGCCGCGACCGGGACGCCGGTCAAGGTGGTCTGGTACGGCGGCGGCCACGACGGCGGCGACGGCGAACCCAGCCGGCTGCGGTCGCTGACCAGGGCGTGGTTCGACCGCTACTTGCAACGGGACGGGTCTGCGGCCGACACACGCTTCGAAGTGACCGAGATCTCGGCCGGACTGTCCACAACGGACTCGGCCGCAGCGCCTACGGTCCGCAGCACCGGCAGCTACCCCGGCCTGGCCAGGCCTCGCGGCCTGTCTATCACCCATCTTCGGCTGACCGGCCCGGCGCAGACCACCGTGTCGCCGGCCGGTGGCAGCCCGGCAGAGGTAAGCAGCCTGCCCGGCCTCGGCTCGGCCTTGGGCCAACTCGGCGCCGGCCTCGGCTCCCTGCCGGGGCAGGACGCCATCTTCGACAGCGCGCCACTCCCGCATAGCTTCCGGCTGGTCGGCGCCCCGTCGGTGCGCGTCCGTCTCTCCGCCAGCAGCACCGACGCGACAGTGTTCGCCAAGCTCTACGATGTCGCGCCGGACGGCAGCGGCGCCACCCTCCCGCAGCAGCTTGCCTCGCCGGTCCGCCTCGTCGGGTTGCCCGGGGCCGGCCGCACCGTGCAGATCTCGCTGCCGGCGCTGGTGCACGAGTTCCCGTCCGGACACCGAGTGCGCCTCGCCATCTCCTCCACCGACCAGGCGTACGCGTTGCCGCAGGCTGCGCGTACCTATCGCATCGCGCTGGCGGGCGATTCCACCGTCGCCCTGCCGTCCGTGCCGCTGGCGGGCGCCGGCGGCGTGCCGGCGCTCCTGCTGGCCGGCATCGCGCTCGTCGCACTGCTCCTGCTGATAGCCGCCTGGTGGCTGCTGCGCAGGGGCCGGTCGGCCGCCCGGATCGCGGACTCGGACCCCGGGCTGGCCGGCGTACCGCTGGTCATCACCGGGTTGGGCAAGGCATACGGCGACGGCTTCCGCGCGGTCAGCGACCTGACCTTCCGGGTCGAGCGGACCCAGGTGGTCGGGCTGCTCGGCCCCAACGGCGCCGGCAAGACCACCACGATGCGGATGCTGCTGGGCTTGATCCGGCCCAGCGAGGGAGACATCCGGGTGTTCGGGCACCCGGTCAGCGCCGGCGCACCCGTGCTGTCCCGGGTCGGGGCGTTGGTCGAGGGGCCGGGCTTCCTGCCCCACCTGTCCGGCCGGGACAACCTGGTCCTGTTCTGGCGGGCCACCGGGCGGTCGGCCGCGGACGCCAAGCTCGACGAGGCGCTGGCCATCGCGGGGCTGGGCAGTGACATCGAGCGCAAGGTACGCAAGTACAGCCACGGCATGAAGCAGCGGCTCGCCATCGCTCAGGCGATGCTCGGGCTGCCCGACCTACTGGTGCTCGACGAGCCCACGGACGGCCTCGACCCGCCGCAGATCCGCGAGATGCGCGAGGTGCTGCGCCGCTACGCCGCCGGCGGGCGCACGGTGCTCGTGTCGAGCCACCTGCTCGCCGAGGTCGAGCAGACCTGTACGCACTGCGTCGTGATGGACCACGGCCTGCTGGTCGCGCACGGCTCGGTGGCCGAACTCATCGGCGCGAGCACCTCCGTGGTGGTGCTGGTCGACGATCCGGCCCGGGCCGCGACGGTGGCCCGGGGTCTTGGCGCCACCGACATCGTCACCTCGGCGAGCGGCCTGACGCTGACCCTCGACGGTGCCACGCCGGCGACGCTGGTCCGCGCCCTGGTCGAGGCGGGCGTCGAGGTGGGCCAGCTGGCCCCGCAGCGCCGGCTCGAGCAGGCCTTCCTCAGCCTGGTCGGTGACCGCGGTGAGTGAGGCCAGCGGCGCCGCCGCGGGTTACCGGCCGGCCGGCACGCTTTCCTTGCGCGTGGAGGTGCGCCGGCAGTTGCGCCGGCGGCGTACCCAGCTGACGCTGGGTTTCCTCGCGCTGCTCCCCCTGCTGCTGGCCGGCGCGTTCCAGCTCGGGTCGAGCAACGACAACCAGGGCGGAGCACCCGGCCTGGTCGACCTGGCAACCAGCGGCGCGGCCAACTTCACGCTCTTCGCGCTGTTCGCCTCGACCGGCTTCCTGCTCGTCGTCGTGGTGGCGCTGTTCGCCGGCGACACGATCGCCGCGGAGGCGTCGTGGTCGAGCCTGCGCTACCTGCTCGCATCGCCAGTGCCACGGTCCCGGCTGTTGCTGCAGAAGCTCCTCGTCGCGCTGGGCTTCTCGGCGTTCTCCCTGGTGCTGCTGCCCGTGGCGTCACTGCTGGTGGGCTGGGCGGTGTTCGGCTGGGCGCCGGTGCGCTCGCCGTTGGGTACCAGCCTGAGCACGCCGCAGGCCATGCTCCGACTCGGGATCATTGTGGCCTACCTCGCAGTGGCCTTGCTGTTCGTCGCGGCGTTGGCGTTCCTCATCGGGGTCTACACCGACGCACCGCTGGGTGCCGTCGGCGGTGCGGTGCTGCTCGTCATCGTGTCCAACATCCTCGACGCGGTGTCGGCGCTGGGCAGCCTGCGTGACCTGTTGCCGACGCACTACCAGTACGCCTGGGTCGACGCGCTCGGACCGACCGTGACCTGGGCCGGCATGGCCCGCGGGGCGGTTTCCTCGCTGATCTACAGCACGATCCTGCTGCTCTTTGCCTGGCGACACTTCCTGCGCAAGGACATCCTCAGCTGATCGACGGGACCGCCGAGGCCGGCGTCGAGAGGGCTGCGATCGGCAGTAGGATCCGGAAGGTCGCGCCCCGGCCGAGCTCGGTGTCCACCTCGACCCGACCCCCATGCGCCGCGGTCAACGCGGCGACGATCGACAATCCGAGGCCGGTGCCACCGCTGCTGCGAGTCCGCGACGGGTCGGCTCGGTAGAACCGCTCGAACACCCGCTCAGCCTGATCGGGAGCTAGCCCCGGGCCGGTGTCGATCACCTCGATCACGGCCTCCGCCGCAGCCGGGTCAGTGGCCGGCGATACGCCACGCGAGCCGACCCGGACGATGACCGGCGTGCCGTCCGGTGTGTGGGTGATCGCATTGCTGATCAGGTTGCCGAGGATCTGCCGGAGCCGGGAGCTGTCACCGAGAACCACCGGTGGCACCGGCCCGTCCATGGTTTGCAGTTTCAGCGGCCGACCGGGGGTGGCCGCCTGGAACTCATGTACGGCGTCGGAGGCCAGCGCCAGCAGGTCCACCGGTTCGCGCTCCAATGGTCGCTGCTGGTCGAGCCGGGCGAGCAGCAGCAGGTCATCGACGAGCAGGCCCATCCGGGCCGCAGCATCTTCGATCCTGCGCAGGTAGCGGCTCACGTCCTCAGGCCCGCTGGCCGCACCCTGCCGGTACAGCTCGGCGAAACCGCGGATGGAGGTGAGCGGGGTACGCAGCTCATGGCTCGCGTCGGTGACGAATCTGCGCATCCGATCCTCCGATGCGCGGGCGGCCTGCTCGGAGGCCTCCCGGACCCGGAATGCTGACTCGATCTGGGTGAGCATCGCGTTGAGAGCGGCCGAAAGCCTGCCGACCTCGGTACGCGGGTCATGCTCGGGCACCCGCTGGGTCAGGTCTCCTCCGGCGATCGCCGCAGCCGTCTGCTCGACCTCGGCCAGCGGGCGAAGGCTGCGCCGGACCACCAGGTACGCGAGGCCGCCCAGCACTGCCAGCACGATCAAACCGATCACCAACTCGAGTAGCTGCAGCCGCCCGACGGTGTTGTTGAGGTCAGTGAGGTCTGCGGCGATGGCGACGCTGCCGGAGCCGTGCTCCAGCGGGACCACCAGAACTCGCCAGCGACCGTGCCCGGCCCGGGCGGCAACCGTGAACGGCTCGTCGCGACGTCCCGCGGCTTGGACCGGTGTGAGAGTCGGCAAGCTGGGTGGGGACGCCGTCGAGCCGGCGGGGTCGCTGACCTGTCTCCACGATCCTCCCGGCTGGTCGGTCACCGCGACGTAGTAGCCGCCGGGAAGGCCGAACCGGTCGCCCCCGCCGTCCGGTCCGGGCCCGTGGTCCACCCGGCCGATCATCGGCGGTGCCGACGTACGGAGCTGGCTGTCGATCCGCCCGAGCAGATATCCGGACAGCAGGGTGGTGGCCCCCACGTCGGCGGCGACGAGCGCGCCGACTACGAGTGCGAGGACCGTCGCGACCAGCTTGATGCGCAGCGGTAGCCGGTCGGCCGCGCGGCCGAGCGGTCGGCTCATGTCGGAGGCTGGCGCAGGACGTAGCCCACCCCGCGCAGTGTGTGGAGCAGTCGCGGCTCGGTGGTGTCCACCTTGCGCCGCAGGTACGACACGTAGGACTCGACGACGTTGGCCTCTCCGCCGAAGTCGTAGTTCCAGACGTGGTCGAGGATCTGCGCCTTCGACAGCACCCGGCCGGGGTTGTGCAGGAAGTAGCGCAGCAGCTTGAACTCCGTCGGCGAGAGGGCCACCGGCTGCCCGGCCTTTCGTACCTCGTGCGCATCGTCGTCGAGTTCGATGTCGGCGAAGGCGTGTCGCCCGGCGGTGCGGTGAGCCGGCCCGCCGTTGCGTCGGAGGATCGCCCGGATCCGGGCGATCACCTCCTCCAAGCTGAACGGCTTCGTCACATAGTCGTCGCCGCCGACGGTCAGGCCGGCGATCTTGTCCTCGGTGCCGTCGCGCGCGCTGAGAAACAGCACCGGGGCCCGGATCCCGTCCGCGCGCAACCGGCGGACCACCCCGAGGCCGTCCAGGCCAGGCATCATCAGGTCGAGAACGATGAGGTCTGGAGCCGACCGCCGGGCCGACGCGACCGCCGCCTCGCCGCCCGCAGCCGTGTCCACCTCGAAGCCGGCATATCGCAGGCTGGCCGACAGGAGTTCGACGATGGTGGGCTCGTCGTCAACCACCAAGAGCCGTGCCTCGAAGGGCACCTGTGCCCCGGCCCGGCTGCCCACCATGACGTCCAGTGTGACCGACGGTGCTACCGGAGACCTGAGGATTGCCTGTGAGCCGGCTGTGGAAATGTCGGCGCTACGATTTCGCGATGGAGACGGTCGCCGACACCCTGCAGAAGGCGCTCCGGATCAACCTCGACCCTCGCTGGTACGGCACGATCGCCGAAATCGGCGCCGGCCAAGAGGTCGCCCGCTGGTTCTTCCGGGCCGGCGGGGCGGCCGGCACCGTCGCCAAGTCGATGTCGGCCTACGACATGGCGGTCAGCGACGCCGTCTACGGCAAGTCCGACCGGTACGTCTCGATGGGGCGCCTGCAGGCGATGCTCGACCATGAGTTCCAGCTCAATCTCGACCGGCTCGCCGCCGAACGTGGCGATGACACCGCCTTCTTCGCCTTCGCCGACACCGTGGTGGCTCGCAGCTACAAAGGCAGCAACGAATGCCACGGCTGGATGGGGGTGAAGTTCCAGTCCCACCCCCACGACGAGGCCAGCCAGGTCATCCTGCACGTACGCATGCTCGATGCCGAGGCCGCGTTGCAGCAGGAAGCACTCGGTGTGGTGGGAGTCAACCTGCTGCATGGCTCATTCTTCCTGCACCACGAGCCTGAACTGCTGGTCGAAAGCCTGCTCGACAAGCTGACGACGGGTCGGATCGAGATAGACATGATCCAGCTCAAGGGGATCGAGTTCAGGTCGGTCGACAATCGCTTGCTGGCCCTCAAGCTGGTGCAGGTCGGGCTGAGCGGTGCGGCGATGTTCGGCCCGGACCGCGACGTCTTGCAGCCCAGCGAGGTGCTGCGCAAGAAGGCGATTCTAGTCGAGCGCGGCAGTTTCCGGCCGCCGACCCTGGTGAACATCGACATGCTGGAATCAGCGCGGGAGAAGTTCGAGACCGACCCGGACGTGACCGACCGCGAGGTGCTCGTGCTGACCGAGCTGACGATGGCCAACCTGCTTGCCGGCGGGGGGGACGTCGACCGTCGGGACTTCCTGGCCCGAGCCGAGTTGCTCGCCGCCTGCGGGATGACGGTGCTCATCTCCGACTACGTCGACTACCACCGCCTGGCCGCCTATCTTGCCTGGCGCACCGACGGGCGTATCGGCATGGTGATGGGCGTGCCCAGCCTCATCGACCTGTTCAATGAGGCAAACCACTCCCACCTTTCTGGCGGGATTCTCGAAAGCTTCGGCCGGCTGTTCAAGAACGACCTTCGGCTGTTCGTGTATCCCATGCTGCGTGACGGCCAGGTCACGACCGTCACCAACGTGGCGGTGGCTGAATACCTGCAGCCCCTCTACGACTACCTCGCCCGGCGCGGCAGTTTTGTGGACTTGGACAACTACAAGCCTGACTACCTGTCCATCCTCAGTCGCGACGTGCTGCATCGGATCGCCGAGGGCGACACCACCTGGGAGTCGATGGTGCCCCCGGAGGTCGCCGACCTGATCAAGAAGCGCGGCTTCTTCGGCTACCGCCGCCGCGGCGAGGACTGACCCTCGTCCGCGGGCGTAACGTGACATTGGTGAGCACGTTCTTTCTCCACCAGGACGGCCGCTGCGAATCGACGACGATCGGCGCGGGCACCCGCATCTGGGCTTTCGCACATGTGTTGGCAGGCGCGCGGATCGGCACTGACTGCAACGTGTGTGATCACGTCTTTATCGAAAACGACGTGGTGATCGGCGATCGTGTGACCGTCAAGTGCGGCGTGCAGTTGTGGGACGGTCTGCGGGTCGGCTCGGATGTGTTCATCGGTCCCAATGCGACGTTCTCCAATGACGCGTTCCCCCGCAGTCGGCAGCAGCCCGAACGGTTTGCCCGAACGACGGTGCATGACGGTGCATCGATCGGGGCCAATGCGACGATCCTGCCGGGCCTCACGATCGGCCGTTCGGCCATGGTGGGCGCCGGCGCGGTCGTCACTCGGGATGTGCCTGCGAACGCTGTAGTGGTCGGCAACCCGGCCCGCATCGTGCGTTACCAGGAGTCGGGCGCCGAGCCGACCCTGGACGGCCCCGGGGTCGCCGGCACGGCGGGCGAGGCCGGCGACTATCGCAGCCGGGTGCGCGGCGTCGTGTTGAGCCGGGTGACTCGAGCCGATGACATGCGCGGGTCGCTGGTCGCCGTCAGTTTCGCAGATCACGTGCCATTCCAGCCGGCGCGGCTGTTCACGGTGTTCGGGGTGCCGAACCGGGAGGTGCGCGGCGCCCATGCGCACCGGATCTGTGCCCAACTGCTGATCTGCCTCGCCGGCAGCATGGTGTGCGTGGCCGACGACGGCGTTGCTCGCGAGCAGTTCGTTCTCGACGACCCGGCGGTGACGCTGTACCTGCCGGCGATGACCTGGGGTACGCAGTACCGCTACTCCCCGGACGCCCGGCTGCTTGTCTTGACCTCCCACCCGTACGACAGTGATGACTACATCAGGGACTACGACCAGTTTCTCGCGGCGGTGGCGGAGCGCTCGGCCAGCGAGTCGTAGCAGCCGGCGGGACGAGGACCGCCTGTCCGGCCAGGAATCCCAGCGGTGCGGTCACCGCGAGGGTGCCCGCCGACACCGCCCAGGCCGGTAGGCCGCCGGCCAGGAAGTGCGACACGAGCAGTCCCACGCCGTAAATCAGCAGGTAGCACAAGGCGAACACCATGCGCCGGCGCGACGTCGTGCGGACCCCGAATACCACCCGACCGGTCAGCGCGGTCGAGAAGACCAGCCCGGCTGCAAAAGCGGCGGTGTACGCCACCGCGACCTGGGTCACATGCTGCAACGCGGTGAACAGGGCGAAGGTCAGCAGCGTGTTCGCCCCGCCCAACAGGACGAATCGGCGAGCAGCCTTGAGCCGAGGGTGAGCGGATGTGTCGGGCGCGGGCACGCCGCTACCGGGCCGGCCCCTGGCGCTCGCCACGGAGCGGGGTCGCGTCACTCGCGGCCGCGGCGGCGGCGAAGACCTCGTGCGATCGGGACACCGCAAAGGGGCGCCCCTTGGAGTTCTCGTAGGTACGCCAAACGTAGGAGCCCACCACGCCGAGCCCGGTCAGCAGGCTCGATCCGATCAGCAGCATGACGAGCATCAGCGCGGTGTATCCCGGCACCGTGATCCCCCCGGCGGCCCAGACGACCAGCACGGTCGTCGCAGCGATCGCACTGCCGACAAGGCCGACGGCTCCGATCAGGATGAGCAGGGTGATCGGCAGGTTGGTGAAGGCGAAGATGCTGTCGAGCATGTACTTGACCCGGCGCCGCAGCGACCAGCCGGTGCGCCCGGAAGGCCGCGGCAGTCGTTGGTAGGGCACCTCGACCCGGCGGTAGCCCAGCCAGAAAAGCTGCGCCACCATGCTGGTATGTGACTCGTGCATCGCCGTCAGCTGGGCGGCCACCTGACGGGTGCAAGCAAAGATGTCGACCCCCCCGTTGGGGATGTCGGGCATCACGAAACGCCGGTAACCGCGCCAGAACATCTTCGACATCAGCGAGCTGCGGGCGGGGTCGTCGCGGCCGGTCCGTGCGCCAACGGCGATGTCGTACTCCCCCGACGAGAGCAGGGCGAAGAAATCGAGAGTCAGCGCCGGCGGCTCCTGCAAATCCGCGGCCATCACAGCGATGTAGTCGCCGCGCGCCGCGCCGAGCCCGGTACGGA
>JALZAK010000120.1 GCA_030948385.1 Actinomycetota bacterium
GCGATCTGCCGGGCCTGCTTGGCGTCGAAGAGCGGCTTCTTGCGCGGGATCTGGGCGCCCTGGTAGGTGGCCGGCATCCGGCCGGTGCCGACCTGGAAGTCCACTGCCGCCCCGCCGACGCCGATCAGGCTGGGCCCTCTGCTGGGAACGCCCTGCAGGTTTCGGCCGTGGCAGCTGATGCAACTGCGGGTGTAGAACTGCTTTCCCACGGCCGCGTCCGCCGGCCCGCTCGCCGCTTGCGCGACACTGCGGCCGGGGGCGGCGACCGCGTAGATGCCGCCGACCAGGCCCAGGGCGAGCAGCACCACCAGCACGCCGGACACGCGCCGGAAGCGGCCACCCGTGACCGGCTCGGCGCTCTCGGACATCGCCGGTTCCTCGCGATCGGATGGGGACATTGCCGTTATCGAATCAGGTAGATGGTCGCGAACAGGCCGATCCAGACGACGTCGACGAAGTGCCAGTAGTACGACACCACGATGGCACTGGTCGCCTGCGCCGGCGTGAAGCGGGCCAGCCCGGACCGGATCAGCAAGAAGATGAATGCGATCAGCCCGCCGGTGACGTGCATCGCGTGAAACCCGGTGGTCAGGTAGAACACCGAGCCGTATCCGGAGGAGGAGATCGTGGTTCCCTCGCGGATCAGGTTGGAGTACTCGTACACCTGGCCGAGGACGAAGAACAGGCCCATGAAAAACGTCAGGGTGAACCATCTGCGCAGCAGGTAGACGTTGCCGCGTTCGGCCGCGAATACCCCCAGCTGGCAGGTCACCGAAGACAGCACCAGCACCGTGGTGTTCAGGGTGGCGAACGGGAGGTTGAGATGTGTGGGATCGGGCGGCCACGGTCCCTCGTTGGTGGCCCGGACGCTGAAGTACATCGCGAACAGGGCGGCGAAGAACATCAACTCCGACGACAGCCAGACGATCGTGCCGACGCTGACCATGTTGGGCCGGGTCAGGGAGTGGATCTGGCTCTTCTCGAAGGCAGGTGTCCCGGTGGCCGTCGTCACCGGGCCATTATGGTCATACGGGCCGGGAAATGTGGGCCGGGGGCGTGCCCCGATGTCGGCCCAGGGTCGCCTAGTTTGGCGGGGTGGCAATGACCCTGGTCGACCCGGCCGCGCTGCCGAAGTTCACCCCGTCCCGGGTCCTCACGCAGACCTCGCTCGTGCAGTGGCCCACGCTGCTCCTGCTGGGCCTGGCCGCGGCCTACCTCTACGGAGTACACCGGCTGCACGCCGGCGGCCATCGGTGGCCACTGGGCCGTACCGTGGCCTTCCTGGCCGGCGGCCTGGGCACGATCGCGCTGGCCACTGTGTCGGGGTTGGCGGCCTACGACGACACCCTGTTCTCCGCGCACATGATCCAGCACATGCTGCTGATCATGGTGGCGCCGATCTTCCTGGCGCTGGGTGCGCCGGTGACGCTGGCCCTGCGCACCCTGCCCGCCGCGCCGCGGGCCGCCCTCCTCGCCGTGCTGCACAGCCGACTCGCCCGGCTGCTGACCTTCCCGCTGATCCCCTTTGCGCTGTTTACGCTGAGCTCGTACGCGCTCTACTTCACCGGCTGGTACGAGGCGACACTGCGCCACGCGGGACTGCACGCCCTGTTGCACGCTCATTTCCTCGCCGTCGGCTGCCTGTTCTTCTGGCCACTGGTGGGCCTGGACCCCGTTCCCGGCCGGGTGGCCTACCCGTTCCGGGCGCTGCTGATGTTCGCGTCCCTGCCGCTGCACGCCATCCTCGGGCTGACGATCATGCAGACCAGGCATGTGATCGCCGGCGACTTCTACGCCCGGGCGGCCCCTGGGATCGACCACCTGGCCGATCAGAATGCCGGCGGGGGGATCTTGTGGGGCGGCGGCGACATCGTCGCGATCCTGATGTTCGGCGCCCTGATCGCGCAGTGGATCCGCGCCTCCGAACGCGAGGCGGCCCGAGAAGACCGCCGGCTGGACCGTTTGGAGGCCCAGCGGGAGGCAACCGCGGAGCCCTGATCGCAACTCAACCGTTTCCTTTTCCGGTCGCCGGCGTTGTACAGGTCAGTGCAGGGGCCCGCGTCCCGGAGGGGGGACGTGGGCCTTTGCCGTGCCCGCCGGCGATACCATGCCGCCCACTAGCACCTTCCCCTCGATCCCTTCCCTCGATCCCGCGGAGCGGACCCTCGATGAGCAGCCCCACCGCCGGCCGGACGGTCCTGGTCTACAGCGAGGACGCCGGCATCCGCGAGCGCATCCAGCTGGCCGTGGGACGCCGCCCGGCCGGCGACGTGGGACGGGTCGACTACGTCGAAGCCGCGACCCCCGACGAGGTGATCGAGCTGGTCGACGCCGGCGGGGTGGACCTGTGCATTCTCGACGGCGAGGCGTGGCCGGCCGGCGGCCTGGGCATCTGCCGGCAGCTCAAGCACGAGATCACCAACTGCCCGCTGATGCTGGTTGTCGTCGGCCGGCAGGCGGACCGCTGGCTGGCTGCCTGGTCGCAGTGCGACGCGGTGCTGACTCACCCACTGGACCCCATCGATGCGGCGGCCACCGTCGCCGACCTCCTCCGCGGCCGGCCGTCCGGGATCTCGCCCGACCTGCCGGTCGGGCGCTAGCGACGTGAACGTCATGGCCCGATGCGGATGGTGCGGCGGCAGCTTCGCCCTCGCCGAGTTGCTCAGCGTCGGCGCCGATGCCCGCTGTCCTCGCTGTGCGGCGGCGCTGGCCCCGTCGTACGCGCCGGTGCTGGACGCGGCGCTGCGGGACGTCGCCGCCGCCGCGGACGCGCTGGCCGGCGCTTTGTGGCAGGTGCGGGAAGTGGCACCGAGGCTGGACATCGACGTTCGAGGGCTCGGCAGCGACCTCGAGATCGGCGGTCGGTGAGCTGGCCGGTGCTGCTCTCCGTCCTGCTGCGCGGTGAGTCGCTGAGCGCTGATGACACTGCCTGGGCGATGACGGAGGTAATGGCCGGCGAGGCCACGCCGGCTCAGCTGGCCGGATTCGCCGTGGCGCTGCGGGCCAAGGGCGAGACGGCCGAGGAGGTCAGCGGGCTGGTCCGGGTCATGCTCGACCGGTGCACGCCGCTGGAGGTGTCCGGCCGGGTTGTCGACACCTGCGGCACCGGCGGAGATCGGGCGCACACGGTGAACCTGTCCACGATGGCGGCCCTGGTCGTGGCCGGCGCCGGCGTCCCGGTGGTCAAGCACGGCAACCGGGCGGCCTCGTCGGCGTGCGGCTCAGCCGACCTGCTCGAGGAGCTGGGGGTGGTCGTCGATCTGCCCGCCGCCGGCGTGCTGCAGTGCGTCAACGAGGTCGGCATCGGCTTCTGCTTCGCTCCGGTATTCCATCCCGCGCTTCGTCACGCCGCCGCGCCGCGCCGCGAACTCGGCGTCGCGACGGTGTTCAACTTTCTCGGCCCGCTGGCCAACCCGGCCCGGCCGGCCGCCCAGGTGGTGGGCGTGTCCGATGCCCGGATGGCGCCGGTGGTGGCCGCGGTGCTGGCCGGTCGCCGGGTCCGCGCGCTGGTGGTCCGTGGCGAGGACGGCCTCGACGAGCTCACGACAACCTCGCCGAGCAGGATCTGGGCGGTCCGTGCCGGCGAGGTGACCCAGTCGCGGCTGGACGCGGCCGATCTCGGCATACCGCGTGCCTCGCTGGAGGATCTCCGCGGGGCTGACGCGGCGCACAATGCCGGCGTCACTCGGCGTTTTCTGGCCGGCGAGAGTGGGCCGGTGCGTGACGCCGTGCTGCTCAACGCCGCGGCTGCCCTGGTCGTGCACCGGGACGAGGACGGAAACCTGGTCGATCTGCTTGCCGCGGCCTTGCGGCAGGCTGCGGCGGCGGTGGATTCCGGCGCGGCCGCGTCGGTTCTCACTCGCTGGGTGACCGCTTCCGCCGCCGCGCGGTAGCCGCGCCTCGGCGGCGCCGCGCCGTCTACTCGGTGTCGTCGAAACCGATCGCGAACGCTGCCTCGAGGTCGTGCCGGGAGTACGCACGGAACGCGATGTGCGTCTCGGTGTCCCGGACGCCGGGGACCTTGCTCAACCGGCCGGCGATCACATCGGCGACCTCTTCGTACCTTCTGACCCGGACAACGGCGATCAGGTCGAACGCACCGGCCACGGAGTAGACCTCGCTCACCCCGTCGATGTCGGCGATCGCCTCCGCGACTTCGGGGATCGAGTCGGTGGCCGCGTTGATCATGACGATGGACGTGATCACCGTTGCTCCCATGGCCGAGGACGCCGACAGCGGGGATGCTAGTGGCACTCAGCGGGCCTTGACGGTGACTGTTGCGGTGAAGGCCGACAGATTCCCGGCCGCGTCATAGGCGCGGATCTTGTACGTGTAGCTGGTCCCGGTCTTCAAGCCCACGTTCGTGTACGTGGTCCCCGCTGCTGTGGCGATCTTGGCGGTACCCCGGTAGATCTGGTATCCGACGACGGCGACGTTGTCGGTGGCAGCTGTCCACGTCAGTGTCACGCTGCGGGCCCCGGCGGCGCCCCGAAGGCCCGTCGGGGTGGCTGGCGCGACGGTGTCGGGCATGTTGACGCTGCTGGCCGCCGACGCGGGGCCGGCGTTTCCGGCCGCGTCGAGAGCGATGACCGCGTAGCTGTAGGTCTGTCCCTGCTGGACCGCGGCGTCGGTGTAGGTCGGGCCGGCGACTGTGGCCAGGGTGGTCCCGTTCCGGGTCACCCGGTAGCTCGTCACGCCCACATTGTCAGTCGCGGCCGTCCAGGTCAGCTTCACCGCGCCGGCCTGCACGGTCGCTACGGGAGTGCCCGGCGCGGTCGGCGCGCTCGTGTCGGGCACGCTGACCACCACGCTGGTGGAGGCGACGCTCTCGTTGCCGGCCGCATCGAAGGCACGCACTGCGTACGTGTAGCTACGCCCCTGGGTCGTCGACGGATCAACCCAGGACGTCGCGGTTGTCGTCGCGACGACGGCGCCGTCGCGTGTGACGTGGTAGCCAGCAACGGCCACGTTGTCCAGCGACGCCTGCCATTGCACGTTCACCGACCCCGACTGCACAGTGCCGGCAAGTCGTGCCGGTGCCGTCGGAGCCGTCACGTCCGGAGTGGTCGCGTTGATCGCCGGGCTGACGGAGCTCTCATTCCCAGCCGCGTCGAACGCCGTCACCATGTAGCTGTACGTTCGCCCGTCGCTCAAGTTCGGGTCCTGATAACTCGTCTGTGTGGCGCTGCCTATCACGACGCCATCGCGATAGACGTGGTACCCCGCGACGGCCAGGTTGTCACTCGACGGTTGCCAGCCAAGGCCAACCTGGGTCGCGGTCACCGACTGGACGGCGAGGCCTGTGGGGGTGCTCGGCGGTGTCACGTCCGGCGGCGTCGAGCTGACCACCGGGGACAACGGGCCGACGTTTCCCGCAGCATCAAACGCCTCGATCTGATAGCCGTACGTGCGCCCGCTCACGGCGCCGTTGTCATCGAAAGCGGTGACAGCCGGGCCTGTCGTCGCCACCGCGACGCCATCGCGGTAAAGGTGATAGCCGCCGACCGCCACGTTGTCCGTGGCCGGTTGCCAACTCAGCCGCACCTGGTCGGGGCCGCTCCCCACTGCGGCCAGACCCGGCACTGGACCGGGTGCGGTGACGTCGGGCAGGTCAGCGGTCACCGTGGCGGTCGGGCCGATGTTGCCGGCGGCATCGAAGGCCTCGATCGCGTACCTGTAGCTGCGCCCGTCAGCCAGTCCGGTGTCGGAATAACTCGTCACCGGGCCGAGCACGGCCACCCTGGCGCCGTCGCGATAGACGTTGTAGCCCGTGACGGCCACGTCGTCGGTGGCGGCCTGCCAGCTCAGGTCCACGCTGTTCGCGTTCGTGGCCGCCGTGACACCCGTCGGCGCGGTCGGTGCAACGACGTCGGCGTTGGGCGGCGGGGCCGGTGGATCGGCGAACGCTGGGTCTTGGGCGAACGCCGTGTAGTGATCCTGCTTGGCCGCGTCATAGATGCCGCCGGCGTCATAGGCGACCCGGTTCTCGTTACCCTCCGGGCCGACGTTGTCGAACACGAGGTAGGCCCTGAGCCGCGGGAAAGCGGTGGTGTCCAGTGCCGCCTTGGCCTGGTCGTAGTAGGCCAGGGACTGTGCCGGCGTCATCGTCGACGCGTTGGCGTTCCACTCCACGATGCCCCACGGCTTGGACAGGAAGTCCGTGGCTGGCGAGTTGGTCGACGTCAGCAGGTCCTGGAAGTGGTTGATCTTGCCGGCCCAGGTTTGCGAACCGGTTCCGTAGGCGTTGAACATCACCCAGTCCACCAGGTCGTTCCCGGGGTACAACTCGCCCACCAGGCAATCCCAAGCCGGGTAGTTCATGTAGTCCATTACCCAGACCACGTTGGTGACGCCCTTGGCGTCGAACCTGCTGCGCACGTTGCGCCACATGGCGCGGTAATCGGCGGGGCTGCCCGCGATCGCACCCGCCGCGTTGGTGGTGCAGTTGCCGGCGGACACGTCGTTCTCGGGTTCGTGGAAGAGCGTGAAGAAGACCTTGTGCGGTGCGACGGCATTGAAGCTGTCGGCGACCTGGTCGATCTGTGCGTTGACCGTTGCGTTTCCGCCGGCTGCGTCGGACCACACGGCGGCCGGCCGCCAGTTGATGAAGCCGAGGGTGCCGGCGCGATTGATGAAGTATTGCTCGTCGGGCGAGAGCGGGAGGCTCCCGACCGGGTGGTAACTATGAACGATGTCGAGTTGCCGCCCAATGCGTTGCTCGTGCGCTTCCACCTGGGCCCGCAGGCCCGTGCTCACATTCGGGTACTTGCCCACCGAGGCGCCGAGCCAGGGGCGACAGGAGTTCACCAGCTTGTCCGAGACAGTGCACGTCCCTGCGCCGGCCGACGCCGGCCGTGAAGTCAGCAACGCTGCCGCGAAGATTGTCGACAGGACCGTGGCGAGCGCGATCACCGCACGCCGGTAGGTCCCCTCGTGCCGATCGCTCGCATGCCGCTGTTTGACGATGCGCACCGTTGACTGTTCCGCCCCTGGCCGCCCCGTCGCGATCCAGACTAGGCGAAAGCGAGCTGCGCCCGACGGCGTTTGGGCGCGGTGTGCGGGCACAGATAACGCGCATAACACCAGGCCGGCTGGTTTTGACCCGGCCGCTAGCTCACCGATCCCCTGGAACAGTCGACGGTCAGCCCACCGTCTGCCCGTACGCATTGGACGAGCCGCTCGCCGCGACGTACGACCGCTCGGGGCCAGATCACGCAGCGGTCCAGCTCGCCCTCGACGACGGCATCCGGCGCGATGACGCTGGCGCCGCCGGCGGCGTGCAAGTTGGCAGCGAGGTAATCCGGCGGGGTGCCGCAGTCGATGAACACCGCTGGATATTCGATCAGCTCGAGTTGCCCGTGAGCTTCCGCGTCGCGCCACACCGCCTCGTACAGGCCGGCCGGGGAGGGCGCGAGCCGTTCCGCGAAGGTCCAGGGCAACAGGGACGCGCCGGCGAAGCGCCACGGACCGAAGTCGGCCGCGCCCGGGTCGCGCACGACCAGCACTCGCGGCCGTTCGCCGTCCCAGCCGTGCATCAGGCCGGTCAGCCCGCCGTCGAGGTACGCATCGGAGTTGCACACCAGCGCCGGCCGACCGTCCAGCCACTCCCGCAAGGCACCGACCGCGCCGGCCGTACCGAGGGCAGCGGGCCGTTCGACCGAGAGATGCACCCGGCCGGTGAGGTGGGCCTCGAGCTGGTCGGCCAGGTGGTGTGCGTTGACCGCGACGTCCGTCACGCCGGCGGCCGCCACCCGGCCCAGGGCCAGGTCCACCAGGGGGACGTTGCCGACCGGACACAGGGCTTTAGGCCGCAAGGTGGTGAGCGGGCGCAACCGGGTGCCGGCGCCGGCCGCGAGCACGATCCCGGCCGGGGTCACGGCGTGAGGGTCTGCAGGATCTGCCGGGTGGCACCCCAGCACCTGGCCGGCAGCCCTTCGGGTGCGAACCACCGAGCCTCGAGCACCTCGAGGCCGTCGACGCTGATCTCCGCGGGTTCGCGCAGGCTGTAGACCATGTCGACCCGTCGCGCCCGTGGATCGACAACGGCATTCGGCGTCGCCGGCTGGAGCCGGCCAGCCTCGACCGACAGGCCGAGCTCCTCGCCGAGCTCCCGCAAGGCCGCCAGCTCGGGTGTCTCGCCATGGCCGAGCAGACCGCCGGGAAGTGACCAGCCGCCGCTGTGTCGCTGCCGAACGAGCAGCACCCGGCCGGCCGCATCCCGCACCACGACCACCGCTCCTACGGTGTAGTTCGGCGTGCCGGCATGGACGGCGCGCCGGCGCAGCGACGCCGGCATCCGGCGAAAGGCGCTGAGGCCGACCCGTTTGAGCGGCGCCGGCAGGCGGGCGATCATCGTGATGCAGGCTAGGCGCTGGCTCGCGCCGGGCGTGCCTCGATGCGCAATCCGCGCCGGTCGGCGAACGGGTCGACGCCGTCGCGCTCCGCGGCCCGGGTGAGCCAGCCCTGCCACCGCGCGGCGCCGGCAACGGGGGAGGCCCAGCAGCCGTCGATCGCCACGATCCTGGTGGCCGGCTGCTCCAGCCAGCGCAATAGGCACTCGGACTCCTCTGCGGTCGCGCACGGGGCCGGGCCCGGCCCGCGGGCGACCGATTCGGCAGTGGCACGAAGGGCGTCGATGTACGGCCGAGGATCGGCGGCAGCGGGCACCACGCCGGCGGCCACCAGGCGGCCGTACCTGATCACCGACAACTCCCAGCCACCGGAACCGCTCGGATGGGCCGCGACCAGCGCAGCGATGTCGGTCAAGGCACGCAGTCGCTGTAGCCGGATGCAGGAACGCAAGAACGCCATCAGGCGGTTACGGGTCGCGGTGGCGTCCTCGTAGCGCTGCGCGGCCGACAGCCGCGTGATCCGGCGCAGCAGCGGCTCGACCACCCTGCCGGGATCGCCGGTCACCGCAGCGGTGAAGGCCTCTGCGTGAACGGCGTACTCCTGCACCGACTCCTCGTGCTCGCACGGCGCACCGCAGCGGCCGATCTCAGCGAGGATGCAGGCTGCCGACGTGCGATGGATGGAGAGCTGCCGGGTGCACTGTCGCAACGGGACGGCTTCGTGCACCGCCGTCATGGCCATCTCGGCGGTCACCCGTGATCCGAACGGGCCGAGGTACGTCGCCCCATCGTCGCGGACAGCCCGAACGACGGAGAGGCGGGGAAAGGCTTCGATCGTGAGCTTGAGATACACGCCGCGCTCGGGAAACTTCGACCGCCGGTTGTAGCGCGGCTTGTGCTCGGCGATCAGACGCAGCTCACGCACCTCTGCCTCCAGTGCGTGCGCGCACACCACAGCGTCGACCCGCTCCGCCAACCCGACCATCTCCCGCATCCGCGACCGGGTCTCGCTGGAGACGAAGTAGTTGCGGACTCGGGTGCGGAGGTCCTTGCTCTTGCCCACGTAGAGCGGCCGTCCCTGGCCGTCCCGGAAAAGGTAACAGCCCGGCGCATGCGGAAGGTGCTCGGCCAGATGCCGTTTGCGCCGCTGGGCGAGGCTGACCTGGTGCGTGAAGGTCTGCAGCTCGTCGAGTGACTGCACACCCAGGTTGCCGACCCGCTCCAGCAGACCGTGCAGGACGTCCACCGTGGCACGGGCATCGGACAACGCCCGGTGGCAGGGCTGGGTATGGGCGCGGAACAGCCGGGCCAGGGTGGCCAGCCTGCAGTCCGGGGATTCGTCGCGGGTCAGTGCCCGCCGCGCCAGGATCGCAGTGTCGACATGGCGGAAGCCCGGCCACTGCACCCCGAGCTGTGCGCACCCCGCCCGCAGGAAGCCCAGGTCGAACGGCGCGTTGTGGGCTACCAGCACGCTGCCCCTGGCGAACTCCAGGAACGCCGGCAGGACCGCGCCGAGCCGGGGTGCCGTGGCGACCATGGCATCGGTGATGCCGGTGAGGACCGCGATGAACGGCGGGATGCCGGCGCCGGGATTGACCAGGGTCTGGAACTCGCCGAGCACTTCGCCGGCGCGCACCCGCACGGCGCCGATCTCGGTGATGGCGCTGGTCGCCGCAGAGCCGCCGGTGGTCTCCAGGTCGACCACGACGAAGGTGACCTCGCGCAACGGCTCGCCCAACTCGTCGAAGCTCGCCTGCACGTACGCGGGCGCACTCGACGGGGACATGCTGCGGACGCTAGGAGCGCCCTCCGACAGATCGGGGGAGGCGCACCGGTGGCCGCGCCGATCACCGGCGGCTGGGAGACTGGGGCATGGCCGTTCCCCGCCCCGATGCGGGCAGCCGCTGGCGCTGTGTGCAGTGCGGCAACCTGACCCGATTCGATGTCACCCGCAACACCCGCACCCGCGAGTATGTCCACGTGGGACTGTCCGGCGAGCCGGCCGTTGAGGAGCGGGAGGTGCTGGCGGACACCGTGGAGCACATCACCTGCCGCTGGTGCAATGGCGTCGACACCGTCGAGGTGGTCCCCCGTCCGGGCTCGTCGCAGGACGGCGCGCCGGGATGAGCCCGCCGGCGGCTGGGCAGCCAGAAAGTGTCGGACCTCCCGCCTAGCTTTGCGGTAGCTGGCCGGCACTTCCCCGCCGGCGGGAGGAGAGGCGAGATGCTGATCGACTGCGACGACTGCTCTGTGCGCGGCTTGGCCTGTGGCGACTGCGTCGTGACCGTGCTGCTCGGGGGTCCGCCACAGGGAGTGGAGCTCGACCGGGTCGAGCAACAGGCGCTCGAAGCGCTGGCTGATGGTGGCCTGGTGCCCCGGCTCCGACTGGTCCCGGGCCGGCCGCCGGGCCCGGAACCCACCCGGGAGGCCACCGGCTGAGGCCCTCGTCCGCGTCCTCGGCGCGGAGCAGTCGACGGACCTCGGCGGCAGTCTTGCTTTATGGGGCAAATTGCCCCTAAGGTCCGCTGATCGCCCCGGCGTCCCTCCGGCCGCCGTCGGCGGGCGTCGGGATGGACTGGGCCGAGTCGAGAAGAAGAGGGGCTGCACTCGAGTGGCTTCCGTGCACCTACCACCGCGCGTCGCCGGTCTGGTGTCGGCTAGCGCCGCGGCGGTGTTGGCCCTCGTGCTGCTGCCGGCGAGCAGCGTCCACGCAGATCCGGTGCTGTCCGAGGCACAGGTGCGGCGCGCCGTTGTTGAGCTGCAGGTCAAGCTCGAGAGGGCCACCGAGGCCTACGACACCGCCAATGAGCTACTGGCCCAGAGCCTGAAAGCCGCGGCGCGGTTGCGGGCGCAGGCCGCGGCACAGTCCAAGACCGTGGCCAGGTTCGCGGCGGCGGTCGGGAAGTTCGCCGCTTCGGCGTACCAGGGCGGCGAGATCAACATGTTCACCGCACTGCTGGACAGCGGATCGCCGCAGGCATTTCTCGATGAGTTGTCCACGATCGAGACCATCAGTCGCGGCCAGCGGGCACAGTTGAACGGCCTGATCGCAGCCAAACACACGCTGGAGTCGCAAAAGCGCCGGCTGGCCCGCGAGCTGGTGGCCCAGCAGGAGAACCAGCGGATCTTGACTACCCGCAAGGCGCAGATCACCAAGGACCTGGCCCACTACCGTGCCCTGGCAGCGCAGATAACCGGTGAGGCGAGCCGCGCAGGCAACCGCGCCGTCATCGGAGGCACGTACACCGGTCCAGCATCAGGCTCGGCGCGGATCGCCCTGCAGACCGCGTACGCCCAGCTCGGCAAGCCCTACGTGTGGGGAGCGGCCGGCCCGAGGTCGTTCGACTGCTCCGGCTTGACGATGTATGCCTGGGCCGCGGCCGGCGTCTCGCTGCCGCACTCCAGCCGGATGCAGTTCAGCAGCGGCCGGCATGTCGCCCGGGCCAACCTCCAGGCAGGTGACCTGGTCTTCTTCGGCAGCCCCATTTACCACGTCGGCATGTACGTCGGAAACGGTGAGATGATCCACGCCCCGACCACCGGCGACCACGTCCGGATCGCGCCGCTGCTCGCTGACTACTCCGGAGCAGTCCGGCCCTAGACCGGCGCTTCCGTACGATTACCAGGTGACACGCAGGCCCGTGCGGGCGGCACAGCGAGGCGCTCTCGGCGTGCTGACGGTCGCCATCTGCATCCTGCTGGCCGCAGCCCTGACAGCAACCTCCTATCTGGTTGTCGGACGCCGGGTGGTGCCGGTCGCCGCGCACCGCATTCAGGGGCGGCCGGGGCCGGGTGTGGCCGATCGGGACGTCCAGGTCATCACGGCCGCCCAACGGGCCGCTCGGGGAGGCGCGATCCGCGCCCTGCTGGCCCGCCGCAGCGCGGCGCTGCTGGCGCACGACCAGGCTGCTTTCCTGGCCGGGATCGATCCCGGTAGCCCCAGTTTCCGCCTCAAGCAAGCCCGGCTGTTCGCGAACCTGCGCTCGGTGCCGCTCGGGGACTGGTCCTACACGGTCGACGCGAGCCGGGAACTGCCGCTGTCGCCCACCCGGCTGGCCCGGTTTCACGCACCGCTGTGGGTCCCTTTCGTCGACGTGCGATACCGCATCGCCGGCTACGACGTGCGGCCCACCGAGCAGAGGCAGTTCTTCACGTTCGTGCAGCGATCCGGACGCTGGTACATCGGGGCGGACGACGATTTCGAGGACGCCGGCGGTGAGACGGCCAGAGGCGTGTGGGACTTCGGCCCGGTGATCGTCACCCGCACGCCGACCACAATCGTGCTGGGACATCCTGGCTCGCGAGAGAAGATGAACGTCATCGCGGCGGCTTGTTCGGCGGCTGTCCCGCGGGTCACCTCGGTCTGGGGTCACGACTGGTCGGGCCGGTTGGTGGTCCTCGTCCCGGACACCCAGGCAGAGCTCAGCCGGATCATCCAACAGGGCAACGACCTGTCCCAGATCGCGGCTGTCGCCACTGCGGACCTGGCCGGCACCGATGGCAGCCCGGCCGGTGAGCGGATCATCGTCAACACGCCCAACTTCGGTAAGCTCGGCGCACTCGGTCGCCGCGTCGTCTTGCAGCACGAGATCACGCACGTCGCGAGCCGGGCGTTGACCACAGGCGCCACGCCGACCTGGCTGGCGGAGGGCTTCGCCGACTACGTGGGCTACCTCGACACCGGCGTGCCGGTGCAGGTGGCCGCCCGCGAGCTGGCGGTCGACGTACGGGCCGGGAGAGGCCCCAAGGCGCTGCCGGCCGACGCAGACTTCGCCGGGACGAATCCTCGTCTGGCCCAGGCCTATGAGGAGGCGTGGCTCGCCAACCGGCTGATCGCCGCAATTGTGGGGCAGCGCGGGTTGGTCGCCTTCTACCGCGCTGTCGGCAGCTCCGGCGGCGCCAGCGTGGCGGCCGCGCTCGACTCCGCGCTGCGCCGTCGGCTGCACATGTCCACGGCACAATTCACCGCCCGGTGGCGTGCGTACGTCGCCGCCCAGGTGCGGTGACCTCCCGCGGGGCAGCCGCCGTAGCCCTGCTCGTCCTCACCGGCGCGCTGATCGCCGTCTTGGCGCTGACCACGCCGTGGCACGTGCTGAACCGGCCGGCGGGCGGACGCACCGCCGTGTTCGCGACCCGCGACTTCAGTCCAACTGAGATCCAGCGGGAGGAGGCCTTCCACCGGGCCTTCCGGCCCTCCGCCTACGCCGGGCTGCTGATCGGGCTCACCGTCACCGTCCTGCTCGGCTTCACCCCGCTAGGTGCCCGCCTGATAGGGGCAGTGGCCCGGCCGGCCGGCGGTGGGTGGGGATGGCGGGTCGTGCTGGGGGGGTTGACCCTGGCAGCGCTCGGACAGCTATTCGCCCTGCCCTTCGCCGCCTACGGGGAAACAGTTCTCCGCAGGTACGGACTGTCCACTCAGGACTGGGGCGGCTGGACGGTGGACCTCTTGAAGAGCTTCGGGATCCGGGTGGGGGTGTCCATGGCCGTGCTGCTGGGGTTCGTGTCGATCGTGCGCGCTGCCCCGCGCACCTGGTGGGTGTGGACGGCGATGGGCTCGGCCGTCCTCGTCGTGGCCCTGTCCTTTCTCTACCCGGTCGTCGTGGAGCCGCTTTTCAACAAGTTCACCCCGATGCCGGCCGGCGCGCTGCGCACCTCGCTGTTCGAGCTGGCCCGGCATGACCACGTGCCGGTGCGGGACGTGCTGATCGCCGACGCCTCCCGCCGGACCACCGCGCTGAACGCGTACGTCTCCGGATTCGGCTCGACCCGCCGGCTGGTCGTCTACGACACCCTGGTGCGTTCCGCCCCGCCACAGGAGGTCCGGCTCGTCGTGGCGCACGAACTCGGACACGCCAAGCGAGGGGATGTGCTGCACGGAACGCTGGTCGGTGCGCTGGGTGCGGCAGCCGCCTGCTGCCTGGCGTACCTGCTGCTCACCTGGCCGTGGCTGCTGCGTCGGGCGGGGGTGCCCGCCGCCGGGGACGGTCGCGCGGTCGCCCTGCTGCTAGCCCTTGCTGCACTTGCCGGAGTGCTCACCCTGCCGATCCAATCGTTGGTGTCGCGGCGGATCGAGGCGCGGGCCGATGTCCATGCGCTGGAACTGACGCACGATCCGGCAACCTTCATCGCCAACGAGAAGCGGCTGTCGGTGAGCAACCTGTCCGACCTGCAGCCCAACCCCATCGTGTACGGGCTGTTCTTCGACCATCCCAGCGGCCCCGAACGGATCGCCTTGGCCCGCGACTGGGAGCGGCTGCACCGGTCATGACCCGCACCATCGTCGTGACCAACGACTTCCCGCCCCGCCCCGGCGGCATCCAGGCCTTTGTCCACTCCCTGGTGGCGGGTCAGCCGGCCGATTCGGTGATCGTGTACGCCTCGACGTCACCCGGCGCCGCAGCCTTCGACGCCGGGCAGCCGTTCAAGGTCATCCGCGCGCCGACGTCGATGCTGCTGCCCACCCGTGCGGTCGCTCGCCGGGTGGCGGCCGTCGCCCGGGCGGAGGGCTGCACCGCCGCTTTGTTCGGGGCGGCGGCGCCGCTGGGCCTGCTGGCGCCGGCACTGCGCCGCGCCGGCGTGTTGCGCTGCGTTGCCTTGACGCACGGCCACGAGATCGGCTGGGCGGCCCTCCCGGGCGCCCGGGCCCTGCTCCGCCGGATCGGGGCGTCGCTGGACGTGATGACCTACCTGGGGGAGTACACGCGGTCTCGGCTGGCCGGCGCGCTCGGGAGCGCGGTGCGTCTGGAGCGACTGGCCCCGGGAGTCGACACGTCGATGTTCACGCCGGCAACAGACGGCGGGGAGGTCAGGCGGCGACGTGGCCTGGCGGGCCGGCCGATCGTGGTCTGCGTGTCTCGGCTGGTGCCCCGCAAGGGTCAGGACGTGCTGATCAGATCGCTGCCGGCGATCCGGGCCCGGGTTGCCGGCGCGGCCCTGCTCCTCGTCGGCGGTGGGCCTGACATGGCCCGGCTGCAGCGGCTCGCGGTGTCCTGCCGGGTCGCCGATGACGTCGTCTTCACCGGGCCGGTGGAGTGGCCGGCGCTGCCCGGGTATTACGCCGCCGGCGACGTCTTCGCGATGCCGTGCCGCACTCGCCGGCGCGGCCTGGACGTCGAGGGGCTCGGGATGGTCTACCTGGAGGCGTCGGCCACCGGGCTGCCGGTGGTGGCCGGCGACTCCGGCGGCGCACCGGACGCGGTGCTGGCGGGACGCACCGGCTATGTGGTCGACGGACGTTCGGTGCCGGCGGTAGCCGAGCGAGTGGCCTCCCTGCTCTCGGACCGGGCCGCGGCTGCCGACATGGGGGCGGCCGGGCGGGCCTGGGTCGAGCGGGACTGGCGCTGGGACGTCGTCGGGGAGCGGCTCAGCGCGTTGTTGACGTCATGACCTGCCGCGTACGCCCGGGGACGACGCGGCGAACATCGAGGTTGCCAGCCATTTCTGCGCCGTCGACCAAGTGGGCACAACAACTCTGTACCGACGCTGCCGGTGACTTGGGGTCAGCTTCGGCAGCCACGGCGACGTTAAGCACTCATCGACGGGTCGGCGTGACGGGGCCCGCCGGCGGGCGCACCAGGATGACGGTCTTGCCGTCGGTCCAGGCCACCGTCCAGTGCAGCTGTTCCCTCAGCCCGGCCACGAGGGGAATGTCAACATGTAGCCATGCGGCCCCAGCGCGACTCGCGGTGACGAAGCCACGCCAGTTCCCGCGCATGTTGAGCATGTCGATGTACCGGCCGATGTAGCTCGGCCCGAAGATCTCGTAGCGGCCGTCGAACGCCGGGGAGGAGTCCCGAGCCGTCCAGAGCATCCAGTTGCCCAATTCCGGCTCTGTGAGCACCCGCTGCCGACCGGGTAGATCGTCGATGACGCGGCTCGCGGCGAGGGGCGCCGGGGCTGCGATCGCCGGCAGCCGATCAAGGATCAGGGCGCCGAGCGCCAACGTGACAACTCCGGCGAGGACGGCCGCCCGTCGAGAGCCGCGGGCGAAGCGCAGAGCTGTTACCGGCTCGTGGAACAGCCGGGCCAATGCGCCGGCCGCGATCGGCGCGAGAAGGACGCCGGCCAGCGGCCCGGTACGGACATAGGCAAGCGTCAAGCCGGCGGCAACGAAGACATACGCGAGCTCATAGGCGGGCACCTGGCGTACGTTCCGTGCCCACCCGATGACCACCACAGCAAGGAGTACGAGACCGGCAATCGTGGGAAGGCTGGTGATGTGCGGCGCCTGCCACTCGGTGACGAACTTTGTGACGCCGTGGACAGCCAGCGGGCTAAGTAACAGCTTGGGCCCGTTCGGAGTCAGTCCGACCGCAACCACCATGCCCACGCCGACGCCGAGGAATCCGGTCAACGTGCGCCGCTCCCGCCCCCGCAGATGGATCGCCAGCCCGACTACGACGGCGAGGTAGACCACAAGGGCGAAGGTCCACAGACCATGCAGGTTGGCCCAGAGCCAGATCAGTGGAATCAGACTGACCGGTGCCCGACGCCGCACTACAGCGCGCATCAACACGGGGCCGAACAAGGCCATCAGCAGGAACGACGCGAGTTGCGGGCGGGCGGCAGCACCGGGCTCTACCGTTGCGAGCCCGAACAGCGCTGCGATCGTGGCGTGCAACCAGTTGCCGCGGCGCCGGCACTCGCGGACCACGACGAAGGCGATTGCCGCCAGCATTGCTGCGCGGAGCAGGAGCACACCGTGGTACCCGCCGGACCGGTATGCCATATACAGGAACACCTGGGCGAGCCACTCGTGAGCGACCCACGGCTTTGTCGACGCGAACGACCAGTGGTCAACCGTGGGGATGCGGTGGTGCAGGACGATCCATTGCCCGGTGCGCAGGTGCCACCAGAGGTCAGGGTCTGTCTGCGTCCGAAGGCCCTGCAATCCGAACACCATGACGGCCAGCCAGGGAAGGAGCTCGGCCCGGCTGGCGGATGCCGGGCTGCGAGGCTCTGCCCGCGGTCTCGCCGGCGATTGCGCGAATGCGGTCATCGTTCGACGAGGTGGAAGCCGGGCGCGACGAGAAGCACGAAATGCTTGTCCTGCGTGACCTGGTGCCACCCGCGGTCTGTGAGCAACGCGACCAGCGGGGTGTCCGTGCTGAGCACCGCTACGTCTGGGCGCAGACCCGCGAGCGCCGATTGCCAGCCGGGTCGACCGTCGGTAAGCGCGAAGTACCGATCCAGGAAGCGCCCGCCGTACCGGTCCGCACGACCGTCGACCGCGACCCTGACCGAGGGTGCCCCCGCCGTGGCCAGGTACCCGCCGAGGTCGTAGTCGTTGAGGACCCGGACCTGCCCTGGCTGCGCACGCAGCCTGGCTGCGATCTTCGTCGGGGCCCATGCCGGACTAGTGGGGCTGGTCAGCGTCGCCAGCAGCAGGGCCAGCACGGCAACTCCTGTCAGTGCGGCCGCGGCAACCGTGGGCACCCGGAAACGGTCGGCGCCCCGCCGGCGCCCATCCAGAGCCCGGGCCGTCACAGGCGCGATGAGGAGGCAGGCCGGGCCGAGGTTCCGCCAGGCCAGGCCGGCGTACGCGGCGACGGCCAGCACCCACAGCACTTCTGAGCGCGCCGGCCGGCGATCGCCCATCGCCCAGCACAGGAGTGTGAGGACGAGCAGGGCGACGAAGCCCCAGGCGAACGGCCGGTCGAGGCGGGGCGCGAACCACTCCGCGAGCCGACCCGACGCGGCACTGCTGACCCGAAAGGGCGCGAGCAGCAATCGCGGGCCGACCGGAGTGAGCATGGAAACGAGCGGCGCTAGCGCCGCCGCGGCGAGCAGCCGGCGCTGACCGGCAGCTGACAGCCGGTCGCCGTCCAACCGCCGGCAGGTGACAACCAAGAGCAGAGCGACGGGCACCAGGACCCACATGCCGTGGATACATGCCCACAACCACGTGGCGGCCAGCAGCAGCGTCAGCGAAGGCTCACCGTCATGGCGGCGGGCACGATCACAGACCCAGCTCAGCCACACCACGAAGATCATCGATGCCAGCTGGGGGCGCTCCTCGAAGAATGGCCAGAGGCTGACACATGCCAAGCAGAAGACGATGGCGCGGCTGCTCGCCCGATGTCGGCGGAGCAGCAGGTACAGACCACCCAGTACGGCGAGGGTGCCGAGAAGTTCGAGGAGCACGATGGCGCGATCGCCGCCGGCTCGGTGCGCCAGAGCGAGCACGACATCGGAGGCCCAGGAACTGGTGGACCACGACGCTCCGGGCTTGGTGTATGCCCAGGTGTCGGGGACCAGGGTCCGTCCGCGGG
>JALZAK010000132.1 GCA_030948385.1 Actinomycetota bacterium
GACCTGATCCGCAGCCAGGCCGCCGGCCAGTCGCAGGCGGCGCTCCCCGCCGGGCCGGTGGACGTCCAGCTGGCCCTCGATCTGGGCGACGATCCGGCCACGACCAGCTCGTGCGGGCTGCGCGAGATGACCGGTGTCGAGCGGGTACGCGCGGAGCTCGAGGTGCTCGGCCTCGATGCCAGCAGCCATGTCGTCGAGTGCTACGAGCCGTTCTTCGCCGCCCTCGGAGTAACCCGGTCCCGGTCCCTGCTCGAGTGCCGCAGCCAGGCCGAAGTGCTCGTCGCCGGAGTCAAGGTCGCCACTCAGACCCCGCCGATCCGGTCCGGCCGGCGGGTCGTGTTCGTCACCCTCGACGACGCCACCGGTCCGATCGACGCCACCTTCTTCGAGGACGCGCAAGTGGGGTACGCGAGCACCCTGTTCCACTCCTGGCTGCTCGTCATCCGCGGCGTCGTGCGCCGTACCGGCCGGCGGGGAGTGTCGATCCGCGCGACCGGATGCTGGGAGTTGCCGTCCCTGCGCGAGGCTTGGGAGGCCGGCGGCCGGGCTGCGGTCGAGGCGGCCATGGCTGCACCGGCCGTCATTACCGAGGGAGCCGTGCACGGCGCCGCGGACAGCCGATCTACCCGCCCGGTGGTGGTCCGGCCACCCGCCGGCGCCGGTGCCCGCGCGGTGTTCGTCTCGCCGACCGGCTTCCGGCTCTCGCCGTACGCCGACATCAAGCCTCCGGGGGAGTCGACGAAGGATGCCCCGCGCAAGCTGTGGCACTCCAGCCCGGGCAGCTCGGGTGGTTAGGCTCGCGGGCACCGCCGGCCGCCGGCCGGCGGCGTCACGGAGGAGTCCCGTTGCCCGAGCGCAACAACCCCCGCACGGCCGTCGTCTGGGCGGTGCTGCGCGCAGAGCTCGACCGGCGCCCGACCGCCTCCCTGCACATCCTCGACGCCGGCGGTGGCAGTGGGCAGTTCGCGGTGCCCCTGGCGCAACTCGGCCATACAGTGACGGTGGTCGACGCCAGTCCGGATGCCCTGGCCGCCCTCGAGCGCCGGGCCGCCGAACACGATGTCGCCCAGCTCATAACTGCGGTGCAGGGCGACGCAGACTCCGTCCTGGATGTCGTCCCAGCGGGCAGCCAGGACCTGGTCCTGTGCCACAGCCTGCTGGAGGTCGTCGACGATCCTGTTGCCGTGCTGCATCCGATCGCCGAGGCGCTGCGGGCAGGCGGCGCGGCGAGCGTACTGGTCGCCAATCGCCATGCCACAGTGCTGTCGCGCGCGCTGGCCGGACACTTCGCCGAGGCGGCCCGAGCCATGGACGACCCGAACGGCCAGTGGGGCGACCGGGACACCACGCAGCGTCGATACGACCTCGCCCAGGTCAGTGGCCTGCTGACCGAGGCGGGGCTGGTCGTCGAGGCGGTGCATGGCGTCCGGGTGCTCGCCGACCTGGTCCCCGGCGCGCTGGTGGACACCGAACCCGACGCGATCGACGCGTTGGTCGCCCTCGAGCTCGCCGCCGCCCCGCGGCCGCCGTTTCGCGACATCGCCACGCAGTTGCACCTACTGGCCCGCCGGATCTGATCAGTCGCCGCGCGCGCCGGGGACCGTCACAGCCGAGAGGTACGGTCCGCAAGTGAGCCGCACCGGACCGCCGCCGACCGGCCCGGTGGACGGGCCGGCGGCCGATGACCGCGGCTGCACGGTGCTGCATGTGGACATGGACGCGTTCTACGCCAGCGTGGAGTTGCGGCATCGACCCGAGCTGCGCGGCAAGCCGGTGATCGTTGGCGGCGGCGGTTCGCGCGGTGTCGTCCTGTCGGCGACCTACGAAGCCCGGGCCTTCGGCGTGCGCAGCGCGATGCCAGTGCTGCGGGCTCGCCGGCTCTGCCCGCATGCGACGTTTATCGCGCCCGACTTCGCCGCGTACACCCAGGCCTCCCGAGGCGTGATGGAGGTCTTCCGGTCCATCACTCCACTGGTCGAGCCGTTGTCGTTGGACGAGGCCTTCCTGGACGTCAGCGGCGCGATGCGCCGGCTCGGCCGGCCGGTGGCCATCGCCGAGCTGATCCGCGGCCGGATCGCCGACGAGCAGCGGATCACCTGCTCGGTCGGCGTGGCGACCACAAAGTTCGTCGCCAAGCTGGCGTCGGCCCGGTGCAAGCCCGACGGGTTGCTGGTCGTGCCCGGCGACGGGGTGGTCGGATTCCTTCATCCGCTGCCGGTCGCAGCGCTGTGGGGGGTCGGCGAGCGGACCGAAGAACAGCTCCTCCGGCTCGGTCTCACTACCGTCGGCGACATCGCAAACACCCCTGAGGACACCCTGCGGCGCAGCCTCGGGGAGGCCGCCGGCACGCATCTGTACGCGCTGGCCTGGGGGCGGGACGCTCGCTCGGTCGTGCCGCACGAGCCGGATAAGAGCATCGGCGCGGAGGAAACCTTTGGCACCGATGTGGACGAACCCGAACTCGTCCGGCGGGAGTTGCTCCGGCTCGCGGAGCGCACTGCTGCCCGCCTCCGCGCGACCGGTCAGGTAGGCCGAACCATCAGCATCAAGGTGCGCTTCGCCGACTTCACCACCATCACCCGTGCCCGCACCCTCGATGTGGCAACCGACGTGGGCCGGGTGGTCTATGAGACGGCTCGCTCGCTCTTCGACGGGCTGGGTCTGCAGCGGGCTCGGCTGCGCCTGGTCGGTGTGCGCGTCGAGGGTCTGCTGCCCGGGTCCGCCGCCACCGAGCAGTTGCTGCTCGGTGCTCCTGAGCACGGCTGGCGGGACGCCGAGCAGGCCGTCGACCGAGCCTCACTGCGGTTCGGCGCCGGCGCCGTCCGGCCGGCCGCCCTGGTCGGTCCGGACGACGATCGTCGGCAGCCGCCGGACCTCTCCCGGCCGGCCCAGCCGCGCCGGTTCCGGGAAGGAGCGGGCGAATCCGGCCCTCCCACCTGACCAATTCCAGGCCTTTACCTTTCCGACCTGCGAATGCCCTCGTAGACTAGGAGGCCACCACTGCGTAGTGGCGGCCACAGCGAGGCCAGGGGAGGAGTCCGGTGCCTCTCTCAGAGCACGAGCAGCGGCTGCTCGACCAGATCGAGCGTGCGCTGTACGCCGAGGACCCGAAGTTCGCCTCGGCGGTACGTGCTACTGACCCACGCAACCGGGCCCGCCGGCGGCTCTGGCAGGCGGCGCTGTTGTTCGTCCTAGGCATCTCGTTGCTTTTCGCCGGCGTCATTGTGCAGCAGGCATTCATCGCCGTCGGGGTGGCCGGATTCCTCATCATGTTCGCCTCCGCCGTCCTGGCCGCGACGAGTTGGAAGCGGATGAACGGCCGGGAGCCGCTGCGGGTCGTCGGGAGCGACCGGCCGGCAAAGGCCCGGGCGCGCCGCCCCTCGGTCCTGGACCGGATGGAGCAACGTTGGCATCGCCGGGACGAGGGCCGCGGGCGCTGAGCAACGGCGTGCCTGACATGCCGTCCGGTACGGCGCCCCCTATGTCTGAACAAGCCGGGTACGGCAACGGTCATCAAGGTCGATTGCGGTGTGTGCCAGGCACGCACGGCAAAGAAGTCGCCGCAACGGTGCGCAGGAAGAGCCGGGACAGGCGTCCGCCGGTTGTCAGGCCGGCGCGCCGGCACCTGCGGGTGGGGGGCCCATCAGGCAGAACACGTTCCCGTCCGGGTCGAAAGCCAGCTGCCAGTGCGAGCCCACCTCGGCATGCTTGTCGCCAAGCCGGCCACCGAGCCGCTCGACCTCCCGGCCGGCGACCTCGATGTCGTCGACGTGCAGGTCGATGTGCACCGGCACGATCTCACCGTGGGCGGCAACCTGCTGGAAGGCGAGTGCAGCCGGGCGAGGGCCCGGGCCGATGACGGTGTACGCGCCGGCCTCGAACGTTGTGGCATCGCCGGTCAACTCGCGATAGAAGCGCACGAGACGCGCCGCGTTTGTGCTGCTGACGGTGACGTACGCCAGTGCCGGCCGGGTGGTCATGTCAGTTCGCCCGGGACACGGCGATCCGCCCGAACAACGCCCGCTGGGCACGACCCAACGCGCTGTCCACGCCGTCGAGCGCATCGGCGACGCCGAGTCCACCGCGCCGGCTGGCAATATCGAGCACTGAAGGTGGCATCAGCCAGGCTCGCCACCGGGCAGTGCGGGTCGCGCTCGAGTACAGGGCGCTGCGCACCTGTCGCACGTTCTCCGCGGTCGAGTCCTGAAGGGGCACTGGTCGGCGGGCGTAGCGGGCCCGCTCCTCCAGGGCTGCCAGCTCGCGCAACGGCTGACCGGCCTGTCCGGCCAAATTGCCCTGGCGGATCATCCGCGATGCGGTCACCCGCGGGGTTTCGGCCTCATCCAGGGTGAACCCGACGTCGAACGCGGTGGCCAGCACCTCGGCCCAGGCGGCATGCGCGGACCGCGAGGGGATGCCGCGGCCGATACGGCGCAGCCGGATCCGGAGCAGTGCAATCCGGCTCAGCGCGGGCGCAACCAGCAGGATCAGGGCCAGGACCCCGGCGGCGAGCCACCAGGCTGTGTGGTCGGCCCGACGTCGGGTCGGCGGAGTGGGCACCGGCCCGCCGCCGATCAGTGCCTTGTCATCGCCCCGTACGCGGTTCTGCAGTTGACGCTGCTTGGCCGAGAGATTTTCCTGGCTGGCCGACTCGGTCGGCCCCCCTGGCCCGACGGTGGACGTGGCGGCCGTGTTCGCGTACGGGATGGCGCTGGCCCGGCCGCCTTGGCCCAACGGGGTCGGATCCCAGGGCATCCAGCCGATCCCCTGGAAGTAGACCTCCACCCATGCGTGCGCATCGCTGGTGGTGATCGACCAGTAGCCGTTCTTGCGGATGCCCTTTGTGTAGCCGATCGCCACCCGGGCGGGGATGCCGGCATACCGGGCCATGACCGCCATGGCCGCGGCGTACTGCTCGCAATAGCCCTCCTTGTTGGTCAGGAAGTCGACCAGCGCACTGCCGCTGTTTCCCGGCTTCGTGGACGTGGTGTACCGGAAGCCGTTCTTGGGATCGCGGAAGTACTCGTACAAGGCAAGGACCTTCTCGTACGGAGTCGTCTTGCCCTTGATGATGACGGCGACCCGGCTCTGGATCCGCGGGTCTGCCGGGACGCTGCGGTCGCCGTAGGCACCTTGGATCTGCGGGTCGGCGACGGGCGGCGAGACTTTGAGCAACTCCAGCAGATCTCGGCCGGCCTGTTCGGTGGACTGGTCGGGTGTCACCGAGGTGAAGCTGTATCGCAGGTCACGGGTGTTCGTGTGGGTGCTGAAGACCGTCCCGCTTGGACGGTCGAAGCGCCAGTCCCCCTTCACCTTCACCCTGGTCGGGGTGGCATAGACGGGCAACTGCTGGGACTTGCCCAGCCCGAGCACCTGCACCTGGGTGTCGATCTTCTTGGTGCGAACTCCGTCGCCGATGGTCGGCTTTGGCAGGCCGTCACTAACCTTCGGCCCACGCGCGGAGGAGAAGCCCTCCTGGCTCCAGCCCGACTGCGCGCTGTAGACGTCGAGGCTTGTCACCCGCAGGTAAAAGGGGTGCGACTCGTTGGTCTTGACCCGCAGCAGCTCCAGCGGGCGCTCGCGGCGGAGTTGGCCGCGCAACTGGGCCAGCGGGTTGAGCTGAGCGGAGCCGCCCGGGCCGTTGCCGACTCCCGCGCCGGCCGCGATACCGGCCAGCCCGCCGCCATGCACGAAGGGCACCAGGGCTGGGATCACGACAGCCAGCCCGATCGCCGCAGCGCCGATACGCCGGCCGACGGCGGCCATCGGGGAGCCTTCGAGCGGATCGGGACGCCAGCTCTCGTCGCTGGACTGTTCGGTGAAGGGGCGACCCCACCTGGAGAGCCGGTCCCGGCCCTCGGCCAGCAGCAGCAGCAAGTAGCCGGCGGCGCCGAAGGTGAACGGCAGCCAGCCGATCCCCTGGCGGACGACCGCCACGGGCACGGCGAACATGGCGAGCATCGGCAGGCCGGTCTGGGCGGCCCGGCGGAGGCTGACGGCCAGTGCGTCGATGCAGATCGCCGATGCGCCAACGCCGAGCACGACGAGCAGGAACAGCCCGCGCCGGTCTGGTACCGGGACGGCCAGTTGGCCGACGTCCTGGAATGCGGCAGCGAGCTGACTTCGTAGGCCGGCGAGTGTGCCTGTTGTGGGCAAGACGCCGAACAACTTCGCTCCGGTGCCGAAGACGGCGCTGACCAGCAGCCCCAGTACGCCCAGGCCAACGAGGGGAATCAGGCCGGCCGGCACAGAGAGCCGGCGGCACGCGACATTTGCGGCGGTCAACACGACGACGGTGAAAACGGCGTACCGCAGCCAGCCCCATGAATCGAACAGGGGGGCCAGCGGCGCGGTTGCCAGCAGGGTGGCCACCCCTGCCGCGACCGTCAGCCGCAGGCGGCCGGTCACCGCCGACCACCTGAGCGCGCCGACTGGCCGGCGCTGGAGCGAGCCGACGCCAACGGCCACAGCTGCGCGAGTGCCGTCCCGTGCCGGGCCTCGAGAACGCGCCACCCGCCACTGATCAGCGTGCGGGCCACATGGTCGTACTCCTCGCGAGCCTCCGCCCGGGATCGTGGCGACAGTCCCACCCAGGTTGCGCTGTCGACCAGCACGGCCACCCCCACCGTGGCAGCGGTTCGAGCCCGGGCGACCAGTTCGGCGTCCTCGGGCGTCAGCCAGCCGAGTACGGCGACGACGAGCCCCTCCCCGCTGCTGCGCCGTAGGGCTTCGACCACGGGCGCGACGGAGCGGCTGCGGGAGTGCCGTATCTCGGCAAGTTGGTCGAGCAACATCACGGCGGAGTTGCCGCCCGCCGGCGCGTGCAGATCGGCGCCGGCATCGGTCAACAGGCGCAGGGAGTAGCCGGCGCCGGCGAGGTGCACGGCCACGCTGGCGGCCGCACTGACCGCCCACTCGAAGCTCGACCCGGGACCGTCGCCGCGGTGGGCGGCGGCGCGGGTGTCCAGTGCAACGGCCGCCCGGCTCTGCCAGGGCTGTTCCTCACGCCGCACCATCAGCTCGCCCACTCGTGCGGTGGACCGCCAGTGCACCTTGCGCAAGTCATCGCCGTGGCGGTACTCGCGGGTGGTGGCATCGTCCTCGCCCTGGGGTGAAACCGAGCGGGCTCGGCTGTCGCCACCGCCGGCCCACTCTCCGCCCAGCCGGATCGGGGTCAACGGATGGATCACCGGTGTCACGGTCAGGGTGTCGAAGCTCGCGAACGATCTGCTCAGTTCAACCAGGCCGAACGGATCGGCCAGCCGCACAGACAGCGGGCCGATCACGTAGCGGCCGCGGACGTCTGCGCGGACGGGGTAATGGACCGAGCGCACGGCGCGCGGCCGGACCCGGTCGAGCACGAACCGCGGCCGGCCGCCCAGTGTGTAGGGCAGCGTGTCCTCCAGCAGCATGATCCCGCTGGGCAGCCGGGACACGTTCTCCAGGCGCAGCAGCACCCGGGCCTGCTGGCCGACCGGAATCTGCGGTGGGTCGAGCAGCCGCGAGCAGGCCAACCGGTACCGGGTGCGGGTGACCCCGACTGCGGCGACCAGCGGTAGCACGATCAGGAACACCGCGACCCGGAACAGGTCACGCTCGTGCAGCACAAGGGAGCACAGCGCAGCGGCGCCACCAGCGGCGAGGAAGCAGCGACCGCGGGTAGTCAGCCCCGACAACGCCTCGTGCACTACCTCTCCCGGGAGCCAGCGGGCGGCCGGTCCCGGCCGTCCGGGACGGGAATACGGCCAAGAATTTCGCGTACCACGGCCTCCGGGGTGCGGCGCGAGATCTGCGCCTCCGGGGTGGGCAGCAGCCGGTGCGCCAGCACCGGTACGGCGAGGTCCTGCAGGTCGTCCGGGAGCACGAAGTCGCGCCCGTCGAGCGCCGCCACGGCGCGCGCCGTCCGGACCAGGTGCAGGGTCGCCCGCGGGGACGCGCCCAGCCGCAGGTCGGTGGATCGTCGCGTCGCGTTAACCAGCTCGATGGCATATCGACGCAGGCCTTCGGACATGTGCACGCCCTGTGCTGTGACGATCAGACGGCGCATCTCCGGGGCATCGGAGACCGGCCGCAGATCGTCGAGCGGGTCAGCCTGCCCATGCGCGTCGATCATCTCCAGCTCAGCGGCTGCATCGGGGTAACCCATTTCCAGTCGAACGGTGAAGCGGTCGCGCTGTGCCTCAGGCAGCGGATAGGTGCCTTCCATCTCGATCGGGTTCTGAGTGGCGATCACCATGAAAGGCGATTGCAACTCATACGTCGTGCCGTCGACGGTGACCTGACGCTCCTCCATGCACTCGAGCAACGCCGACTGCGTCTTGGGCGAGGCGCGGTTGATCTCGTCGCCGACGACGATATTGGCGAAGACCGCACCCGGTTTGAACTCGAAGTCGCGGCTCTCCTGGTTGTACACCGACACACCGGTGACATCGCTGGGCAGCAGGTCCGGGGTGAACTGGATCCGCCGCACCGAACAGTCGATGGACCGGGCCAGCGCCTTGGCCAGCTTGGTCTTGCCCACCCCGGGCACGTCTTCGATCAGCAGGTGGCCCTCGGCCAGCATCACCGCCAGGGCGAGCCGGACCGCCTCCGACTTGCCTTCGATGACCCGCTCGATGTTGGCCACGATCCGACCCGCGGCCTCGAGCAGGCCGTCCAAGCCGACCGCGGCGCCGTCGTAGTCCTCCAGGGCGCCTTGCGTGACCAACGAGTCCTCCTGAGCGCCAGCGGCGGGGTCGACGACGACCTTTCGGAAGCGATCCTCCCAGGCTAAGCCCGGGAGAGCACCATCCCGGTCCGGTCACCGTTGCGCATCAGATGCGGCCGGCAGGTGGGCGGTTCCCGCGCCCGCGCGGAGTCGACGGCGGTCCAGGTGGAGGGAGGAAGGTGAAACAGGCCATTGTGTGGAGCAAAGTGGGGTACAGTGGCGCTCGGTGGAGCAAGATGCTTACTGGCCGGCCGCCGGAAGGGGGAGTGGAGACATGTTTCTCGGCACGCACTCCCCCCGACTCGACGAGAAGGGCCGGCTCTTCCTGCCGGCGAAGTTCCGCGATGAGCTCGCCGCCGGCGTGGTCCTGACCAAGGGCCAGGAGCGCTGCCTGTACGTGTTTCCCCCCGACGAGTTCGGCCGCATCACGGACCGGCTCAGCGCGGCACCCACGACCTCCAAGGCCGTACGTGACTACACCCGGGTGTTCTTTGCCAGCGCGTCGAACGAGCACCCCGACAAGCAGGGGCGCATCACGATCCCGTCGGCGCTGCGCACGTACGCCGGCCTGACTCGCGAGTGCGTCGTGATCGGGCAGAACACCCGGCTGGAGATCTGGGACACCGCCGCGTGGCAGGCCTACGAGTCCGAGCAGGAACAGGCGTTCTCCGATCTGTCGGAGGAGGTGTTGCCCGGCCTCCTCTAAAGGCGATCAGCCGCATCTCGTGCGTGCTGCGAGGTCTCTGTCCGCTCACCCCTGACGCACCTTCCCCGGCGCCAGGTTCCAGCGGGCGGGGACCTGGTGGCGCGTACGCACCGAACCGCGCCGAACCGAAGGGTCGAGATGGAAAGCCACGGTCCGCCCGGCGAGCCCACCCCGGTGCACCTGCCGGTGATGCTCGACCGCGTTCTCGCCCTCCTCGCGCCTGCTCTCGAACGTCGTCCGGCCGTCCTGGTCGATGCCACGCTAGGACTCGGCGGGCATGCCGAAGCGCTGCTCGCGGCGCACCCGCAGCTACTCCTGGTGGGTTTGGACCGCGACCCCGACGCGCTCCGACGAAGCGGTGAACGGCTCCGGCCCTATGCCGCCCGCACCCGCCTGGTGCACGCCGTATACGCCGCCATGCCCGCAGTGCTGGCCGACCTCGGGCTGCCCCGGGTGGACGGCGTGCTCTTCGACCTGGGGGTGTCTTCCCTGCAACTCGACGAGGTGGAGCGGGGCTTCTCCTACCGGCACGACGGCCCCCTCGACATGCGCATGGACCCGACGACCGGCCCGACCGCGGAGGACGTGGTGAACGAGTATTCCGCCGCTGAGCTGACCCGCATCCTGCGCGAGTACGGCGAGGAGCGCTTCGCCCGCCGGGTCGCCGCCGCGATCGTCCGGGATCGCGAGCGGGCCCGGCTGACCTCCAGTGCGCGCTTGGCCGAGTTGGTCCGCGACGCGATCCCGGCAGCGACCCGGCGCACCGGCGGCCATCCGGCCCGCCGCGCCTTCCAGGCGTTGCGGATCGAGGTGAACGGCGAGCTCGATGCCTTGCGCATTGCCGTGCCAGCGGCCGTTGCCGCACTCGCCCTGGGCGGTCGCATCGCCGTGCTGGCCTATCACTCCCTGGAGGACCGCATCGTGAAGCGGGCACTCGCCGAGGCCGCGGCTAGCCGCACTCCGATTGAGTTGCCGGTGGAGCTACCGGGCAGCGGACCGATCCTGCGGTTGCTGACCCGGGGAGCCGATACGCCGGACGAAACCGAGGTTGCGGCCAATCCACGGGCCGCCTCGGCCCGGCTGCGTGCCGGTATACGCATTGCGGACGCGGCATGACCGCCTCGCTGCAGCAGGCCACGACGGGTCGGATCCAACCGCCGACCGGCGATCCGGGGCGCGCGCTCCGGCTGGTGCCGCCGCGCGCCGTGCGGGCACCACGAGCGCCTTTCGTTGCGTTGATCGTCGGCCTGCTCGCCGCCGGCCTGATCGGTCTCCTCGTCCTCAACACGCTGATCGCGGAGAACTCGTTCCGGCTGCATGCCCTCGCCCAGCACGACGCGACGCTCGCGCTGCGCCAGCAGGAGATGCAGCGGGACGTCGAACTGTTGGAAGCTCCCAACGCGCTGGCAAGCGAGGCCCGCCGGCTCGGCATGGTGCCCGCCGGCAATCCTGCATTCATCCGACTCAGCGATGGCAAGGTGCTGGGCGTACCCGTGCCGGCGACGGTCCCGCGGCCGGTGACGTTCGCCGTGCGACCGAGCCCACGACCCGGCGGCAACCCTTCGGCCAGTCCTGCGGCACACCCCGCCGGCAGCCCCAACCCCGCTCGCACTCCGACCCCCCGCGTGAGCCCGCGGTGAGCCGCACCCAGCCCCCACCC
>JALZAK010000147.1 GCA_030948385.1 Actinomycetota bacterium
CCGCCGAGCTGGACCGTGCCGGCGATCGGAGCCCGCAGGGTCAGCGCGTCGACCGCGGCCTGGGCCAGGGCGACGCCGGCATGCGCCTGTGCCTGCTGGGCGGCGGTCAGCGAACGAAGGGCCGTTCCGAGGCCGGCCAGGCCGGCGTTGAACTGGCGGACTGCCGCCTGGGCCTGCGCGCGTGCGGCGGCGTACTGCGCCTCACCGCTGGCCAACTGCCGGGTCGCAGCCGCCCGGGCGACCGGGTCTGGAATCTGGGCCAGCGCGGAACGGGCCTGGCCGAAAGCGATCGCCGCTGCGGCGTCGGTCTGGGCCTGCAGGCCGCTGAGGTCGGCGCCGGGCACGCCGACCGCGCCGGCGGCCGACGCCGCGGCCGCCTGCCGCGCCTGCACCAGCCGCTGCTGGGTCGCGGTCGAGGCGATGATGCCCAGGACGGTGCCGGCCGCTACCCGCTGCCCGTCGGTGACGTACAGCGCCGACACCTGGCCGGCGGCCGGCGAGGTCACAGTGGCCATCGCCCGCGCCATGACCGCGGCCGGCGCGTCGACCACCTCGGTGACCGTGGCGGTGCGTACGGTCCCGAGCCGGATGCCCTTTGTCGATGTGCTGCTGCATCCGGCGATTGCCAGCAGGATGGCGACCCCGGCAACGGCCGGGATGCAGCGCAGCGGTCGCCTCACCGGCACATGGTACGGACCCGATCAGGCGGCCCTGACGGCGTTCTTCGCCCGATCGGCGAGCTTCAGGGCAACGCCCTTGGCCAGTTGCGAGGGCTTCTGCTGCTCGCCCTGCTGGGCGCCGAAGGCGATCAGCGAGCCGGTCAGGCCGGGGATGGCCCATTGCAGGGCGCGCAGCTGCTGCTGGGCCTTGGCCACGTCGGTCGGGGTCGCCGGGTGTGGCTTGACGCCGCCCTCAGACGGGACGTTGCCGGCCTCCATGACCTTGCTGCCCAGCACCCGGCTGTACGCGGTGGCGCCCAGGGCGGCTCCGGTGACGACGGTTTTGATGGCGGTGTTGGCGGTGGCGCCCTTCTGATGCTTGACCCGGCCGCGGTTGCTCGCGGTCAGGATGGCTCCGCCCAGCAGGTGGGCACCGATCGCGACGGCGTTGACCGGGGTCCAGCGGGCCCAGCCGGAGCTCGCGATGCGGGCGCGCTCGTTGACGTCCGCGACATCGTTGGCTGCGCCGTTGAGGCCGACGGCCCCCATCAGCGAGCCGCCGAACCAGGCGGCCAGGCCGACATCGTGCAGTGTGCGGGCAACGGTATTTCTTCTCGACACGTGGGTGTCCTCTCGCAGGCAGGGTTGGGTATCGCTCCGGACTGCCCCCACCACCGACCCGGAAACCCCACCCCGACCGTCGATCAAGGGCCAATGGTCGCTAGTCGATCTTGGACGGCAACCATTTGTCCTTGATCGCCGGGGGTGGGGGCTATCAGCGGCCTGAGGCGCCCAGCTCGCTGGCCCGGTCACGGGCGGCCTCGATCGCATCGAGGAACGCGGCCCGCACCCGATGCTTCTCCAATTCGCGGATCGCATTGATCGTCGTGCCGCCGGGCGAGGTGACCGCCTCACGCAGCTGGACCGGATGCTGGCCGGTGTCGCGCAGCATCACGGCGGCACCCAGCGCGGTCTGCACCAGCAGCTCGGCGGCCACCGCGCGCGGCAGGCCGAGCAGGATGCCGGCGTCGGTCATCGCCTCGACCAGGTAGAAGAAGTACGCCGGCCCGCTGCCGGACAGCGCGGTGACGGCGTCCTGCTGCGACTCCGGCACCCGCAGCACCTTGCCCACCGGGGAAAAGATCGCCTCGGTGTCGGCCAGGTGCGCCTCGGTGGCGTGCGAGCCGGCGCTGATCGCCGACATCGCCTCGTCGACCAGGACCGGCGTGTTGGTCATCACCCTGACCACGGGCGTGCCGGCGCCGAGCCGGGCCTCGATCAGCGCGGTGGGGATGCCTGCAACAACGGAGATGATGAGTGTGTCGCGGGTCGTGGCCGGCGCCAGCTCGGCGAGCAGCGGCTCGATGTCCTGCGGCTTGACGGTGAGCAGCAGGATGGCCGCCTCCTCGGCCGCGTCCACATTGGACAGTGCGAGGACGGCGTAGCGCTCGGATAGCTCCTTGGCGCGCTCTGGCCGGCGGGCAGTGATGGCGAGGTCCTCCGCCGGACGGCCGGCGCGCAACATCCCGGACAGCAGCGCCTCGCCGAGCTTGCCGGCGCCGACGACCGCGAGCCGGGTCATCCCTTGGTAGCCAGGGAACGCAGGAAGAACGCGATATTCGCCGGTCGCTCGGCCAGCCGGCGCATCAGATAGCCGTACCACTCGTCCCCGTAGGGCGTATAGACACGCACGGTCTCCCCCGTGGCGGCCAGCCGGCGCTGCTCCTCGGGGCGAACCCCGTAGAGCATCTGGTACTCGTAGCTGCCCTGGGCCCGGTCGTACCACTTGACGCGTTCGGCCGCGATCGCCAACAGCCGGGGATCGTGGGTAGCCACCATCGGGTAGCCCTCCCCGGACATCAACACGTTGAGGCAACGGACGTAGGACCGGTCCACCTCGTGCTTGTTCTGCAGGGCGACGGACTCGGGCTCCTTGTACGCGCCCTTGCACAACCGCACCCGGGAGCCGGCGCCGGCGAGGTCGCGGCAGTCGGCCTCGGTGCGGCGCAGGTACGCCTGCAGGACGACGCCGACACTGGGAAAGTCCGGCCGCAGGTCGCGCACGATCTCCAGCGTCTGGTCGGTGAGGGTGTGATCCTCCATGTCGATGGTCGCGGTGGTGCCCGCCTTGCCGGCCGCCTCGCAGATGGCCCGGGTGTGATCGAGCGCCATCGAGCGGTCCAGCCGCAGGCCGACCGCCGAGAGCTTCACGCTTACCTCGGCGTGGCCGGTCAGTTCGTGCTCGCGCAGGTGGTCGAGCAAGTTCAGGTACGCCGTGGCGCCGGTCTTTGCCTGCCCCTCGCCGGTGGTGTCCTCGCCCAGGTGATCCAGGCTGACCGACAGCCCCGAATCGACCAGTTCCCGGGTAACCCGAACGGCGTCGTCGACCGACTCGCCGGCCACGAACCGGCGTACCACCGACCGGGAGACCGGCGCACGGCTGACGAGCTGACGGGTCCGCCCGGAGCGGGCAGCGGCAAGGATGGTCCGACGCAGCATGGCCGCCAGATTACGGGGTCACCGCGCTGGCCCGGACCGCCCGGCCGGGACCGGTACCGCCGCCGCACCGGACCGGGCTGCGAGGTGGCGCCGGGTAAAGGCGAGCGCCTCGGCCAGGTCCTGCTCGCGCTCGCTGCGCTCGATCGCCCGGCGAGTGGTCACCTCGACCACCACATGCCCGGCGAAGCCGGTCACAGCAAGCCCCTCGAGCAACTCGGCACAGGGTTGGCCGCCACGGCCCGGGACCAGGTGCTCGTCGCGGTTGGTGCCCCCGACCCCGTCGGCGAGGTGCACGTGGGCGAGCCGGTCCCCCATCGCCGCCGCCATTTCCAGCGCGTCGTTCTGCGCGGTCGCGGTGTGCGAGAGGTCCAAGGTGAAGTGCGGGTAGTCCTCAGGCACCGGATCCCAGTCGGGTGCATAGCCGGAGAACTGCCGCCCCCGGGCGCGCAACGGGAACATGTTCTCGACGGCGAAGCGGACATCGGTCTCGCCGGCCATCCGGGCGATGCCGGCCTGGAAGCCGCGGGCGTAGTCCCGCTGCCACACGAAGGGGGGATGGACCACGACCGTGTCCGCACCCAGCGCCTCGGCGGCCTCCTGGGAGCGGCGCAGCTTCTCCCACGGGTCGGCGGCCCAGACCCGCTGGGTGATGAGCAGGCAGGGAGCGTGCAGCGAGTGCACCGGCATCCTGTGATAGTCAGACAGGCGCCGCAGCGCCTCCACATCCTGGCTGACCGGGTCGGTCCAGACCATCACCTCGACACCGTCGTAGCCCAGCCGGGCCGCGATCTCGAACGCGGTGGCCGTCGACTCGGGGTAGCACGACGCGGTCGACAGGGTGACCTGTGCCGCCGGCACCCGCACCGCGTTGCTCACGACACACCAGGGTATGCGCTGGCTCGGGATGCCGTCAGGCGCCGTCGAGCCAGTCCAGCCGGCGCAGGATCACACCCTCACGCAGCGCCCAGGGGCACAGCTGCACGGAGCTGACCCCGAGCAGGCGCAGCGCAGCCTCGGCCACCACCCCGCCGGCGAGGAGCTGGTGCGCCCGGGCCGGGCTGACACCTTCCAAGCCCGCCAGGTCGGCCGCGCTCATCCGGCTGACGAAGGCAACCACCTGGCGCAGCGCGGTGAGCGTGAGCGTGCGTGCCACCCGTGGGCCGGCCGAGCTGGGGGCCGCGCCGGCCAGCCGGGCCAGGGAGCGAAACGTCTTGGACGTCGCCACCACGCAGTCAGGTCGGCCGTCGGCCCGCACCGCCTCCACCACCGGCACGAGACACTGCTCCACGTACGCACGGCCACTGTCCACAGTGGACTTCTTCGGCGGGTCGCCGGGGAAGCGTTCCCTGGTGAGCCGGCCGGCGCCGAGTGGCACCGACAGCGCGACTGCCGGGGACTCGTCGATGCCGCCGGCGACCTCCAACGAGCCACCGCCGATGTCGAGCACCAGTAGCCGGCCGGCGCTCCAGCCGTACCAGCGGCGTACCGCCAGGAAGGTGAGCCTGGCCTCGTCCTCGCCGGTCAGTGCCTGCAGGTCGACGCCGGTCTCGCCCCGCACCCGGTCGATGACGTCCACCGAATTGGACGCGTCGCGCACGGCTGAGGTCGCGAACGCCAGCAGGTCCTCGGCGCCCAGCCGCCGGGCCGACTTCCCCGCCACGGCAACCGCCGACACCAAAGCGTCCTCGCCGGCCGCGGAGAGTCGGCCGTCAGCGCCGACGTGCTCGGTCAACCGGAGCTCCGACTTCTCCGACAGCGCCGGCAACGGATGGCCGCCGCGATGCGCGTCGACGACAAGTAGGTGCACGGTGTTGGAGCCCACATCGAGCACACCGAGCCGCATGCCGGAGACGGTACGCGGCAGCGCCTATGGTGTGCCGGTGACAACTCCGAGGGATCGCGAGGTCGGACTGGACTTCGCACGCGAGTGGGTCGAGTTCGTCGACCCCGCCGACGACGAGCATCTGATCCGCGCAGATCTGACCTGGCTGCTGTCGTCGTGGACGTGCATCTTCGGCCGCGGCTGCCACGGCATTCTCGCCGAGCGCCCCGACGACGGTTGCTGCAGTCACGGGGCGTTCTTCACCGACAAGGACGACGAGCGGCGGACCAAGAAGTTCGCCGCGCAACTGACCCCCGAGACCTGGCAGTTCTACAAGAAGGGGCAGAAGGGTGTCGTCACTATCGACACCCTCGAGGACAAGCCGGCGCGGCGCACTCGCCGGGTCGACGGCGCCTGCATCTTCCTGAACCGGCCAGGGTTTGCCGGCGGCGAGGGCTGCGCGCTGCACGCGCAGGCACTGCGGATCGGCAAGCACCCGCTGGAGACCAAGCCCGACGTCTGCTGGCAACTGCCGGTACGCCGCGCCCAGGACTGGGTCGAGCGGCCGGACGGCACGGAGGTGCTCGTCACCACACTGACCGAGTTCGACCGGCGCTCGTGGGGCGACGGCGGCCACGACCTGCATTGGTGGTGCACGTCATCGCCGGAGGCACACGTCGCCCGCGAACGGCTCTACGAGTCCTACGGTCCGGAACTCACCGAGTTGATCGGCAAGCCCGCGTACGCGGAACTGGTCAGCCTCTGCGCGGCCCGGGCACGGCGCGGAATGGTCGCGCCGCATCCGGCCACGACGGCAGCTCCCCGGCACACTCGCGCCACCCGCGAGCCGGCCGCTTCAGAGTGACCCGCCGGCGCGGCCGGCGGCGGCGCTGATGACCGGAGACGTCCCGCTGCGCCGCAATCGGAACTTCACGCTGTTGTGGAGCGGGCAGGTCGTCTCCGAGCTCGGCGGCCGGGTCTCGGCGATCGCGTTCCCGCTCCTCGTTCTGGCGCTCAGCGGATCGCCCGCGCGGGCGGGGATCGTCGGCTTCGCCGAGACGCTGCCCCTCCTCGTTCTCACCCTGCCGGCCGGCGCGCTGGTGGATCGCTGGGACCGCAAGCGCGTCATGATCACCGCCGACTCGGCGTGCCTCCTCGCGATGGCCAGCATCCCTATCGGCCTCGCGCTGGGCGCCCTGCCGTTCGCGCAGATCGTTATGGTCGCGGCCGTCATCGGCACCGGTTACGCGTTCTCTGCGGTGGCCGAGCAGTCGGCGCTGCGCAACGTGGTCGCCGACACCCAGTTGCCGGCGGCGATGGCCCGCAACCAGGCCCGGATCTTCGGCGCCTTGCTGGTCGGCCAGCCCCTCGGTGGGGCGCTGTTCGCCCTGGGCCGGTGGGTGCCGTTCCTGTTCGACGCGATGTCCTATCTGGTTTCCGTTCTCACCCTGCTGTTTGTGCGTACGAGTTTCCAGGCGAAGCGTGAGTCGCGGCCGGCGCAGCTCGGGGCCGACGTGCGGGCGGGGCTCTCCTGGTTTTGGCGGCAGCCGTTCATCCGCGCGACCTCGCTCATCACGATGGGCACCGACTTCACCGTGAATGCGCTGTACCTGGTGGTGATCGTTCTCGCCCGGGATCGCGGCGCCGGTCCGGCGCTGATCGGCGCGATGTTCGTGTTCCTGGGTCTCGGTGGTGTCGTCGGGGCGTTGATCGCCCCGGGGCTGGTGCGGCGGTTGCGGACTCGGACCATCGTAGTGGCCTGCCAGGTGCTGGTCGCGGGACTCATCCCGCTGCTGATCGTCGTACCGGGTCGCCTCGCGCCGGGCGTGATTTACGGCGCGATGTTCCTGCTGCACCCGACCTGGAACGCCAGTGTGAGCACCTACCGGCTCAGGACGACCCCGGACCACCTGATCGGGCGGGTCACCAGTATCGGCAAGACCCTCTCTCTCGGGCCGGTGGCACTGGCCTCGCTCGGATCGGGGCTGCTGCTGGAAGCCGCCGGCGTCACGCCCACGCTCTGGGTGCTGTTCGCGGTGATCATGGTGACGACCGTCGCTGCGGCGGTCAGCCCGGCGGTGCGCCAGGCGCCGGCGCGGCTGCGCGACGTGCAGATCGCGGAGCCTCCGCCGGCCTAGACCGACCGCCCCAGCCAGGCCGCGAGCCGGTCCGCTGCCGGCGCTCCCGGCGGCGCCTGCTGCTCCTCGGCGAACGGCCTTCCCGGCCCGCGCATGGCATCGCGCATGAACCTGCGGGTCATCGCCAGCGCCTGCTCGCACAACTCCTCGTCCAGGTCGGCGGGTCGGCCGAGAGACCGGGCCACGTCCCATCCGTGTACGAGCGCCTCGGTGGTCCGGATGCCGGCAAATCCAGCGCCCGGCATCGTTCCGGCCGGCACCTGAACGATCCGGTCGAGCGCGGCGGGCGCCCGAAACGCCGCCACCACGACATCGACGGAATCGGCATATGCCCGGCGGTGGTCGGGGCCGAGCAGATCGGCGGACCGATCCGGCGGCGGAGCGTCGGAGATCAGGGCGCCGGCGAAGAAGTTGCCGACGGTCATGTGGTTGATCAGCCCCCGCAGATCCCACTCCGGGCACGGCGTGGGCCGAACCAGATCGCTGGGGTCCGCGGCATCCACCACCCGGCGGGCCTCCTGATGGGCGCGGGTAAACAGGTCCAGCAGCGGGAGGGGTGCTGTCATGCTCATAGGTCTAGCGCACCGACGACATCCGGATCGGAGTGGGGCGCCTGAGCCTTGGGGACCGCCGCTAGGCTCACCGCCCGTGATCGACGACGAGCAGGACCACCCGGAACCACCCGTCGCGGGCGACGAGACCGCGACCCTGCTGGGCTCACTGGATCGCCAGCGGGCGACCCTGGCCTGGAAGTGCGGGGGGCTGGATGCGGCCCGGATGCGGGCGACCGTCGGCGCGTCATCGATGACGCTGGGAGGGCTGCTCAAGCACCTTGCTCTCGTCGAGGACCACTATTTCTCGGTCCGGTTGCACGGGCGCTCTCCCCATCCGCCGTGGGACGCGGTCGACTGGGACGCCGACCCCAACTGGGAGTGGCGCACGGCCGCTGAGGACACCCCCGAGCAGCTCATGGAGCTCTGGCGGGACAACGTGGCCCGCTCCCGCGCCGCGGTGACCGAAGCGCTGGCCGCCGGCGGCGTGGAACAACTGCTTCGGGTCGGCTGGCCCGACGGTCGCGCGCCCAGCCTGCGGCGCACCCTGATCGACCTGATCGAGGAGTACGCCCGCCACGTCGGACATGCCGATCTGATCCGTGAGTCGGTGGACGGACTGGTCGGGGAGGACCCGCCGCGACGTCAGTGACAGGCCGCCTCATGCTCGGCGTGGCTTACCGGTTCCAGTTGGAATGTGGAGTGCTCGACGTCGAAGTGGCCGACCAGGCAGGCCTGGATCTCGTCGAGGATCTGCGGCGCATGGCCGTCGCGGAAGCAGGAGTCGTCGAGGACTACGTGCGCGGACAGCGCCTGTAGGTCGGAGGTGACAGTCCACACGTGCAGATCGTGTACGCCGTGCACGTGCGGCACCTCGTGCAGGTGAGTCAGTACATCGGTGAGATCCACGCCGGCCGGTGCCGCCTCCAGCAGCACCCGGCCGGACTCGCGGAGAAGGCCCCAGGCGGCGCGCGACATCAGGGCGACGACGAACAGCGAGGCGATCGCGTCGGCCCGGCGGAATCCGGTCAACACGATCACCACGCCGGCGATCAGGGTCGCGACGAACGCAGCCACGTCGGTGGCGATGTGCTGGAAGGCGCCTTGGACGTTGAGGCTGGTCCGGTTTGCCTTCCCCAGCACCCACACCGCCACCAGGTTGACGGCCACGCCGAGGGCGGCGACCGCGATGATCGGTGCACCGACCACGGGCGGCGGGTCGACCAGCCGGCGGATCGACTCGTACAACACGAGTACGGCGACCGCGAGCAGCGTCACACCGTTGACCGCCGCGGACACGATCTCCGCGCGCTTGAACCCGAAGGTCCAGATGCCGGCCGCCGGCCGGGCGGCCAGCCGCAGGGCCCAGATCGAACCGGCGAGCGCGCCGGCATCGGTGAGCATGTGCCCGGCGTCGGCCAGCAGGGCCAACGATCCCGACAGCAACGCCACGACCACTTCGACCAGCATGAAGCCGACGATCAGGCCCAACGCGACCGCCAGGTAGCGGGCGTCGGCCTCCCGGGAGACGCCGTGTGCATCCCCGGGACGGTCAGGCCGTTCGCCCGGTGCCGTTTCGTGCAAATGGGCCATCGACGGGCTATCCGCTCTCGCCGTGCTCGTCATCGCTAGACATTGAGGCTACAACCCTGTGCAGCGTCGGGCCGGCGGCCGGCGCGGCTCTGGTTCAGCCCCGAGCCGGGTCCGCGGTGCCGGGGGCGTACCGCAATGGGTCGGCGTCGAAGCTGTGCTTGCAGCCCGGCGAGCAGAAGAGGTAGTCCCGACCCTCACGAGTCGAGCGGGCACCTGGGGCAGCGGGGTCAACAGTCATCCCGCAGACCGGATCCACCAGCCCGCCGGCCGGGCCGTCGGCCTCCATCGGCTCGGCCGACGGGTGGCCGGCGTGCTTGGCGGGATCCCTGGTGAACTTATCGTGGCAGCGGTCGGAGCAGAAGTAGTAGGTCGCCCCCTCGAACTGCGAGGTGGCCGGCGCGTTGCCGCGTTCGACCTGCATGCCGCAGATGGGGTCGATGGCGTACTGCCCGCCGCCGCCGAGACGCTCGCGGTTGCGGTAGGTCCAGTAGACGACTCCGGCGACGACGAGGAACACGATGTTGAGGACGGTCGTGTAGTTCCACTCGAACCGGGTCGGCGCGATCTGCGCCGGTCGAGCCGGGAATTGAATCCCGACGGCCCGGAACAGCAGGTCGACGGCCAGCCCGGCGGTACTCATCACCAGCCAGAAGGACAGGAAAAGGCGCAGCGCGAGCCGCTTGCCGTAGAACTTGCCGTAGATCACCACCAGCGGCAGCGCGATGAGATCGGCGAAGATGAACGCGACCGTGCCGCCGAAGCTGATCCCACCCTTGTACAGCGCGGCGGCCAGCGGGACGTTGCCGATCGAGCAGACGAAGCTGATGAAGGCGATGAACGGACCGACTATCACGTTCTCGATGTCGGTCCAGATGCCGTGCCCCGACAGGAAAACCGCGGAGTATGCCGACGCCGGCACGGCAACGGCGAGGAACCCGGCGACGAGGTAGCCGATGAACAGTTCGCGGCGCAGCATCGTCAGGTCGGCCACCGTGTAGCTGGCCGCGTCGGCCCAGCCGGCGCGGCTGCGCAGCCGCTGCCGCAGCGGCTTGCCCTGCTCGGCCGCGCTGCCGCTCGCGCCGTGATCGGCGTGCGCACCCGTGACGGCGGCCAGGCGGTCCCGGGCGGCCTGCAACTCCTTCGCGGGAAAGATGCGGGGCGCGAGAAGGGTGAAAAGCACGATCATGATCGCCCCGCCGACGAACTCTGCGAGCGCGAACTGCCAACCGATCAGCAACCACAACACGATGCCGAGCTCGATGACCAGGTTGGTGCTGGCGAACATGAACACCATCGAACTTGTGAAGTCCGCACCGCGCTGGAACAGCGACTTCGCCAGGGCGCTGGCCGCGTAGGAGCAACTCGAGCTGGCCGCGCCGAGCAGGCTGCTACGTAGGATCGTGCGCGGCCGATGGTCACCGAGCGCCCGGTGCATCTGCTCGCGGGAGACAAAGGATTGCACCGCGCCGGACAGCGTGAAGCCGACGACCAGCGCCCACAGCGTCTCCCAGAACATGAAGAAACCCTCGGACAAGCTGTTGCCGATCGTGGACAGGACGCTCATCGCGTTTCCCCTTCCGGCCGGCGCCGCTCATCGGTGCCGGAAGATTGCCTCCGGGACACCCGCCGACCCTAACACGTATACCCCCACCCCCTATTTCCCGGCAGCGCCTGCGACGAAGGCGTGGACGAAGTCGTCGAGCGTGGTCGGCCGGACTCCGAAGGTCGCCGATACGCGACTCATGTCGACCGGGGAGTCGTAGGTCTCCAGCATCTGAAAGAGCCCGAGGACCGGCCCCGGCATACCGGGAACGGGCTCGCCGTGATCCACGGTGCGCACCGGGATCTCTCGGCCGAGCTCGCGCTCGAAGGCGGCGATCGCGTCCCGCCAGGAGATTGCCTCCGGGCCTCCGATCGGGATCCGCGCGTTGGTCGCCGCGTCGTTGTCGAGCGCGGCAACGGCATAGGACACGACATCGGCCATTGCGATCATCGAGTGGCGGCGCACGCCCTCACCCACAAGCGTGACGGGCTGGCCGGCGAGGGCGGGGCCCCCGACGGCCATCGGCAGCCAGGTGTCCATGAACAGGTCCGGTTGCAGAACAGTCCACCTCATGCCGCTCTCCGACAGCCGGCGCTCCGTCGCCGCCTTCGCCTGGATGAACGGCACCGGGCTCGCGCTGCTGGCGCCCAGGACCGATGTAAAGACGAAGTGCCGCACGCCGGCCGCCTCGGCAGCATCGATCAGATGCTGGTTGCCGGCGCGATCGACCGACTCGATCGTGTCCTCCCGACCCCGCCCGATGGCGTTGGCCGTGGTCACGACCGTCCCCACCCCGGCGCAGGCGGCACGCAACGAGGTCGGGTCCTTGAGGTCACCGATCACCGGCTCAGCACCCGCAGTGACGAGATCGTCGTACGACGCACCGGACCGGACGAGGATGCGGACCCTCTTGCCCCCGGTGAGCAACCTCCGGGCAATCGCCCCGCCGAGGCTGCCTGTTGCGCCGGCGACGAGGATCACGACGTGCTCGCTTCGGATCGGCTGGTACCCGTCACGCGTCGGGTGTGGGCGTCGACGTCCCCGCTGATGTCCTCGACCGGCTCCAGGTAGAAGCGGGCCGACTGGATCCGGTCGCTGCTGACCCTGAAGATGACGACGCCCCGCATCAGAAACGGTGTCGCGTCGGCGCGGTTCCCCGAGATGTCCCATTCGGTCCAGACGGTGTCCCCGTCGAGGCTGCGCCGCAGCACAGTCGCCTCGATGTCGGGAACCGCGGCGAAGATCTGGCTCCAGTTGGCCCGTACCTGCTCGCAGCCACGAAAGCCACGCGGCGGGTGGACCGGAGTCTCGTTCAGGTAATCGGATGCGAAGCAGGAAGCCATCGCCTCCAGGTCGTGCACGTTGATGGCAGCCAGGAGCCGATCTACCACCTGAGCCGTTTGCGTGTCCGCGGGCATCGGGAGTCCCTTCGGGTATAGTTATCTCTACTCAATAGAGGAGACTCTAGCGAAATTATGAAGTCCGTCAAGAGCAAGCGTTCGTACGACTCCCGCGGCCGGAAGGCACAAGCCGGTCGCAACCGGGATGCGGCTCTGGATGCGGCCGAGCGGCTGTTCCTGGCACACGGCTACGCGGCGACGTCGATCGCGTCGATCGCCCGAGAGGCGGGATTATCCGTTCAGACGATCTACAAGGTGTTCGGCGGCAAGTCAGGGCTGGTCAGCGGGATCTATGAACGCGGCCTGCTCGGCCGGGGTGACGCTCCTGCCTACGATCGCTCGGACGCCATGCGGGCTAAGGAAGCCGATCCGAGAGCGATCATGCGTCAGTGGGGGGCGCTGACTACCGAGGTCGCGTCGGTCGTCTCCCCGATCCGGCTCCTCATTCGCTCGGCCGCACTCACCGACCGGGAGATGGAGGGGCTCCTAGAGGCGACAGACCGGGAGCGGCTGACGCGCATGCGCCACCATGCCCGCTTCCTCAAGGAGCGTGGCCATCTGCGTGAGGGGGTCACGCTGCAGGAGGCTACCGACGTCTTGTGGACCTGCAGCTCGGTCGAGCTCTACGACCTCCTCGTGCTGCAGCGAGGGTGGGCGGACTCCAAGTTCGCCAGGTTTGTTGCGGAGTTCATGATCACAGCCTTGCTTCCCCGCGAGTGACTCTGCGGCTTGTCCACTTCGGACTAATCGACGGGTACGCGGCGTCACGCCGTGACGAGCAGCGCGGCCCAGGTGGCGACGATGAGCACCGGTACGCCGACCAGCCCAAGACGGGCGAACTGCCAGGCGCCGATATGCACCCCCCGGGCTTCGCAGCGCTGCCGCCACAGCAAGGTGGCCAGCGAACCCCACAGCGCGATCATCGGGCCGCCGTTGCTGCCGAGCAGGACTCCCAGCAACTGCTCGCGGTTGCCGCCGGCAACCCGCTGCATCGCCAGGTAGGCGGGCAGATTGTTCACCGCGTTGCTGCCGGCGGCAGCCACGCCGGCTGTACGCAACACGGCGAGAGCGGAGCTATCGTGGCCGGCCGCGTTTCCGAGGGCCGAGTCCAGCCCGTGCGGTCCGGCCGCGGTGATCGCCAGGAAGAGCCCGCCGACCAGCAGCACCAGCCGCCAGGGCAGCAGCCCCCAGCGCAGCCGTGAAGGATCCCGCCAGGCAAATGCAACGGCGAGTACGACCGCGCCGGCCAGTGCCGGCCACTGCACCGGGACGCCGGCCACGAATAGCGGTGCCATCGCTGAGCAGACCGCCGCTGACAGGCCGAACAGCACCCGGTCACGCACCACCGGGCCGGCCGCCGGCCGGTAACGCGCCGCCAGGGACCGGCGATAGGCGAGGCCGACCACCAGCACGGTGACGCTGACAGCGGCCAGTTCGGGCAGCGCCATCCGGGCGGCGAAGCCGAGCGCCGACAGTCGTAGGTGCCCGATCGCCAGCAGGTTGGTGAGGTTGGACACCGGCAGCAGCAAGCTGGCGGCGTTCGCCAACCAGACCGTCACCAGGGCGTAGGGCAGCGGGTCGAGGTCGAGTTGCCCGGCCATCGCGAGGACGACCGGGGTGAACAGCACGGCCGTGGTGTCCAAGCTCAACACGACCGTCGTGATCACGGCCAGCAGGACGATCCAGGCGAACAGCCGCCGCGCGCTCCCGCGACCGAGTCGAGCCGCCCAGGCGGCGGCCACGTCGAACACCTGGGCGGCGTCGGCCAACTCGGCAACGACGGTGATCGCGACGAGGAACACCAGCACCGGAGCGACCTGCCCGGTCACCTGCAGAGCGCTGTGTACCGGCAGCACGCCGGCGACCAGCACCAGCGCACCGAGGGTAACCGCCGCGATCCACACGACGGGTCAGGCTAGGCCAGAAGGTGCTGGCATTCGGGTATCGCACCGGCGCCCATCCGCCCCGTTACCCTTCCGGTGTGGCGCGCTACTGCGTGGGCCCGAGCATGGCAGTCGACTGGGGAGGCGAAGATCCCCCGCCGGCCCTGCCGCAACGGCTGCTCCGCCGCCGCGTGTTCGGCTACTTCCGGCCATACGGCAGCCGGAGCCTGCTGGTGCTTGCGTGTGTGCTGGCCGAGGCGATCCTCGGCCTCGCGCCGGCGGTGGTGTTCAAGGCGCTGATCGACTACCTGGGCCGGCCCGGCGGACACTTCCTGCACGTGGTCCTGCTGGTGGCGGCGGGCATCGCCGCCGCGATCGCCGGTGGCCTGATCGGCGTCCTGGAGTCCTACCTCACCAGCCTGATCAGTCAGGGCATCATGTCCGAACTGCGCCGGCAGTTGTTCGACCGGCTGCTGGACCAGTCGGTCGGCTTCTTCACCCGGAGCCGCTCCGGCGAGGTCATGTCCCGGCTAACCAACGACGTCGACGGCGTCGAGGACGTCGTCACCGACACGGTGTTCGGCCTGGCCCGCGACCTGCTCATCACCATCGCAACGCTGGTGCTGATGCTGCGCTTCAGCTGGCAGCTCACCATGGTCGTCCTCGTGCTGATCCCGCTCGTCGCGCTGCCGGCGCGCCGGGCCGGACGGGCGACCTACCGGGCCCGCAGCGCTACCCAGTCGAAGCTCGCCGAGATGACGGCGTACCTGCAGGAGACGCTCGGTATCTCCGGGATCCTGCTGGTCAAAGCGTTTGTCCGCGGCCGCGCTGAGCGAGTCCGTTTCGGCCGAGTCAACGACGACCTGCGCCGGCTGCAGGTGCGTCAGGAGATGGTCGGACGGTGGTTCGGCATGCTGATGTCGACGATCCAGACCGCCGGCCCGGCGCTGATCATTCTCGCCGGCGGATACCTCGTCCTGCACGGCCGCTCCACCGTCGGCACGGTGTTCGTCTTCGCCACCGTGCTCGGTGCGCGCCTCGCCGGGTCGGCGACCTCGCTGGCCGGCACGCACGTCAATGTCGTCGGGTCGTTCGCGCTGTTCCGCCGGCTGTTCGACTACATCGACCTCGCACCCGACGTCGCCGACGCACCCGACGCAACCCCCATTTCCGGCGAGGTCTCCGGCGCGCTGCGGCTGGAAAACGTCACCGTCACCTACCCGACCGGCCGCCGGCCGGCGCTGGACGGCATCGACCTCGACATCGCACCCGGGCAGCTTGTCGCCCTCGTCGGACCCAGCGGGGCCGGCAAGACCACGCTGACCAATCTGGTGCCGCGCTTCCTGGATCCGCAGTACGGGCGGATCCTGCTCGACGGCCGCGATCTGCGCAGCATCACCCTGGAATCTCTGGGAGCCCAGGTGGGCGTGGTCTTCCAGGACACGTTCCTGTTCCATGCCAGCCTGCGTGACAACCTCCGCTACGCCCGGCCCGACGCCACCGAGGCCCAGTTGCATGCCGCGATCAGGGCCGCCTACCTCGAGGAGTTCCTGCTCGGGCTGCCCGACGGTCTGGACACCGTGGTCGGCGAGCGCGGTCACCGCCTGTCCGGTGGTGAGAAGCAGCGCGTCGCGATCGCCCGGGTGCTCCTCAAGGATCCGCGGATATTCATCCTGGACGAGGCCACGGCGCACCTGGACACGACCTCCGAACAGCTGATCCAGGCCGCGATCGCCCCTCTGTTCCGCGGGCGGACCAGTCTGGTCATCGCGCACCGGCTCTCCACCGTGCAGGCCGCCGACCTGATCGCCGTCCTCGACCGCGGCCGGCTCGTCGAGCACGGCACCCACGCCGACCTGCTCGAGCGTCATGGTCTGTACGCGACCTTGTACCAGCGCCAGTTCCGGACCGAGAATTCCGACGACCATGGCACCCGTCAGGCGGCGACCATTCCGGGCTGAGCCGCGCGGGGCAGCAGCGCCCGGGCGGCGGTGGCGTGACCAGCCCGCGCACAGCGGCGGCCACGCGCGAGGGCGGCCGCCGCTTCCGTGCACTACGTGCTTCCTGCGTTACCAACAGTAATTGCCCGGTCGCGGGGTGTACGCGACGCCACGCCGGGGGACGATAGAGTCGTCCAGAGAAGTCGCGCTCGAGACCACGGGGCGATCCTGACCGCCCCCCGTGGTCAGACCGGGTGCGGCCTCTACCGTGGCCATCGGACGAGCCGGCCCCCGCGCTGGATCCCCGACCAGGCAACTGCCGGCCGACCGAGAGGGCCCCATGAGCGTTTCGACAGACACCTACGACGGCGCCGCGACTCCTCCGGCTGCGGCGCCGGCTCGGCGCGGCAGCCAGTACTCCGAGCTGCTCCGGCAGGTGCGGTCGGCCGGCCTGCTGGAGCGCCGGCCGGGCCGGTACGCCTTTCGGATCGCGCTCAATGGCGCTCTGGTAGCCGCCGGCGGCGCCGGGGTCGCCGCTCTGGGCGACTCGTGGTGGCAACTGCTGCTGGCGGCGTACTTCGGCCTGGTCTTCACCCAGCTGGGTTTCTTCGGCCATGACGCGGGCCACCGGCAGATCTTCCGCTCCGGCCGGGCCAACGACGTGCTCGGCATCGTCCACGCCAATCTGTTGATCGGCCTGAGCTACGGCTGGTGGACCAACAAGCACAACCGCCACCACAGCCATCCCAACGACGTCGACGAGGACCCCGATGTGGGCTCCGGCGCCATTGCGTGGACCGCCGACCAAGCCGAGAGGCGGGGTCGGTTCGGTCGGTTCGTGGCGCGCCATCAGGCGTACCTGTTCTTTCCGATGCTGCTGCTCGAGGCAATGCACCTGCACGTCGCCAGCGTCCGGGCGCTGCTCGCCCGTTCGGCCCGCCGCCGGGCCGTCGAGGCGACGCTACTGACCGTGCACTTCGCGGCCTATCTCGGCGTCCTGGTGCTGGTCATGTCGCCTCTGCACGCGGTGCTGTTCGTGCTGGTCCAGCAGGGGGTATTCGGGCTCTACCTGGGCTGCGCGTTCGCCCCGAACCACAAGGGGATGCCGATGCTGTCCGCGCAGGACGAGTTGGACTACCTGCGCCGGCAGGTACTCACCGCGCGCAATGTCCGCGGCGGGTGGCTGGTCGACTACGTCCTCGGCGGTCTGAACTACCAGATCGAGCACCACTTGTTCCCCAGCATGCCCAGCCCGAGCCTGGCTCGTTGCCAGCCGCTCGTCCAGGCGTTCTGCCGTGAGCACGGGCTCCCCTACCGGGAGGTCGGGCCGTTCCGCTCGTACGCGCTGGTGTTGCGCTACCTGCACCAGGTGGGAGCCTCGGTCCGCCGGCGGACGGCACCGCAGACCTGACCCGCCGGCGCCCTTCCGAAGCCGCCTCCGGTGCGCCGTTTGGTGGTTTGGCCACGGGACGGCACGCTATAACTGTGGAGACGCCCCGAGGAGTCCCGACACTGGGCGCACTCGGTGCATTACGGGACGCAATCGCCGCCACATCGGTCGAGGCCGGCGCGGAACGCGCCGGCGACCTTCGGGCCCGGCTGCTGGCCGAGCTGGAAGGCCACCTGATCCCGCGGGTCGCCCACCCGCAGGCCCCCGTCCTGGTCGCCCTCACCGGGCCGACCGGCAGCGGCAAGTCCACCCTCGTCAACTCTTTGGCCCGCAAGGTCGTGTCGCCGGCCGGCGCGCTGCGGCCGACCACCAGGGCGCCGATCCTGGCGCACCGGGCCGAGGACACCCGTTGGTTCCCCGGCGATCGCCGCCGGGTGCCGGCGTGGAACTCCGTGCACGCGGTCGTCTCCGCCCACCTGCCGGCGGGAGTCGCGCTGTTGGACACCCCCGACGTCGAGTCTGCCCGCTCGCCCCAGCACGGGTGCACCGAGCAACTCCTCGCGGTCGCCGACGTCTGGCTCTTCGTCACCACGGCCACCCGGTACGCCGACGCCGTCCCCTGGCATGCCATGGCGTCGGCAAGCGGGCGGCAGACCGACCTCGCAGTGGTCCTGGACCGGGTGCTGCCGGATGCTGCGGTGACGATCAGCGAGGACCTGCTGTGGATGATGAGCAACTACGGCTTGACCGACGCGGTCCTGCTGGTGGTACCCGAGACCCAGCAGACCGGCGGCCGGCTGCCCGAGCCGGCCGTCGAGCCCGTCCGGAGCTGGCTGCAAAGCCTGTCATCCGATGGTGCGCGCCGGGCCGAGGTGCTGCGGCGGACACTCGCCGGCGCGGTGGCCGCGCTGACCGACCCGGTAGCCGAGCTGCAGCGGCTGGTCGGCGGGGATGCCCGGCTCGGGGCTGCGGTCGCGGCGCTGGGCGGCCCGCCGGAAACGGTGCGGCCGGCGCCCATGGTTCGTACCTGATGACGGCCACCTGATGAGTCCCAGGTGAGCGCCGGGAGTTTCGCCCTGCGCCGGCGGCCGCCCCGCGACATCAGCGACTTGCCGGCACGGCTCGAGGCATTGCACTTCGTCGTGACCGAAGCCGCAGATCAGCTCGACCCGCGCACAGCGGCCGCAGCCGAGCGGTTGTTGCAGCGGGCCGGCCAGCGACTCCGGTTGAGCGCCGATCACACCGTGGTGGCCCTCGCCGGCGGTACCGGAAGCGGCAAGTCGTCGCTGTTCAACGCGCTGACCGGGCTGGACATCTCGCAGGTGGGGTTACACCGGCCGACCACCTCGGCGGCGTACGCCTGCGTCTGGGGGGAGACCGACGCGACGGCCCTGCTCGACTGGCTCAAGGTCCCGCCGGAACGCCGGCTCGGCCGGGAATCGGTGCTCGACGCCGGCGCCGAGTCCGAACTGCGCGGGCTGGTGCTCCTCGACCTCCCCGACCACGACTCAGTCGAGGTCGAGCATCGGCTGGAAGTCGACCGGCTGGTGGACCTGGTGGACATACTGGTCTGGGTCGTCGATCCGCAGAAGTACGCCGACACCGCGATCCACGAGCACTACCTCCGTCCACTTCGGACGTACGCGGACGTGATGCTCGTCGTGCTAAACCAGGCCGACCGGCTCGACCCCGGCCAGGCACAGAGTTGCCTGGAGGACCTCCGCCGGATGCTCACCGACGACGGGCTCGGCGGCGTCCGCACGATGCTCACCTCGGCCACCTCCCGCGTCGGGGTGGCCGACCTGCGTGCGGTGCTCACCGGCGCGGTGGCCAGCCGGGAATCCAGCCGCCGCCGGATCGCCGCCGACCTCGACGCGCTTTCCGACCGGCTGCACAGCTCGGCCATGCCCGAGGCCGGCCCGGCTGGGCTCGATGCGCTGGCATCACCCGCCGCGGACGCGCTGAGCGAGCTGGGCGGGGTCAGCCAGGTGGCCGCGGCAGCTGCGTCGGACTACCACGCCGCCGGCCGGCGCCGCACCGGCTGGCCGCCGCTGTACTGGTG
>JALZAK010000150.1 GCA_030948385.1 Actinomycetota bacterium
GATCTGGCCGCTACGCCGGTCGGCCTGCTGCCGCTGGGCGCCGGCGCCGGCCTGGCCGCTCATCTGGGATTGCCGGCCGACCCGGCTGCAGCCGCTCGGATCGCGGTGACCGGCCGGCCGCGCCGGCTGGACCTCCTCCGCAGCGACGGCGGCGCTGGGATCGCCGTCAATGCCGTGCAGATCGGCCGGATTGGCTGGACCGGTCGACCGGCAGGAGGCCTGCGTCGTCTGTTGCGCCAGCCCGGCTGGCCGTTGCACGTCAATGTCGACGACCAACTACTTGCCGATGGCCGCAGCCGGATCCTGACTGTGGTGATCGCAAACGGCTCGACGATCGACGGCCGGCGGGTGATCCCCGACGCCGATCCCGCCGACGGTGCGCTCGACGTGCTCGTGCTCGGCCCGACCGGCCGCGCGCTCGCCGGCACGGGTGGTCAGCCCTGGCGGTTGGTCCGCAGCTGCTGCGGGCGAGCGGTCACGGTCTCGCCGGCGCCGGGCGTCACCGTCCCGATCCAGGTCGACGGCCAGGTGGCGACCTTGTCGGGCCGGCGCTCGTGGTGGGTCGAGCCGGCCGCCTGGTCTGTGCCGGTCCCGGACTAGGCCGGCGGCTTACGCGTCCAGCACGTCGGACGCGATCGGATCACTGTCACGCAGTAGCTGGGTACAGCGCGCGGCCTCGTCGGTCTCGTGGATCGTCATCGCCGCCCGGCCCAGCGCATGCACGCAGCGCAGCCAGCCGCGGTTGGGCTCGTGCGACCACGGCACCGGCCCGAAGCCCTTCCAACCATTGCGCCGCAACGCATCCAGGCCGCGGTGATAGCCGGTCCGGGCGTAGGCGTAGGACTCCATTACCGCGCCGCGCGCGAATGCGGAGTCGGCCAGCTCGGCCCAGGCACCGCTGTAGGTGGGGAATCGCGCTGCGACGGCGGCCGGATCCGCGTCCGGTTCGTCGAGGGCCTGCCGGGCCTCCGGTACGTCAGGCAGCAGAGTCTGCGGAGGCTCGCCAAGCAGGTTGCCGTGTCCGGTCGTCATCCCCGCATCCTCGCAGCTACGCGGATCGACCAGACTGTGGCCATGGATGTGAACGCGACGCTGCCGCCCGGCGCTCGCCTGGTGGACGTCGGCGGCACCCGGCTGTACGTCGAGGAGCGCGGGCCGGCCGCCGGCCTGCCGGTCATCGTGCTGCACGGCGGCCCCGGCCTGGACCACCACGAGTTCGCCGACTACCTCGATCCGCTGGCCGATCGATACCGGCTGCTGCTGGTTGACCAGCGCGCCCAAGGTCGCTCTGATCGCGACAGCGACCCAGCTACCTGGACCCTCGAGACGATGGCCGACGACGTCTCGCGGCTGGCCGCGATAATCGGGCTCGGGAAGTACGTGGTGTTCGGGCACTCCTACGGTGCCTTCGTGGCCCTACAGCACGCCTGCGATGCCCCGGGCGCCGCGGCCGGCACCATCGTCTCGGCCGGAGTCCCGTCGGCCCGGTTCCTCGATGGGATCGAGGAGCGCCTCGCCGCCTACGAACCGGCCGAGATCCGCGACCAGATCACCGCTTCCTGGGAACGGGAGGCCGACGTACGCACGCCGCAGGACATGGCCGCACTGATGCACGACCAGTGGCCCTGGCACTTCGCCGATGCCTACGACGCGCGGATCGTCGAGTACGAGCGGAAGGCCGCCGGCACGCTCTTCGCCCCTGACGTACTGCGCGTGGTCAGCGCGGCAAGCTACGGCAGCATCGACGTCGAGGATCGGCTGGCCGAGGTGACTCAGCCGGTGCTGGTCCTGGCCGGCCGGCACGACCGCACCTGCCCACCGGAGGCCGCCCAGGTTATCGCCGACGGCGTGCGCGAGGGGCGGTGCGTTGTCCTGGAGCGCTCCGGCCACATGATGTTCGTGGAGGAGCCGGGGTTGTTCCTGGCCGCGGTGCGCGAGTTCCTCGACCGGCTGGCCGACTAGTCAGGACGTCAGTCTGAGCGCATCTGGGTCCCGGTCGAACGCAGATCCTCACACGCCTGCACGACCCGCGCGGCCATGCCCTTCTCGGCCAATTTCCCATACGTACGCGGGTCGTACGCCTTCTTGTTGCCGACCTCGCCGTCGACCTTCAGGACGCCGGCATAGTTGGTGAGCATGTGGTCCACGACCGGACGGGTGAAGGCGTACTGCGTGTCGGTGTCGACGTTCATCTTGACCACGCCGTAGTCCAGCGTTTCGCGGATCTCCTCCAGCGCCGAGCCGGAGCCGCCGTGAAACACCAGGTCGAAGGGCTTGTCCGCGCCGACCTTGGCTCCGACCTGTTCCTGGATCTCGCGCAGGATCTCGGGGCGGAGCTTGACATTGCCGGGCTTGTACACGCCGTGCACGTTGCCGAACGTTGCTGCCAGGATGTAGCGGCCCTTCTCCCCGGTGCCCAGTGCCTCGGCGACCGCCAGCGCGTCGTCGGGGTGTGTGTAGAGCTTCTCGTTCATCTCACCCACGACGCCGTCCTCCTCGCCACCGACGACGCCGATCTCCATTTCCAAGACGATGTGCGCTCGCGCACAGTCGTCCAGCAGCTGCTGCGCCAATGCGATGTTCTCCTGCAGCTCGACTGCCGACCCGTCCCACATGTGGGACTGGAACAGCGGCTGGTGGCCGGCGTCGACGCGCTGCTGGCTGATCGCGATAAGTGGCCGCATGTACGTGTCGAGCTTGTCCTTGGGGCAGTGATCTGTGTGCAGGGCGATCTGCACGTCGTACTTGGCGGCCACGACGTGGGCGAATTCCGCGAGTGCGACAGCACCGGTGACCATGTCCTTGACCGACTGCCCGGAGAGGTATTCCGCACCACCGGTGGAGATCTGCACGATGCCGTCCGAGCGGGCCTCGGCGAACCCTTGCAGGGCCGCGTTCAGCGTCATGGTGGACGTCACGTTGATGGCCGGGTAGGCATACCGGCCCGCCTTGGCCCGGTCGAGCATCTCCGCGTAGATCTCAGGGCTGGCGATCGGCATCTGGGTGGCTCCCGGCGTGGTCGGTTCTGGTCAGGTGGGCTGGTGCTGCGGTGGTGCAGTATCGCGCACGACGCCGGGTAGCTCGTCCTCGTCGTCTGCCGGGGCGAATCCCGGCAGCAGCGGCTGGTCCAGCGGCCGGCCGGCGACGCCCATCACCAGGAGGGCCGGCACCCAGCCCACGAGCACCCCGTACGTCGCGCCGGCGAAGGCCTGCCGCAGCGCGTAGGGCAGCGGCGCGTAGCGGAGCCCCTCGGCGTGCAGCGTCAGGCCGAGCAGCGGTGACCCGGCGGCGGCGCCGATCGCGCCGGCCACCGCCACCACTGCCCAGACCGTGACCAGCAGGGACAGGGTCCGGGATCGGGCCCGCAGCGACCGGCACACGACGAGCATCGCCGCACCGACGGCCACCACGACGAGCAGGGCCGCCACATCGGTGGCCAGTACCCGAAAACCCGACCACCGGCCCGGGATGCCCGGCAATGCCCAGTCGGGAAAGCGCAGAGCGTCGAGCAGGATGCGCGGACCCTGCAACAGTCGCGAGCCGTCGAAGTTCGACGGTGACTCGGCCAGGTCGCGGGTCAGCCACGGGTTGCCCAGTAGCAGTACCAGTGCGGCTGTCGCGGTCATTCCCGTCCGGGTCAGCCGCCGGCGCCACACCTGGATCGGGGCGGCTTCGCCGGCCGGAGTAGTAGCCGGTCGGGAGGCGGCGACGGCCACCACGGCCGGCAGCCACCCGACGAGAACGCCGTACCCGGCTCCGGCCCGCAGCTGCCCCATGGCGTAGAAACCGATCGAGGGCTTCCCGGTCAGGGTGGGCAGCAACGCCCGGAACACACCCGCCGGCAGCGCCGCCCGCAGTAGCGGCGAGGTGACCAGCCCGGCAACTGCGGCGGCCACCACGACCACACCCCACACGATGAGGAACAGGCCGGTCCCGCGCGGCCGAATCCCGATCAACCGGCCGGCGCCGCGGAGCAGCAGGGCGACGAGCACGGCAATCAGGATGGTGCGCAGCGCGGTGGCCAGCATCAGGCCACCGGAGAGTCCGTCGATCACTCCCGGGACGGCCCAGGTGGGAAACCGCAGCGTTCCCAGAATCAGCTGGAAGGTCTCCGAACGCGGCAGCGGGTCTGAGGTGATCACGTATTTCGTCAACCACGGGTTCCCGAACAGCAGGGCCAGGCCGACGACGCTCAATCCACCGCCGGCGGCCAGTCGCGTGGTCCAGGAGCGTGACATGGCGGGCAGCGTAACGGCCGTACGCTGCCTCCTGTGGCCACGCTCGCGCTTGGCGATCTGAGCACCCTGACCGCCGGCGCCACCTACGCCGTGGTGATCGGATTGGTGTTCGCCGAGTGCGGCCTGCTGCTCGGATTCTTCCTGCCCGGCGACACCGTGCTGTTCGCGGCCGGCCTCGTCACGGCGGATCGGGCTCGTGGGGTGTCCCTCGGCTGGCTCATCGCCGGGGTCCTGGTAGCTGCGGTCGCCGGTGACGCGCTCGGCTACGCGTTCGGGGCCAGCGCCGGTCCGCCGATCTTGCGTCGCCGCAACGGCAGGGTGCTCAACGCGGCCAACCTGCAGAGGGCCCGGGCCTTCTATGCCCGCAACGGGATGTTCGCGGTGATCGCCGCCAGATGGGTGCCGTGGGTGCGCACCTTGGTCCCCCTCGTGGCGGGTGCCACCGGGATGGGCTACCGGCGTTTCTTCGCTGCCAATGCGGTCGGGGCGCTGGTGTGGGGTGCCGGGCTGCCGGCGTTGGGCCACGCGGCCGCGGGGCTGCCGGCGCTGCGCCACGTGAGCTACGCGGTGGCCGCCGGCGCGGTGCTGATCTCGGCGGTACCGGGAGTCCTCCGCTGGCGGCAAGCCCGACGCCGTACCGTGCCGTGACGTGACCCTCACCTCATCGGCCGGTCTCGCTGCCGGCGGCAGCCTGCTGAACTCCTCGCATCTGATCGAGACCTTCGGGCTGATCGGCGTCCTCGTGGTGATCTTCGCCGAGTGCGGCCTGCTGGTCGGCTTCTTCCTCCCCGGCGACTCGCTGCTGTTCACCGCCGGCCTGCTCGTGAGCAAGGGCATCTTGCACACGCCGCTGTGGGCCCTGCTGCCGCTGCTGATGCTGGCCGCGGTGCTCGGCAACGAGTGCGGCTACCTGATCGGCTACCGGTCCGGACCTGCGGTGTTTCGACGATCGGAGGGCCGCTTCTTCCGCAAGGAGTACGTCGACCGCGCCCACTCCTTCTTCGACCGGTACGGCGCTCGCTCGCTCATCCTCGGCCGGTTCGTGCCGGTGATCCGCACCTTCATCACCGTGATGGCCGGTGTCGGGCGGATGCGCCACCGCTCCTTCCTCGCATACAACGTGGCCGGTGCCGTGCTGTGGGCCGGCGGAGTGACCCTGTTGGGCTACTTCCTCGGCAAGATCGCCTTCATCCGCAGCCACGTCGAGTTGATCCTGATCGGCATCGTTGTGCTCTCGCTGCTGCCCATCGCCATTGAACTGCTGCGGGCCCGCCGGCGGGGGACACGCTCCGGCGCTGCGTGAGCGACCCCACCGAGCAGGCCCGCTCGTTCGGGGCGGCGGCCGACGTGTATGCCGCCAGCCGGCCGGGTTACCCGACCGATGCGATCCGCTGGGTCGCCGGCCCGCGTGCTCGCGACGTGCTCGACCTCGGCGCCGGGACCGGCAAGCTGACCGAGGTGTTAGTCCACACGGGATACGTCGTGACCGCGGTGGAACCACTGCCCCAGATGCTGGAGCATCTGCGGATCGACGGTGTGCACTGCATCGCCGGGCGAGCCGAGCGCATCCCGCTGCGGGACGCGAGCTTTGACGTTGTCTTCGCCGGTCAGGCTTTCCACTGGTTCCAGCCGGACCAGGCGCTGCCAGAGATCGCCCGGGTGCTGCGGCCGAGCGGGCGGCTCGGGTTGCTGTGGAACTTGCTGGACACCTCGGTGCCCTGGGTGGCGGAGTTGGCAGCGATCATGCACGAGCACGCCCGCCCGGTCACCGACGAGCCGCTGGCCCCCAGCAGCGCGCTGTTCCCCCGGCCGGAATACCGGGAGTTCCGCCATCCCGGACAGCGGCTGGACCTGCCGGCGCTGCTCGACCTCGTACGCTCCCGCAGCTACATCATCACGCTGCCGGCGGCTGAACGCGCCGGCGTGCTCGCGCGGGTGACTCGCCTGGTGCATGAGCATCCCGATCTGGCCGGGCGGGAAGACGTCGAGCTGCCGTATGGCACGCACACGTGGCGGGCCAGGCTGGCCAGCGGGTCGTCTTAGGATGCCACGGCAGCCTTTTTGCGACATAATGCCCGCATGGGACGGCATACCCGCGACGGCCGGTCTCTCCTCCGCGTGGGGTCGGACCCGCGTACGACGGGGCGGTACGGCTACCACCCGCCGGCGACGCCGAGAGTGGCCTGGCCGACCATGTCGTTGCTCACCTTGGGAACGGCGGGCATCGTCGCCGCGGTGATTCTCAGCGCGGCCGGCGCGAACCAAGCCGGCAAGCCCAATCAGCGCGGGGATCTCGCCGTCGGCTCGTCGCGGATCCCTTTCCCGGCCGGCTCAGCCAGCACCGCGCCGGAGCCCGTGCAATCGAGCGCGGCCACGTCGATACCCAAGACCCGGCCAACCGTGGTGCTGCGGGTGGTCGGCGCGCGGAGTTGGCTCCGGGTCACGGACGTCCATTCCCGGGTGCTGGTCGATGGCATTCTGACCAAGGGCAAGGTGCTGAGCTTTACCGGCCCGGTGTTCTACATCGAGGTGGGCGACGCCGGCGCGGTCACCATCGCGGACAAGGGCATGCGCGCGATGTCATGGGGCCCTGCGGGCCAACCCGCGCATCGCACGGTCAAGGGTCCCTAGACCCAGCCGGGCGTTCGTCGTCTCCGCGGGCCGGCCCGGCTCGCTGGGGGCAGGATGGCCGGATGGGACGGCACAGCCCGGGCGGCACGCGCACTGGCCGTTTCCCACTTCCCCCGGCATCGCTGACGCTCGCGTTGGGCGCCGCCGCTGTCGCTGCTGCGCTGATCCTGTTCACCGTCGCATTCGCCTCGCACCACGGCGGTCCGCTACCAGCACCTTCCCGCGACCTGCAGCCGAGCCCCGCTCCGCTGTTCACCTCATCGGGCCCGCCCGTCTCCCCCACCCCATCCTGAGGACCCATGAACCCCACGTTGCGCAACGTCGTCGCCGGTCGCCGCGTCGGGTCGACCGCCGAGCACTACACCGACGTCCTCGACCCTTCGACCGGCCAGCCGTACTGCACCGCGCCGATCAGCAACGCCCAGGACCTGGACGCGGCCTTCGCCGCGGCCCGCGAAGGGGCGGCCGTCTGGCGCGGCGCCACGCCGGCCGAGCGCGCGCGGGCCTTGCTGCGGATTGCCGATGCCATCGACGCACGGGTCGCGGAGTTCGTCGCGGCCGAGGTGCGCAACACCGGCAAGCCGCGGGCCTCCATGCTGCGCGACGAGATGCCACATATCGCGGACTGCTTCCGCTTCTTCGCCGGCGCGGCTCGCAGTCTCGATGGGCTGGCCGCCGGCGAGTACGTCGCCGGTCACACGTCCTACGTCCGCACCGAGCCGGTGGGTGTGGTCGCGGCGATGACGCCGTGGAACTACCCGTTGATGATGGCCGTGTGGAAAATCGCGCCGATCCTTGCGGCCGGCAACGCGCTGGTACTCAAGCCGGCCGAGAGCACGCCGGTCACCCCGCTGCTGCTGGCCGAGCTGGCTGCCGAGCACCTGCCGCCCGGCGTCCTCAACGTCGTGTGCGGCGACCGCGACACCGGCCGGGCGATGGTTACTCACGAGGTTGCGGACCTGGTGGCGATCACCGGCTCACAGCGGGCCGGGCGCGAGGTGGCCGCGGCTGCCGGCGCCGCGCTCAAGCGCACCCACCTGGAGCTGGGCGGCAAGGCACCGGTCCTTGTCTTCCCCGACGCCGAGGCAGACGCCACCCTCGCCGGCATCATCGGCGCCGGCTATTTCAATGCCGGCCAGTCCTGCACAGCAGCGACCCGGGTGATCACCACACGCGACCACTACGACGACCTGGTCGCCGGCCTGGCCGGCCAGGCCGATAGCACGCCGGTCGGGCCGGACGGCTTCTACGGTGCGTTGAACAACCCCGACCAGTTGGAGCGGGTGTCCGGGCTGGTGGATCGGCGGGCCGACCACGCCGAGCTGGTCACCGGCGGCGCCCGGCTGGACCGGCCGGGCTTCTACTACGCGCCCACCGTGGTCGCGGGGGTGCAGCCCGGCGACGAGCTGGCGGCCGAGGAGATCTTCGGTCCGGTGATCACGGTGCAGCACGCCGAGAGCGAGGAGGAGATGGTCCAACTGGCCAACGCGACGCCGTACGGTCTGGCCGCCAGCGTGTGGACCCGCGACCACGCCCGCGCGATGCGGCTGGCGCGGCGGCTGGATGCCGGCGCGGTGTGGATCAATTGCCACTCCGTGCTGGCGTGCGAGATGCCGCACGGCGGCATGAAGCAATCCGGTCATGGCAGCGATCTGTCGGTGTACGCGCTGCGCGACTACACCCGGCGCAAGCACGTCATGGCCTCCTGGTAGCCGGCCCCCGGCCCGTGTGATCCGACCTGTAACGGGCACACTCCAGGCGTGAGACTCCTCCCGCTAGGTGCCCTGCTGTCCGTCCCGTTGGCCGTCGTCCTGTCGGCGCCGGCCGCCGGCGCCGCGGCGGATCCCACCGCGGCAGCGGTGTCGGCTTTCCGTACCGGTGAGCACGTCTACGTCGACCCGGCGGCCGAGGAGGCGGGCAAGGTCGACGCCGGCAAGGTCCGGGACCGGATCCGGTCGAGCGGCGCGTCCATTTACGTGGCCGTGCTGCCGGACAGCGCGAGCAGTACCCCCGACGCGGTGCCGGCGGACATCGGGCGCCAGCTCGGTGGCCAGCTGACCGTTGCCGTGCTGGTCGGCAAGCACTTCCGGGCTGCTTCCTCGGCGCTGCCGTCCGGTGCGGCGGCGACGCTGTCCCGCCAGGCCTTCGAGCAGGCCAAGCCCGATGTGACCAAGGTGCTTACCGTGTTCGTGGACAAGGTGGCCGCGGCGCGCGCCAATCGCGGCACGTCCGGCGGGGGGCTGGAGCCGGTCCGTACCACGTCGGCCAGCGGCAGCGGGATCGGCACGTTCCTGCTGGTCTTGCTGGTCCTCGGCGGGCTCGGTGCGCTGATGTTCGGGTTGCTGCGCCGGCGCAGCCGCCGCGGCCAGATCGACGCACTGCGGACGGAAGCCAATCGGTGGTACGAGCGACTCGGCGGCGAGGTGCTCAACCTGTCCGCCGGCGACAATGCCAGCGCCCGGCAAGCCCTGGGCGACGCCAGCGAGCGCTACAACGCGGCCGGTTCGGAGCTATCCGCCGCGACCACGGAGGCCGGATTCCGGTCGGCCCGCGACACCGCTTTGGAGGGGCTGCACTACGCCCAGGCGGCCCGGACGGCCCTCGGCATCGACCCCGGCCCGGACCTTCCTCCCACGAGCGTGCAGCAGTCCGCCGGTCGGATCGAGCGCGAGCAGAGCGTCGATCTCGGCGGCCAGCAGATCCAGATGCGGCCGGCGTACGCGCAGGACGCGCCGTACTACTACCCGGGTGGGATCGTCGGGGGCGGCCGGGTGCCGGGAGGCTGGTACAGCCAGCCGTTCTGGAAGACCGCGCTCATCGGCGGCGCGGCCGGCCTCGGCGGGGTGCTGATCGCGGACGCCCTCTTCGACGCGGTCCGCGGTCCCTTCTACGGCGGCTACGGCGGGGGGATGTTCGGCGGGGGGATGTTCGGCGGTGGCTGGGGCGGCGGCTACGGCGGGGGTTACGGCGGCGGCTACGACCAGGGCTACGCGCAGGGCTCCGACAGTGGCGGCGGCGACTGGGGCGGTGGGGGGGACTTCGGCGGCGGGGGTGACTTCGGCGGGGGCGGCGACTTCGGCGGGGGTGGCGGGGGCGGCGACTTCTAGCGCCGGCAATCCGCCGGCGATGCTCGCCACGTAGGTTTTGTCTGACTGCGCGCACCGACGAGAGGGGACCATGACCCGGGTCGCCGTCTGCGGGGGCACCTACTCGAACCCGTACGCCCTGCGCGCCTTCGTGGCCGACGCCCGGCAGCGTGGCGCGGAGCGGTTGTTCTGCCTGGGCGACCTGGGTGGCTACGGTGCCGAACCGGACGCGATCTGGCCGCTGCTGCGCGACAACGGCATCGAATGCATCGCCGGCAACTACGACGTCGCGATCGGCCGGGGCGATCCGGACTGCGGCTGCGGCTACCGCGACCCACGCGACAACGAGTTCGCGCAACTCATGTACGACTTCACCCGCGCGCGCACCTGCGCGCCGTTCGCCGCGTGGATGCGCACCCTGCCTACCGAGCGCCGCGAGACCATTGCCGGCGTCGACGTCCATATGGTGCACGGATCGACCGTGCAGCTCAACGACTTCTGGTGGGAGTCGCTGCCCGACACCGAGCATCGGCTGCGCGTCGAGACGAGCGGTGCCGACGTGGTCCTGTGCACGCATTCCGGCCTGCCCTGGCAACGCCGGGTCGACGGCACTCTGGTGGTCAACGTCGGCGTCCTCGGCCGGCCGGCCAACGACGGCCGGCGCAACGTCTGGTACGCCGTCCTCGACCTGGTGGACGGCACGGCAAGCGCCCAGCTGGTGCCGTTGGACTACGACTGGCGCGCACACGCCGCGTCCATGCGGGCCGGCGGCCTGCCCGAGGCGTTTGTGGAGACGGTGGAATCGGGCTGGTGGACAACCTGCCTGGAGATCGTGCCGCCGCACGAACGGTCGCGCGGCCGCTACCAGCTCTACCGCAGCGCGCTGCCCACCGGGTTCGGCGCCGAAGCGGTGTCCTGGGCGGACGCACCGGAGGTGGCCGACGACGGCTTGCCCGTCGTACCGCTCTTCGGTTCGCCGCTGTTCCCGCCGCGGCTGTGGCTCTACACGAACTTCCACTGCAACCTGGCGTGCTGGTACTGCTCGGTGGCCTCGCACCCCAAGGCGCGTCGCCGACAGGTCGGCCTGGCGCGGTTCCGCGAGCTGATCGACGAGGCAGTCGACGAGGGGTTCACCGAGGTGTACGTGACCGGTGGCGAGCCGTTCCTCGAGCCCGAGATCGTGGAGATGCTGCTCTACGCCAGCGACCGGCTCGACACCGTCTGCTTGACGAACGGCACTGTCTACACGGGATTTCGGCTGGAGCAGCTGAAGCGCCTCGCTGGCCGGGAGCGGCTGGTGCTGCAGACCTCGATCGATGGCGCGCGGGCCGCCACCCACGACCGCAACCGTGGCTCCGGCTCGTGGGTCAAGGCGATGGAGGGCATCCGGATCGCGCAGTCCCTGGGACTGCCGGTCCGCGTCGGGATGACCGAGACCGACGACAACGCCGCTGAGGTGCCGGCGCTGCGGTCACTGCTGGCCGAGCTGGGGATCGTCGGTCGCGACTTCGCGGTCCGGCCACTGATCAAGCGCGGCTTCTCCGACGCCGGCCTGGTGGTGGACGAGGCCAACACGGTGCCCGAACTCGCGGTCAGCACCGACGGCTGGCACTGGCATCCGGCCGGCGCCGACGTCGAGACCAGCGGCGACATGCTGCTCGCCGGCCCCGACACGTCCATGGCCGAGGCCAAACGACTCGCCGTGGAGCGGTTCTTGACCCTGCGCCAGGGTGACGGCAGCCTGCCGCTCATCTACAACTGCGCCGTCTGACCCGAGGAGATCTGTTGACGATCGACACCACATCCATCGGACGCCGGCTCGATTCGCTGCCCTGGACCAGGGTGCAGACGATGATCGCGCTGGGGCTCGGCGCCGGCTGGCTCTTCGACTCCCTCGAGGTCAACCTCGTTGGCAGCGTCATCAACCCGCTGGAGAAGCACTTCGGCGCCGGCCCGCTGACCGGCCAGTTCGTCTTCTTTTCCTGGCTGGTCGGCATCCTGGTCGGCGCGCTGGCCGGCGGCCGGCTGGCCGACCGCTTCGGCCGGCGTCGGCTGTTCGTCGCCACTTTGCTGTGGTACGCCACGTTCACCGTCCTCACCGGACTCTCCCCGAGCATCTACGTAGTCATCGTGCTGCGCTTCCTCACCGGCCTCGGCGTCGGCGCGGAATACTCGATCATCAACTCGGCCATCGCGGAGCTGATGCCGGCGCGGCATCGCGGCAAGGCCGGCGCTGCGGTGATGAACTTCTGGCCGGTCGGCGCGATCGCGTCCGGGTTGCTGGCGTACTGGCTGCTCAACACCCTGAAGCTGTCCGACTCGGTCTCCTGGCGGTACGGTTTCGCACTCGGCGGCGTGCTGGCCCTCGTCGTACTGATCTTCCGGCGCCGGCTGCCCGAATCCCCCCGCTGGCTGGCCAGCCAGGGCCGCGCGGCCGACGCGGAAGCCGTGGTGGCCGACCTGGAGCGGCGCAGCGGGGTCTCGACGCTCGCGCCGGTGGACGGCGCCGATGTCGAGGTGGCCACCCCGACGTTCGGTGCTGCGCTCCGCGAGTTGGTCGGCCGCTACCCCGGCCGGCTCGCCCTGGGCTGCCTGCTCGACCTGTCCGAGGCCTTCGGCTACTACGGGATCTTCGCGCTGCTGTCGCTCGTGGTACTGCCGGCCATCAACATCCCGGCGGCGCAGATCCCGTTCTTCTTCATCATGGGCAACGTCGGTGCCCTAGCCGGTGGGCTGACCATGACGGCGTTGTTCGACCGGCTGGGCCGCCGGCGCACGGTGCTGACCGCCTACAGCCTGGCCGCGGCCGGCGTGGTGCTACTCGCCGCTGCGACGGCGACGAAGTCCGGCACCTTGGTGCTACTCGCCTTCATGGTGTCCAACGCGTTCGCCACGGCCGCCTGGACGACGGCGTACCCGACTTTCACCGAGCTGTTCCCCACCCACCTGCGTGGTGCCGGCGTCGGCATGTCGGTGGCCGTCGGCCGGGTCGGCGCCGCCTTCGGCGTGCTGCTGGTCACCACGATCGCCCAGACGACGTCCTTCACGGTCGGCTACGCCCTGGTCATCGGCTTCTGGCTGCTCGGCGTCGTGGCCATGGTGGTCTTCTCCGCCCGCGGCGGACCGGAGGCCGCCCGGCGGCCGTTGGAGCTCGTCACGGCCGGCGGCCCGGCGCTGGGGCAGGCCGCCGCGTAATCCAACTGGCGCTCAGCTACAGCAACCGGCGGACACCTGCACTTGCTCTCCCGCCGGCACGTCGGCCTTGACCACGTAGACCTCCCACGGCTCCTCGCCGGGGCCACTAACCCACACCTTGTCCTGGACGGCGTAGCAACAGGTGGTGTTCTCCTCGGTCCGGGTGCCCAGCCCCGCGCCGGCCAGCCTGGCGGTGGCCGCTGTCACCTCCGCGGTGGAGGCGACCTCTACCCCGAGGTGGTCGAGGCGGGTCTTCTCGCCCGGCTGACCCTCGATCAGGACCAACTTGAGCGGCGGCTCGCTGATCGCGAAGTTGGCGTACCCGGGGCGGCGCTTGGCCGGCTGGACGCCGAACAGCTTCGAGTAGAAGTCCACCGAGCGGGCCAGGTCGGGCACCCGCAGCGCGAGTTGCACCCGGGAGCCGAAGTCAGCGTCATGATCCGTGCTCATCGCGTTCCGCCTCTCATAGACAACCATCAATACCGCCCCCATGATGGACACTGGTATCGATGTCTGTCAACATAGATGGGTGTCGAATCGAGTGCTCCTACCGCTGCTGGAGTGCTGCCAGCCGGTAACCTCCGACGCGCTGACGGCGGATCAGGCCGTCGACCTGGCCGGCGTGCTCAAGGCACTGGCCGATCCGGTCCGTTTGCGGCTGCTGTCGCTGATCGCGTCCCACGCCGGCGGCGAGGCCTGCGTATGTGAGTTGACCGACGACTTCGACGTCTCGCAGCCCACGATCAGCCACCACCTCAAGGTCCTGCGCGAAGCCGGTCTGCTCACCTGTGAGCGGCGGGCCAGCTGGGTCTATTACCAAGTGGTGAGCGAGCGGATCGCCCTGCTCGCCAAGCTGTTCGGGGCGGGCGCCCCGGTCGGGACCTCGTCGTGACCGACCCGAACCGTCCGGCGCTGTGGCGCCGGCTGCTCGCCGAGTTCTGCGGCACGGCACTGCTCGTAGCGGTCGTCGTCGGATCCGGCATCGCCGCTCAGCGTCGGTCACCTGGCCAGCCCGGGCTGGAACTGCTGGAGAACGCCACGGCAACCGCCGCCGGCCTGTACGTCCTGCTCCTGATCTTCGGCCCGGTCTCCGGGGCGCACCTCAACCCCGTCGTGTCGACCGTCGACTGGTGGCTCGGCCGCCGCGAGCGCCGACTGTCCACAACGGACCTGGGTGGGTACATCGGCGCCCAACTCGCCGGCGGGGTGGCCGGCGCCGTGTTGGCGGACGCGATGTTCGCCGCGCCGCTCGTCCGCTGGTCCACCACGGACCGGTCGGCCGGACACCTGCTGCTCGGCGAGATCGTGGCAACCGCTGGGCTGGTTCTGCTGATCTTTGTATTGGCCCGGACCGGCCGCGGCGGCCGAACCCCGGCGGCGGTTGCTGCCTACATCGGCGGGGCGTACTTCTTCACCTCCTCGACCTCGTTCGCCAACCCCGCGGTCACGGTCGGCCGGATGTTCACCGACACGTTCGCCGGCATCGCGCCGGGTTCGGTGCCCGGCTTCATCGCTGCGCAGATTGTCGGGGGGGTGGCGGGAGTGCTGCTGCTCGGCGCGCTGTTCGGCCGTCTGGTCGGCGGTTCCGAACCCGCCTTGGAGGCGGTGCGCGACCGCTATGCCGCGGCCGCCCGATCCGCCCCCGACAGTGGTGTCCTCGACCTCGGCTGCGGCAACCCCGTCGAGGTGCTGGACCTGCGCGAGGGAGAGACGGTCCTCGACCTGGGCTCCGGCGCCGGCCTGGATGTGCTGGCGTCGGCTCGCCGGGTCGGCCCGAGCGGGCGGGCGATCGGGCTGGACATGACCGGGGAGATGCTGGCCCTTGCGCGGCGCAACGCGGAGCGGGCCGGAGTGTCCAATGTGGAGTTTCGGGCTGGGCGGATCGAGGCAATCCCGCTGCCGGACGACGCCGTGGACGCGGTGATCTCCAACTGTGTGGTCGCCCTGTCGACGGACAAGGCGCGGGTCTTCGCCGAGATCCACCGGGTGTTGCGTCCGGGTGGCCGGCTGGGCATCAGCGACATCATCGCCGACGACAGCCTCACTGACGCCGAGCGGGCCGCGGGCGCCGACGAGGTCGAGTGCCTCGCCACCGCGTTGACCGCCGGCGATTACGCCGCCGCCCTGCGGGCGGTTGGGCTGGTCGACGTCGAGGTCCGCACCACCGGCGCCCGCGACAACAAGCTGCACGCTGCGATCGTGCGGGCCACCAAGCCCGATGGCACCGCGGCAGGTTTCAGCGTCGTGCCGATGACGGCCGAGCACGCCGGCGCGGTCCTGACGATCTACCAGGCCGGCCTGGACGAGGGGCAGGCCAGCTTCGAGACTGCCGCCCCGGACTGGGCCGCCTTCGACGAGGCACGCCTGCGGGCGCACCGCTTCGTCGCGGTCTCCCCGGCCGGCGCCGTCCTGGGCTGGGCCGCCTGCTCGCCCGTCTCGGACCGCTGCGCGTATGCCGGCGTGGTGGAGAACTCCCTCTATGTCGATCCGGCGGCCCGCGGCACCGGAGTCGGGCGGGCTCTCCTGGCAGCGCTGGTGGCCTCGACCGAGCGAGCCGGGATCTGGACCGTGCAGTCCGGGATCTTCCCGGACAACACAGCGAGCCTGGCGCTGCACAACTCCGCGGGCTTCCGGACCGTGGGTACGCGCGAGCGCGTCGGCCGCCACCGCGACAGGTGGCGAGACGTGGTGTTCGTCGAGCGGCGCAGCCCCACCGTGTCGTGATCGCCCAGCCGGAGCGGTCCAGCGTGCTGTTCGTCTGCGTACACAACGCCGGCCGGTCGCAGATGGCCGCCGCGTTCGTCCACGCGATGTCGGGCGGGGGGATCGAGGTCCGCTCGGCCGGCTCGGACCCGGCCGACCGCCTCAACCCGGTGGTGGTCGAGGTGATGCGCGAAGCCGGCATCGACCTCGCCGGCGAGCAGCCAACCCGGCTCACTAACGACGCCGTGCAAGCCTCCGACGTCGTGGTCACGATGGGCTGCGGCGACGCCTGCCCGGTCTTTCCCGGCACGAGGTACGAGGACTGGGCCGTGGCCGACCCGGCCGGGGCGGACCGCGACACGGTCCGGGCGATCCGCGACGACATCCGCGCCCGTACGCAGAGGCTGGTGGCCGACCTCCTGCCGAACTGAGCACCCGGCAGGATGGGCGCCATGAGCGAACGGATCCCCACCTCGTGGGCCGAGGTCGCGCTGCGCCTCGAGCAGGCGCGGAGTTACTGGATCGTCACCCGCCGGCCGGACGGGCGACCGCACGCGGCGCCGGTCTGGGGCGTCTGGCTCGACGGTCGGGTGTGCTTCAGCACATCGCCGTCGTCGGTCAAGGCCCGCAACCTGGCCGCCGACCCGCGGGTCACCGTGCACCTGGAGAGCGCCGACAACGTGGTGATCCTCGACGGGACGGCCGAGCCCGTCGACGGCGACTACCTGGGCCGGGCCGACGCCGCCTACGCCTCGAAGTACGTCATCCCGCGCACCGGCGAACGCTGCGGTCTGGGCGAGGGGCCCGCCTGGGCGGTCACGCCGGCACTCGGCCACAGCTGGGCGGAGATCGCGTTCCCGGAGACGATGACCCGCTGGCGGTTCGGCGCGGCCGGCGCCGAGCCCACGTCGGAGGAGAATGTCTACGGCTGAGGGGGTCCGCTCGATGGATCAGGACTGGTGGGCGGTCACCGGGCTGAACCCCGACGAGCGGCCCGAGCTCCTCGTCGTCGAGGGTTCCTGGTGGCGTCGCGACCGGGAGGCGCAGCGGCTGCCGCTGCTGGCCGACGTGCGGGAGCTGGCCGCGCCGGACTGGTGGTGGGGCCGCTGGCGCGGCCGGCCGATCGTCTACGCGTCCGTGTACGGTGCGCCGCGGGTCGTCGAGCCGGTGCATATCCTCGGCCAGCTGGGCACGCCGGCGGTCGCGGTGATCGGCTCGTGCGGCGGCCTGCAACCCGGCATCCGGCCTGGTGACGTGCTGGTCCCCACCGAGGTGACGGTGGCCGAGGGTGCTTCCGCGGCGTACGGCGGCGGCCCGCGCGGCACCGCGACGCGCAGCCTGGTAATGGCCGCCGCTGCCGTCGCGCGCCGGCACGATCTGACCGTCCACTCCGGACCGCACGTGACCACCGAAGTGCTGCTCCGGCAACCGCCCGAGCTGGTCGCCGGCTGGTCGGCGGCCGGCCACCTTGGTGTGGACATGGAGACCTCGGCGGCCTTCAGCGCCGCGGCCTGGGCCGGCATGCGCCGGGTGGCCGTTCTGCATGTGTGGGACGACGTGCTGGCCGGCCGGTCCTGGACCGATCCGCTGCCGGCGAGCGACGACGTGCGCCGGCGGGGGGCCGAGGCGGCGCTGTTCGAGATCGTGCTGGAAGCCTGCCTCGGCTAGCGCCGGGGCGCCCCGTCAGCGAGCGGGTGCGTAAGCGTTTACCACCTCGTCGACCTGCTGGTAGCCCACCTTGAGTAGGAAACTGCTGACTCGCCCGTAGGACTTCATGCCGAGGATGAAGAAGTTGGGCTCGGGGCTGCGCAAGACGTCGACCCCGTGACTGTCCTGGTCGAGGCAGTCGGCCGCCTCGTCGCCGAGCAGCGCGGCGGACAGGGTGATCGGGGCTCCGGTTGCGTAGCACTCGTGCACCTGCAGCTGGCGGTAGATACCGGCGTCGGGGACGAAGCCGGTGAGCGCGACGACGTGGTCGACCTCGACCTCTTCGGTGCGGTCGGCTGCGCGAAGCGTCGCGACCACGCGACCGTCGCGTTCGGACAGTCGATCGACAGCGACGCCCGTACGCACGTCGAACGACGGATGGCTGCCCTGCCGCAGCCGCTCGGAGACGTCGACGAGTTCCTGCCGCTGCGGGAGTGTGTCGTTGGGGATGGCCCCCCAGTCGGGGGTGCTGTTGCGGACCGCCCAGACGACGCGCGTCTGCGGCGACGTCTCAGCCAGCTGGGCCAGATCGCGCGCGACGGTCTGCGCCGACTTGCCGGCGCCGGCGAGGAGCACCGTCCGGCCGCCCCAGTCGCCGGCATCCAGCCGCGGGATCTTGCGGGTGATCCGGTCGGCCACCGCCCGCTCCCCCGGTGCGGGGATGCCACCGTCGCCGAGCATGTTCGGGTTGGCGTACGAGCCGCTGCAGTCCAGCACCAGGTCGGCGTGCTCGACGCCCTCAGTGCCGTCCGGGCCGGTGACCAGCAGCCGGAAGGGCGTGCCGCCGCGCACGTCGGTGGCGATCTCCTCGTGCTTGAGCAGGCCCTCACGACCGACCGACTCGACCCGAGTGCCCAGCCGCAGGTTGGCCGCGATCTCCGGCAGCGCGGCGACCGGCTCGAGCAGCCGCTCGACCAGCTCACCGCCGGTCGGATAGTCCGCGCCCGCGGGCACCTCGACGCCGGCGGCCGACAGGTGGGCCCGCATCCGGTCGGAGACATTCAGCTCCCATGGGGTGAACAGCCGGACATGGCCCCAGCTGCGCACATTGCCGCCGACCGACGGTGCGGCCTCGTAGACGGTGAAGGACCAGCCGCGGTCATGGGCCGCGAGCGCAGCGTCCAGACCGACCGGCCCGGCTCCGACGATCGCGACGTGCCCGGGAACCCCATCCACAACGCTCATGCGGGAGCCTCCAGTCAGGTGTAAGAGCAGCGACCCTAGGAGTACGTGCGCCGCGGCAGCGCCGGATTCATCGAGAGAGATCGGCGTGCCGGCGGATCCAGGCGTGCATGGCGATACCGGAGGCCACGCCGGCGTTGATCGAGCGGGTCGAGCCGAACTGCGCGATCGAGCAGACCAGGTGCGCCGCGGCCCGCGCCGGCTCGGACAGCCCAGGGCCCTCCTGACCGAACAGCAGCAACGACCGCCGCGGCAGCTCGATGCTCTCCAGCGGGACCGCGCCGGGCAGGTTGTCGACCGCGACCACGGTCAGGCCCTGCTCGCCGGCGTACCCGATGAGTGCCTCGATGTCGGGGTGATAGCGGACATGCTGGTAGCGCTCGGTGACCATCGCGCCGCGGCGGTTCCACCGGCGCCGGCCGACGATGTGCACCTCGCGGGCGAGGAAGGCGTTGGCGGTGCGGACCACCGTGCCGATGTTGAAGTCGTGCTGCCAGTTCTCGATCGCGACGTGGAAGTCATGCCGGCGGGTGTCGAGAT
>JALZAK010000044.1 GCA_030948385.1 Actinomycetota bacterium
GTCGGGCCCGGGCCCGACGGGAGCTGCGGGCCAAGCTGCGTGGGGACGAGCCGATCGAGTGAAGCGCAGCGATCACAATCACGACGGCGACGGGGTGCTCGACCGATTCGACCCGGCCGGCCGCGACTGGGCCGACGAGGCGGTGCGCCGGGTCGAGGCCGACGCCAACCGGTCCGCCGACACGCACCTGATCGCCTACCCGCTGCCCGCCGACTGGGGGATCGACCTCTACCTCAAGGACGAGTCCACCCACCCGACCGGCAGCCTCAAACACCGGCTGGCCCGCTCGCTGTTCCTCTACGCGCTGTGCAGTGGCTGGATCGGCCCGGGTACGACGATCGTCGAGGCCACGAGCGGGTCGACGGCCGTGTCCGAGGCGTATTTCGCCCGGATGCTGGGGCTGCCATTCGTCGCGGTCATGCCGGCAGGCACCAGCGCGGAAAAGATCGAGCTGATCGAGTTCCACGGTGGCCGGTGCCACCTGGTTGACGACCCGGCCCGGGTGTACGACGAGTCGCGTCGGCTGGCCCGCGAGTGCGGTGGGCACTTCATGGACCAGTTCACCTTCGCCGAGCGGGCCACCGACTGGCGGGGCAACAACAACATCGCGGAGTCGATCTTCGAGCAGATGCGCCAGGAGCGGTTCCCGGTGCCCGACTGGATCGTGGTGGGTGCGGGCACCGGCGGGACCAGCGCGACCATCGGCCGGTACGTGCGCTACCGCCGGCACCCGACCCGGTTGTGCGTGGTCGACCCGGAGAACTCCGCTTTCTTCGGAGGCTGGGCCACCGATGACGCCTCGTACGAGACCGGCCTGGGGTCGCGGGTCGAAGGCATCGGCCGGCCCCGGGTCGAGCCGAGCTTCGTCGGCCAGGTGATCGACCGGATGGTCCGGGTGCCGGACGCGGCCTCCATCGCCGCCATGCGTCACATGTACGCGGTCACCGGCCGCAAAGCCGGCGGGTCGACCGGGACCAACCTCTGGGGGGCGCTGATGCTGGTCGCGCAGATGCGCGCCGAGCGCCGTTCGGGCAGTGTCGTCACGTTGCTCTGCGACGGCGGCGAGCGATATCTCGGCACCTACTACGACGATGGCTGGCTCGCCGAGCACGACCTGGACATCACGCCCTACGACGCGACGCTTCGACACTTGATGGAGACCGGCCAATGGCAGCAGTGAGCATCGAGCTGGGACGGCAGGCGTGAGCCATCGCTTCGACGAGCTGACCTGGGAGCAGCTGCGGCAACGGCGCAGCGCCAAGTGGCACAAATATCCTGCCGACGTGCTGCCGTCCTGGGTGGCAGAGATGGATTTTCCACTCGATGAGGCCGTCAAAGCCACCTTGCGTGAGGCCGTCGACCGGGACGACACGGGCTATGCCAGCTTCGAGGGCTTTGGCGAGGCGGTTGCCCAGTTCGCCGCGGAGCGTCTGAAGTGGACTGTCGATCCGGCCGCCGTCTCGGCGCTGCCCGACGTCATGGCCGGCGTGGCTGAGTGCCTGCGACTGCTGACCCGATCCGGGGACGGCGTGGTCATCAACACGCCGGTCTACCCGCCGTTCTTCACCACCATCGCCGATCTCGGCCGGCGGGTAGTCGAGGCGCCGCTGGTCAACACCGGCGCCGACTACACCCTCGACCTCGCTGCGCTGGAGCGGGCGTTCCGCGGCGGCGCGCGGGCGTACCTGCTGTGCAGCCCGCACAACCCGACCGGCGTCGTGTTCACCCCGGCCGAGTTGACCGAGGTGGCCCGGCTGGCGCGCCGTTTCGACGTCGCCGTGGTCGCCGATGAGATCCACGCGCCGCTCGCCCTGCCCGGCGCGCAGTTCACCGCCTATCTCTCGCTCGGTCCGGCCGCCGCCACCCGGGCGGTCGCGCTGACGTCGGCTTCCAAGGCCTTCAACCTGGCCGGTCTCAAGTGCGCTGCGCTGATCGTGACTGACGGGGCGACGCGGGCGATGACCGACCGCATCCCGCTGGAGGTCCGCTACCGCACCGGCCTGTTCGGCGTGCTCGCCGGCATCACCGCGTTCTGCTCCGGCGGCCCCTGGCTCGACGAGGTGCTCGGTTATCTCGACGGCAACCGGGCCGCGCTCGCCGGCCTCCTCGCCGAGCGGCTGCCGCGGGTCCGCTACATACCGCCGCAGGCGGGCTTCCTTGCCTGGCTGGACCTGTCCGCGTACGGCCTGGGCGACGACCCGGCGGCCACCCTGCTCGAACGCGGGCGGGTCGCGCTCACCTCTGGGCCGGACTTCGGCCGCCCGGGGGCCGGCTTCGCCCGGCTGAACATCGCTACCTCTCGGGCGTTGATGACCGAGGCCGTTGCCCGGGTGGCGTCGGTCGTCGGATAGGGCGTGCCCGGCCCGGACTGGCGTCAGCCGATTGCGAGTCCCACGGCTAGCAGTAGCCCGAAGGCCAACTGTGCCCGGCCGGTCATCCGGAGCGCATCGACGAGTTCTCGGCCGACCGCGTCCATCAGCACCCGGCGCACCGGGGCCACCGCGACCGGGGTCGCGGCCAGGCAAAGCAGGGCGAAAGGCGACCGCAGTGCCAACGCGGTAGCCACCGGGAACGGCAGCAGCATCAGAGCGGTATACAGCTCCCGGGTGTGATGGTCTCCGACCAGGACGGCAAGGGTGCGCTTGCCGGCGGCCGCATCCGCGTCGAGGTCGCGCAAATTGTTGACCACCAGCAGCGCGCAGGCCAGTAGGCCGATCGGGACCGAGGCAACCACTGCGGTCCAGGTCACCGCTTCGATCAGCACGTACGAGGTGCCGATGACCGCGACCGCGCCGAAGAACACGAAGACGGCGAGTTCGCCGAGTGCCCGGTAGCCGTACGGGACGGGTCCGCCGGTATAGAACCAGGCCGAACCGATGGCGGCTGCCCCGATGACCACCAGCCACCAGCTGGTCACCGCGGCGAGCACGAGTCCGGCCAGGGCCGCTATCGCGAAACAGGTCAGGGCGGCCAGCAGGACGTGGCGGGCCGGAACCGTTCCGGAGCCAACGAGGCGCAGCGGCCCGACCCGGTCGGTGTCGGTCCCGCGGATCCCGTCGCTGTAGTCGTTGGCATAGTTCACGCCGACCTGCAGGGCGAGGGCGACGAGCAAGGCGAGCGGAACACGCCACCAGACCGGCGAGCCGTCCGCGGCAGCTGCGCCGGTGCCCACTGCCACCGGCACCACCGCAGCCGGCAGGGTGCGCGGCCGTGCGCCGGCGAGCCAGACGGCGGCGGCAGTCATCGCCCCAGTGCCCGTAGCGCGAGCCGGTCCACCTTGCCGGATGGCAGCACCGGGAGCTCGGCGACGATCTGCACCTCGCGCGGCGCGAGGGCTGCCGGCGCGGTGGCCAGCACATGCCGGCGCAGTTCGGTCAAGGTCGGGGGCGCGGCCCGGTCGCGTGGCACCACCACCGCCACGACCCGCTGGCCCCACTCGTCGTCCGGCCGGCCGGTCACCGCGACCTGAGCGACGCCCGGATGGGTCGACAGCAGGTCCGCCACCTCGCCGGCCGCGACATTGACGCCGCCCGTGACCACCACGTCATCTACCCGCCCGAGCACTTCGAGCCGGCCGTCCGGCCCCCAGCGGCCGACATCGTGGGTGATGAGGCGGCCGTCCACAAAGGACTCCGACGTCGCGTCGGGCTGCAAGCGGTAGCCGCGGGCCAGAACGTCGCCGGCGAGCACTATCCGGCCGTCAGGGTCGAGGTCCACATGCACACCATCGAGCGGCAGCCCGTCGTACACGCAGCCGCCGGCGGTCTCGGTGAGGCCGTACGTGCCGATCACCGTTCCGCCGGCCGCCACAGCGCGGGCCCGCAATTCCGGCGTCAACCGCCCACCGCCCACCAGCAGCGTGCGGAAGCGGGACAGGTCCACGCCGGCATCGAGCAACCGGATCAGCATGGTCGGTACCACGGCGACATGCTCGACGCCGGCGGCCGCGACCGCCTCCGGCGCGAAGCGTTCGACCAGCACCGGGTCGGTGCCGGCGAGGAGCGAGCGGACCAGCACCTGCAGCCCGCCGACGTGCGACGTGGGCAGGCAGCACAGCCATCTGTCGCCCGGCCGGGCGCCGACCCGACGCAGCGTCGCGGCGGCCGAGTGGCGCAGGGCGCCGGCGCTCAGCTCCACCCCTTTGGGCCGGCCGCTCGAGCCCGATGTGGCGACGACGACGGCGACCTCGTCGGCCACCGGCACGCTGCCGTCGCGCCGTTCCGCGCCGGCGGTGCTGATCACGGTGGCCGGGCGCATGGCGACCAGCAGGCGTTCGCGGGCCGGCGCCGGCATCCGCGGCTCGACGGGTAGCAGGGCGGGCCCACCGTCCAAGGCCGCGCTGAGCAGCTCGATCAGCTGCGGGCCGGCCGGTAGAACGGCGGCGTGCAGCGGGCGGCCGACCACATCCGCAGGCTACGTGACCACCTGCTGAGGGGGCCCGCCGATCCCGCCCGGTGCCCCCCCGCGTGCGCGATCAAGGAGAAATGGCTGCTGTCCAAGATCAACTAACGACCATTTCCCCTTGATCGCGCGATTCTGGCGCGGTTGGAGGGCCGCGGGGTCAGAAGGACCAGGGGTACGGGCCCCAGTCCGGCGCCCGCTTCTGCAAGAACGCGTCCCGGCCCTCGACCGCCTCGTCGGACTGGTAGGCGAGCCGCGTCGCCTCGCCGGCGAACACCTGCTGGCCGACCAGCCCGTCGTCGACCAGGTTGAGGGCGAACTTCAGCATCCGCTGCGCCGTCGGCGACTTGGCGTTGATCTCGGCCGCCCACTCCAGCGCCACCCGCTCCAGGTCGGCGTGATCGACCACCGCGTTGACCATGCCCATCTCGTGGGCCCGTTGCGCGTCGTACTCCCGGCCGAGGAAGAAGATCTCGCGGGCGAACTTCTGGCCGACCATCCGGGCCAGGTAGGCAGAGCCGTAGCCGCCGTCGAACGAGCCGACGGCGGCGTCGGTCTGCTTGAACCGGGCCTGATCGCGGCTGGCCAGGGTCAGGTCACACACCACGTGCAGGCTGTGCCCGCCGCCGGCCGCCCAGCCCGGCACCACGGCGATGACGACCTTGGGCATGAAGCGGATCAGCCGCTGCACCTCGAGAATATGCAGCCGTCCGGCCCGCGCCGGGTCGACCGTTTCGGAGGTGTCACCGCCGGCATAGCGGTAGCCGTCGCGGCCGCGGATCCGCTGGTCGCCACCCGAGCAGAAGGCCCAGCCGCCGTCCCTCGGCGAGGGGCCGTTGCCGGTCAGCAGTACACAGCCGACGTCCGCGCTCATCCGGGCGTGATCGAGCACGGCGTAGAGCTCGTCGACCGTGTGCGGCCGGAACGCGTTGCGCACCTCCGGCCGGTCGAAGGCCACCCGTACCGTTCCCTGGCTCACATGGCGGTGGTAGGTGATGTCGGTCAGGTCGAAGCCTGCCACCGGCCGCCAGACCGCCGGGTCGAACAACTCGGACACTCTCGGCTGCGCCGGCATGGCCCATAGGCTACGGATCACATGGACACCCCTGACCCGGCTGAGCCGGTCGTCTTCTCGATCCCGCTGCGGACCCGGTTCCGCGGGATCGACGTACGCGAGGGCGCCCTGTTTCGCGGGCCGGCCGGCTGGGCTGAATTCTCACCGTTCCTGGAGTACCCGCCGGCGGTCGCCCGCCGCTGGCTGGCCTCGGCTCGCGAGGCCGCCGGCGAGGGATGGCCGGCGCCGGTGCGGCACAGCGTGCCGGTCAACGTGACGGTTCCGGCGGTCGGGCCGGCGCACGCGATCGAGATGGTCCGGGGCTCGGGCGGCTGCCGTACGGCAAAGGTCAAGGTCGCCGAAAAGGGCCAGGATCTCGCGGCCGACCTCGACCGGGTGGAGGCGGTCCGCGACGCTCTCGGCCCGGCCGGGCGGGTCCGGATCGACGCGAATGGCGCCTGGTCGGTCGACGAGGCGGCCCGCGCCATCGCAGCGCTGGACCGCTTCGATCTTGAGTACGTCGAGCAGCCGTGCGCCACCCTGGAGGAGATGGCCGAGCTGCGCCGGCGGGTCGAGGTCCCGCTGGCCGCAGACGAGTCGGTACGGACGGCACAGGATCCCCTGCGGGTGGCCGGCCTCGGAGCCGCCGACATCGTGGTGCTGAAGGTGCAGCCGCTCGGCGGCGTGCGGCCGGCGCTGCGGGTGGCAGAGGCCGCCGGCCTGCCGGTCGTGGTGTCCAGCGCCCTGGAGACCTCGATCGGTATCGCGGCGGGCCTGGCCCTCGCCGCCGCCCTGCCGGAGTTGCCGTACGCCTGCGGACTGGCCACCGTGGCGCTGTTGACCGACGACGTGGTGGGCGACTCCCTGATGCCGGTCAATGGCGAGCTGCCGGTACGCCGGCCGGTCCCCGACCCGGCCGCGCTGCACCGGCTGGCTGCTGCGCCCGACCGGGCGCTGTGGTGGCGCGAACGGTTGGCGGCGTCGCAGTGAACCCCGCGACGGCGCTGGCCCGGGTCCTCGTCGACGAGTTGGTCCGCGGCGGGATGACCGATGCGGTGCTCTCACCCGGCTCGCGGTCGGCCCCGCTGGCGGTGGCGCTGGCCGCCCGGCCGGGCGTCCGCCTGCACGTACGCATCGACGAGCGCTCCGCCGGCTTCCTGGCAGTCGGGCTGGCCCAGACCTCCGGCCGGCCGGTCGCCGTCGTCTGCACATCGGGCACCGCCGCGGCCAACCTGCACCCGGCGGTCCTGGAGGCCAGCCACGCGCAGCTGCCGCTGGTCGTGCTGACCGCTGACCGACCGCCGGAGCTACGCGGCACCGGCGCCAACCAGACTGCCGACCAGGTGAAGCTGTACGGCGGCGCAGTGCGCTTCTTCGCCGACGTGGGGGTGCCCGAGGAGCGGGCCGGCATGGTCCGCTACTGGCGCTCCCTCGTCGCTCGCGCAGTGGCGTCCACTGTGGACGGTCCGGTGCATCTCAACCTACCCTTGCGCGAGCCCCTGGTCGGCGGCGACGACGGGGAGTGGATCGAACCTCCCGACGGCCGCCCGGACGGCCAGTCGTGGACCGTGGTGGTCGCGGGCCGCCGGATTGCACCGCTGCTGGAGGAACCTCCCGAGCGCGGCGTCGTCGTGATCGGCTCGGGCGCCCGCAAGCGGGACGTGGACATGGCCCTTGCGCTCGCGGCCGGCTGTGGCTGGCCGGTGCTGTCCGAGCCGACCGGCAACGCCCGATGCGGCGAAAACGCCATCTCGACCTATCCTCTGCTGCTTGCTGACAGCGGCTTCTCCGCCGACCATCGGGCAGACCTTGTGCTCACCGTGGGCAAGCCCGGCCTGTCCCGGTCGCTGCTGGGGTATCTCGCGACTGCGGGTCGGCAGATCGTCGTGCAGCCGGTCGGGTTCTGGGGCGATCCCACCCGGTCGGCTGCCGAGGTCTGGCCGGCGGTGCCGGGGGTGCCGTCCGATGCCCGGCCGGCCCGGTCATGGCTGGGCGGCTGGCGCGCGGCTGACTGGGCCGCACGGGCGGCCGTCGATTCACTGCTGGACGCCGGCGAGACCGTGTCCGAGCCGAGACTGGCCCGCGAACTGGTGGCCGCACTTCCGCGCGAGGCGCTGCTCTTCGCCGGGTCCAGCCGGCCGGTGCGCGACCTGGAGGCGTATCCGGCGATCCGCGACGGCGTGCGGGTGGTGGGCAACCGGGGCGTCAGTGGCATCGACGGGTCGGTGTCGACGGCGATCGGCGCGGCGCTCGGCCACGGCGGCCCGGCGTACGCACTGATCGGCGACCTGGCGCTGTTGCACGATCAGAACGGTTTGGTGCTCGGCCCCGACGAACCCAGACCCGACCTGGCCGTCGTGGTCGTGAACAACAACGGCGGCGGAATCTTCACCACGCTCGAGCAGGCCGGCGAGCCGGGGTTCGAGCGGGTGTTCGGCACCCCGCACGGCGTCGATCTGGCGCACCTGGCGGCGGCAACGGCAACCCCGTACACACTGCTGACCGATCTGGGCGACCTGCCGGCGGCGCTGCGTGGATCCGGGATTCGGCTGATCGAGGTGCGAACGGAGCGGGCCCGCACGGCGGCGCTGCACCGCAGACTCGAGGCAGCGGTGGCGGCGGCGCTGGCCGGCTAAACGCCCTCCAGCGCGTCGCGCATCGCAGCGAGCTTCACCTGCGTCTCGGCCAGTTCCTCGTCCGGGTCGGAATCTGCCACGATTCCCCCGCCGGCGAACAAGCGCACCGACTGCCCGGCCAACTCGGCGCACCGCAGCGCGATGCCCCACTCGCCGTCGCCGCGGGCGTCGGTCCAGCCGACCGGTCCGGTGTACCGGCCGCGGTCCATGCCCTCCAGGCGCCGGATCAGGTCGGCGGCCACCTCGGTCGGGGTGCCGCAGACGGCCGCCGTGGGATGAAGGTGGCCGGCCAGCTCCAATGCCGTCGAGGCATCCGTGAGCTCTCCGGCGATGTCTGTGGCCAGGTGCACGACGTTGGCCAGCTGGAGCAGGTGCGGCGTGGCGGGTACCTGCAGGTCCCGGCAATGCGGCGCCAGGCCATCGGCGACCGACCGGACCGAGATCGCGTGCTCGTGCCGGTCCTTGGCGGAAGCCAGCAGCTGCGCACCCAGGCCGGCGTCCTCCGCCGCGTCGCGGCCCCGGCGCACCGATCCGGCCAGCACCCCCGACTCGACCCGGTTGCCCATCCGCCGGACCAGCAGCTCCGGCGTCGCACCCACCAGGCCGGCGCAGCCGAAGGTCCAGCAGGTCGGGAACCGGGCCGCCAGCCGCTGGAGCAGGAAGCGCGGGTCGATCTCGGTGTCGCTGGTCGCCACCAGGTCGCGGGCGAGGACCACCTTCTCCAGCCAGCCGGCTCTGATATCGCTCACCGCTGACCGGACGGCGGCCCGCCAGTCCATCGCCGGCATCGAGCCGTCGGCATACCGGACCCGTTGCGGCGGCAGCGGCGGCTCGACCTTGGCTAGCGCGCCTTGCCCGGCGCCCACGGTGGTCAGCCACGACCGGCCGGCCCGCCGGCCGAGCAGGACCCGCGGCACCACCAGCGCCGAGCCGCTAGAGGCCGCATCGAAGGTGAAGGTGCCAAAGGCGACCGGGCCGCTGCCGGGAACGCGAACGTCGTCGACCACATCCAACTGCGCACACACGTTGCGCCACCAGGCCTGCGCCCGGACGAACCGGTCCGGCTTCCCGCGCAGGTCCAGGCGGGCCGCCTCGCCCCAGCCCACCAGCCCGTCGCCGCCGCGCAGCCAGGCCAGGGGTGCGGTGCGCGGCAGGTGGGGGAGCAGGTCCCCGGGATCGTCGACAGCGACGCTGCGGACGGTCGCCGGCAGGGGCCGCGTCGACGCGGTGGTCACCGCACGAGGGTACGAGGATGCGGTGAGCGCAGGTCGTCCGGCCAGCCGGTCACCCTTGTGTGACACGCTCGCCGGCGTGGGCCGGGCATCGCTGGACAAGCAGCCGCATGAGGTGGCCGCGATGTTCGACGGCGTCGCCGGGCGGTACGACCTGACCAACACCGTGCTGTCCTTCGGCCAGGACCGGAGGTGGCGGCGGCTGACCCGCGAGGCCCTGGCGCTGCGACCGGGCGAGCAAGTGCTCGATCTGGCGGCGGGTACGGCCGTGTCGTCGGTCGAGCTGGCCCGCTCCGGGGCGGACGTCGTGGCCTGCGACTTCTCCCTCGGCATGCTCGGTCGAGGCCGCGGCCGCGGCGTGCCCCTCGTTGCCGGCGATGCGTTGGCGCTGCCGTTTGCCGGCGGCGTCTTCGACGCGGTGACCATCGCTTTCGGCCTGCGTAACGTCGCGGACGTCGACGCGGCCCTGGCGGAGATGGCGCGCGTGACTCGCCCCGGCGGCCGGTTGGTCATCTGCGAGTTCAGCCGGCCGACCTGGCCGGCGTTTCGTACCGTCTACCTCGAGTACCTGATGCGCGGCCTGCCCGAGCTCGCCCGCCGGGTCAGCAGCAATCCTGATGCGTACGTCTACCTGGCCGAGTCGATCCGGGCCTGGCCCGATCAGGCGACGCTCGCTGCTCGAGTCTCGCGCGCCGGCTGGGAGCGGGTGCAGTGGCGGGACCTGACCGGCGGGATCGTGGCTCTGCACCGCGCGGTCCGAGCCGGCTGAGGCTAACCCCCTGTTGCCGCACGCTCGCTGACGTCGACGCGAAAGCATGTCCGGTCGGTGCCGATGGTCACCGTGATCGCCCAGACTCCGGGTCGCGGGAGTGCCAGCTCGCCAGGCCAAAAGTTGGCGGGACCGCCCGACACGTGTGCCTTCTGCGACAACGGCCTGACTTGGTGGATCCTCGGCGTCCCGCCGCCGGCCCGGACCGCGCTGATGTCAGCCTGCGGCACGTCTCGCGCGATGTCCGAGCTGACCCACAGCTTGGTCGAATGCGTCCTGGCGCGAAGCCACATCCTGATGTTGGCACGGTCAAACGGGCCCGCCTGGAGATGGCCGTCTCGTGCGCTGGCCTGTCCGGTCACCGGGATGCACCCGATCGACTCTGCATGATCGGCAGCCGGTCCCGGCCGCGCCACCTGGCACGCAGTGGACAGGGCAACGACGGAGCCGGCAAGAGCGCCGATCTGCCGATGCTTGACGAGGGCAGCTGTCACGGCCGTCAGCGTACGAGTCACGTGAGGGCTCCAGCCGTGGACATCAAACGCGTCGTCGGTCCGAACGGGCAGACTGTCGGTGTGAGTGACCTCCGCTACTCCGAATCGATCGTCATAGCCAGCTCGCCGGAGGCCGTCTACGACATGGTTTCGGACGTGACGCGCATGGGCGAGTGGAGTCCGGTGTGCAAGGCCGGCTGGTGGGAAGGCGACGGCGGTCCTCGCGCCGGCGCCTGGTTCGTTGGCCGCAACGAACTACCCGAGCGGGTGTGGGAGACCAGATCCATGGTGCTGGTCGCCGATCGGGGTCGCGAGTTCACCTTTGCGGTGAACGGATCCTGGGCGCGCTGGAGCTACGCGTTCGCGCCCGTCGAGGGGGGCACTCGCGTGACCGAGTCGTGGGCGTTCCTCCCGGACGGTGTCGCAGGATTCAAGGAGCGGTACGGCGATGACGCCGAAGCGCAGATCGCCGCCCGCGAACAGGCGGCCCGTCGTGGCATCCCGATCACCTTGGCCGCGCTCAAGCGAGCTGCCGAAGGGTACTCGCTTCGGCCCTAGCTGGGTCGCGCTTGTCCACAGGGATCTCTTTGTCCACAAGGGTTTCCGGGTGGGCTAGTGGCGGGCGAAAGTGTCATACCTGCTGGCTAGTTTGACGGTTATGAGTCAGGCGCCGACGGGGACCCGGGAGCATCCGCTGTTGGCGGCGGTGCGCCTGGTCGAGGAGGCTGTCGCGGGTCTGGCCGGGGCGCCCTGCTGGTCGCTGTCTGACGGCGAGGTGGCCGAGGGGTTGGACCGGCTGCAGGCGGTCAAGGCCCGGCTGGCCGCGGCCGAGCTGGCCCTGATCGGCGAGGTCGGCCGGCGCCGCCTCGGCGCCTCGGTGGGGTCGGACACGGCGGGCTGGCTGCGGGGGCGGCTGCTGATGCACCCGGGGAGGCGGCCCGGGCGGTCGCGCTGGCCGGTGTGCTGGCCGGCCGGTGCGCGGCGACCGGTGCGGCGCTGGCCGCCGGGGCGCTGTCGGCCGCCCATGCCCGGGTGATCACCGAAACGATGGCCGCCCTGCCCCCAGTCTCGGCCGAGGTCACCGGCCGGGCGGAGGCGTTCCTGATCGGCCAGGCGGCCGTGTTGGACCCGGTCCTGTTGGGCCGGGCCGGCCGGGCCCTGACCGAAACACTCACCAGCACCCCCGACGCCGACAGCCGGCTGGTCCAGCAGGCCGGCCGCCGGCAGTTGCATCTGACCCCGGCCGCGGATGGGATGGTCCGGCTGGCCGGCTGGCTCGACGCCGAAGCCGGCGCCGTGCTGGCCGCGGCGATCGACCCGCTGGCCGCCCCCCGGCCCGCCGAAGACGGCAGCGCAGACCCCCGGCCGGCCGCCCGGCGCCGGGCCGACGCCCTGCTCGACCTGATCACCATCGCGGTGGCCGCCGGCGGCCTGCCAGCGTCCGGCAAGACCCCGGCCACGGTCGTCGTCACCATCGACCACGACACGCTGGCCGGCCGGCTGGCCGGCGCCGGCCGAACCCCAGACGGCGCCGTCCTGCCCGCCGCGGTGGTCAGACGGCTGGCCTGCGACGCGGGCATCATCCCCGCCCTACTCGGTACCGCCGGCCAGCCGTTAGACGTCGGCCGGACCGCCCGCACCATCCCGCCGGGCATCCGCCGCGCCCTACAGCTGCGCGACCAAGGCTGCGCCATGCCGGGCTGTCACACCCCGCCAGCCTGGACCGACGCCCACCACATTCAGCACTGGGCCAACGGCGGCCCCACCGCACTACACAATCTGGTCCTACTCTGCGGACAACACCACGCCGCCGTCCACCACCAAGGCTGGACCGTGCACATCGACCCGACCGACCGGCTACCCGCCTTCCACGCCCCACCACAGCTCGACCCGGCCCAGAAACCCCGACGACACCACCGACACGGGCTGCGACACTTTGACGGACCAGACCCACCCGGCGGCTAGACACCGATCAGCCGGTCAGGTCAAAAGCTGAGATGGCACCTCGGGCTCGGCACGGGCCCGGACTAGGCCCCAGTACGCCGCGCCGAGCAGCAGCAGGCCCGGGCCTACGCCGGCGATCGTCGCGATGGTCACTCGCGACGAACTACTGGCCGCCGCGACGAGGCCAGCTACGCCGCACAATGTGATCGCCGCGCCGAGCCATCGGTAGAAGGGTGCGCGCCAGACGACGGAAAGACCGAAGAAGTGGACTCCCACGACCAACGAGATCCACGCCACGAGCGCATGCGGCTGCTTCAGCACCCGCAGGAGCACCACGGCCCCCGCCACGCCGGCGACCACCTCGGCCGCCACCACGAGCCAGTAGCCTCGGCCAAAGCCGGCACGCGCCGCGCCGGCGTCCGCTGGCAGAGCCGTACGGCGGGCAAGGATGATGACGCCGACGAAGGCCGCGATCCCCAGGGCCCGGAGTATCACGGCCGCTGGTTGGGGCAGCCCGATCGTGTTGACGAGGACGTACACCAGGCCAAACGCTGCGCCGATGCGGGCGCCCATCTTGACACGGTTCATAACGGTCATTCTGCACCCTGGGCGGGCCGCCGGCGGGCAACCGGCAGGTACGCCGACAGATCACTGCGCTCGCCGCTGGCCCGCACCCGACCGGCGCCGGCAGCCTCCGCCCAGCTGATCCGGCCGGTGGCCAGGTCCAGCCAGGTCAGGGGGTCGGTCTCGACCACGCTGCCGGGGGTTCCCCGGGTGTGCCGCGGTCCTTCAACGCACTGGACAGCCGCGTACGGGGGGATCCGCACCTCGACACTGCGCCCGGGAGCCGCGGCCGCGAGCCGCGCGGCGAGCAGGCGGGTGACCAAGCCCAAAGCGGTCGAGTCGTAGGGCGGTGGGTCGCCCGGGTCGCGCTCGTGCAACCTGCGGGTGTGGACCAGCAGCTCCAGCAGGGCATCGGCGCCGTGATCGGATGTCCCGTGTGGAGGGTGGGTATCCGGATGCCAGTCGGCGAGCGCGCGGCGCTGCGCGGCTAGAGCAGCGGCGACCTGTGCCAGGTCGGGTCGCAGGCCGCGTGGCGTGCTCACCGATTCCCCGGCGACCCATCCAGATGGTCAAGGACGATGGCCGGCAGCCGCCCCAGATCCACCCCGCGTTCAATGAGGATCTGAGCGGCCAATCCCTCACCCTCGCTGACGATGCCGAGCAACAGGTGTTCGGTGCCGATGTAGTCGTGCCCAAGGCGCTCCGCTTCGCGAACGCCGAGTTGCAGGACCTTCTTGGCCCGCGCCGTGAACGGCAGCTTCCCGGCGACGACCGGATCCGCCCCCACACCAACGATCTCGATGACCCCGCCGCGTACCGCCTCCCGATCGATGCCCAGCGCCAGCAGCACCGCGCCTGCGACCCCCTCCGGCTCGGCTATCAGGCCGAGCAGCAGGTGTTCGGTGCCGATGTAGTGGTGGCTGAGGCCGGCCGCCTCGTCCTGGGCGTGGTCGAGGACCCGCCGGGCTCGACCGGTCCACCGGTGGTGGGCCAGAGACGCTCGGCCCTTGCGCCCGAAGGGCCAACGGCCGCCCGGCGCGACGTAGCTCTGCTGGGCGGCCTGCTTGGACACCCCTAGCCGGCCGCCGATCTGCGACCACGAGCACCCGGCGTCCCGGGCCGCCTTGACGAAGTGGGTCACCAGCTCATCGCCGAGGGAAGACAAACCCTCGGCCGCGACCAGCGCCGACTCGACACGGTCGAGCGGGGACCCCGGCCGCTGCTGTGCGATCCGCGCGATGAGGTCGTCGATCCGGGGAACTGCACCACCAGTAGCCACACGTCAAGGCTAGCTTGACGATCCTCGGCTGTCAATCAGCGGTTGACGGTCGCCTCAGTCGAACAGTGCCGGCAGGGTCGCCTCGTACGCACTGCGGAGTTCAGCCAGCGGCAGGTCGAAGGCGTCCGCGACAACCAGGCTCGTCCCACCGAGCTGGCCGATCCGGCTCCACGGCACGCCGTGCTCGTCGCACAGCGCGGTCAGATGGGCCTGGGCGCCGTCGACGACGGCCACGACGGCCCGACCGGCGGACTCGGCAAACAGGCACACGAACGGGTCGGCATCGGCGGCGAGCCGGATGTCGGCGCCGACCCGGCCCTGCAGGCACGACTCCACCAGCGCCTGGGCCAACCCGCCTTCGGAGAGATCATGGGCGGCGAGCAGCAGCCCCTCGCGGCCGCCGGCGATCAGTACGTCGGCCAGTGCGCGCTCCCGCGCCAGGTCCACCGCCGGCGGCCGACCCCCAAGCTGCCGGTGCTCGACCCAGGCCCACTCGCTACCGCCGAACTCCGCCCGTGTCTCCCCGAGCAGCAGCAGGCCCCCGTGGTCCGGGAATGCAGTCGGGGTACGCCGCGCGACGTCTTCCAGCAGACCAAGCACGCCTACCACCGGCGTGGGGTTGATCGGGGAGGAACCGGTGGAGTTGTAGAAGCTGACGTTGCCGCCGGTCACCGGGATTCCGAGCTCGCGGCAGCCATCGGCCAGGCCGCGAACCGCCTCGGCGAACTGCCACATGACTTCGGGATCCTCGGGGCTGCCGAAGTTCAGGCAGTTCGTGACGGCAATCGGTGTCGCACCGGCGGTCGCGACGTTGCGGTACGCCTCGGCCAGCGCCAGTTGCGCGCCGGCGTACGGATCCAGCCGGGTGTAGCGGCCATTGCCGTCCGTGCTCAGCGCGATGCCCCTGCGCGTCTCGGCGTCCAGCCTGAGCACGCCGGCATCGGCCGGCGCGGCGAGCACCGTGTTGCCTTGCACGTAGCAGTCGTACTGCTCGGTCACCCAGGCCTTGCCGCAGAGGTTGGGGCTGGCCACCATCCGGAGCAGCGTGGCACGCAGCTCGTCCCCAGTGGACGGTCGGGTCAGGGTCGCCGGATCGGTGGCCTGTAGCAGGTCGAGGTCGGCAGGCCGGCACGTCGGCCGCTCGTACACCGGCCCCTCGTCGGCGAGGCTCGGCGGCGGCACGTCGACGACGGTCTCGCCGTACCAGTCGACGACCAGTCGCCCGCTGTCGGTGACTTCGCCGATGACGGTGGCGTCGACCCCCCATTTCGAGGCGATGCCCAGCGCAGCGTCCACATCGGACGGCGTCACGACTGCGAGCATCCGCTCCTGCGACTCGGAGGCGAGGATCTCGGGCGGCTCCATCGAGGCCTCGCGCAGCGGCACCCGCTCGAGGTCCACGTGCATGCCCGAGCCGCCGGCCGCCGCCATCTCGGAGGTCGCGCAGGTCAGGCCGGCCCCGCCCAGGTCCTGGATGCCGACGATCAGGCCGCCGTCGAAGAGTTCCAGGCAGCACTCGATCAAGAGCTTCTCGGTGAAGGGGTCGCCCACCTGTACGCTCGGTCGCCGGACGGCACCACCGCCGGCGTCGAAGTTCGCCGACGCCAGCACGGACACGCCGCCGATGCCGTCTCGGCCGGTTTTGGCACCGAGCAGGAGCACGACGTTTCCGGCGCCACGGGCGGCAGAGCGCTGGATCCGGTCGATCGGCAGCACGCCGACGCACAGCGCGTTGACCAGCGGATTGCTGGCGTAGGTGGGATCGAAGACGAGTTCCCCGCCGATGTTGGGCAGCCCCAGGCAGTTGCCGTAGCCGCCGATGCCGGCGACGACACCGGGGAGGACACGTCGGGTATCCGCCGCGTCGGCGTCGCCGAAGCGCAGCTGGTCCATCACCGCGATCGGCCGGGCGCCCATCGTGAGAATGTCGCGGACGATCCCGCCGACGCCGGTGGCGGCGCCCTGGTAGGGCTCGACAAAGCTCGGGTGATTGTGTGACTCCACCTTGAAGGTGACGGCCAGCCCGCCGCCCACGTCCACCACGCCGGCGTTCTCGCCCATCCCGACCAGAAGCCGGTCCGATGCCGGCGCGTTGTCCGCGAACTGTCGCAAGTGGACCTTGGAGCTCTTGTACGAGCAGTGCTCGGACCACATCACCGAATACATCGCCAACTCGGTACGGGTGGGGCGGCGCTCCAGGACGGAGCAGATCCGCTCGTACTCGTCGGACTTCAACCCGAGTTCGGCGTACGGCTGGGCCGTGTCGGGGTCCTTGGCGGCCAACTCCACGGTGTCGACGGTCATCCGCGACTGCCGACGAGAAGCTCGAGCAGCGAGGCGAAGAAGCCCAGGCCGTCTTCGCTCGGCCCGGTCAGCAGATCCACGGCGTGTTCCGGGTGCGGCATCAGGCCGACCACGTTGCCCCGCTCGTTCGCCACGCCGGCGATGTCGCGCAGCGAGCCATTCGGGTTGCCATCCACGTAACGCACTACCACGCGCCCGTCGCCCTCCAATCTGTCCAGTGTGGAGGAATCAGCGACGTAACAGCCTTCTCCGTTCTTCACCGGGACGGTGATCTCCGCACCGGCTGCGAAGGCGCCGGTCCAGGCGGTGTCGGCGCTCTCGACCCGCAGCCGCTGGTCGCGGTTGCGGAAGTGCAGGTGCTGGTTGCGGGTCAGCGCGCCGGGAAGAAGATGCGATTCGCACAGGATCTGGAAGCCGTTGCAGATGCCCAGGACCGGCAGGCCGGCGCCGGCGGCCTCGATCACCGACCCCATCACCGGCGCGAACCGCGCGATCGCACCGCAGCGCAGGTAGTCACCGTAGGAGAATCCGCCGGGCAGCACCACCGCATCCACCGCGTGGAGGTCAGCGTCGGCATGCCAAAGCGTCGCCGGCTCGGCTCCGGCCAGCCGCACCGCGCGGGCGGCATCGCGATCGTCCAGCGAGCCGGGGAAGGTGACGACGCCGACCCGAGCCGTCATCCGGCCCGCACGGTGAAGTCTTCGATCACCGGGTTCGCGAGCAGCCGATCGGCAATGTCGCGGGCCCGCTCCAGGGCGGTGTCCGCGTCGGAGTCGTCCTCGAACTCGATCTCGACGTGCTTGCCGATCCGGACCTGACGGATGCCGTCGAGCCCCAGGTCGGGCAGGGCCCGTGCTACGGCCTGCCCCTGCGGATCGAGAATCTCGGGCTTGAGCATGACGTCGACAACAACCCGAGCCATAGCGGCAGCCTACCGGGGACCCTGCGCTCTGCCGGCCCGCCCGGCCGGGCCGCCGCGGCGAATCAGCCGGCGGCCGGCAGCGTCCATTGCTGGTTGGGATTGCCGGTGCACAGGTACTGGATCAAGCCGGTGCCCGGGTCGGTCGAGGAGTACGGCACATCCAGGCACCTGCCGGAGTTCACGTTGCGCAGCCGGTACCCGCTGCCGCTGGGCTCCACGTACCAGAGCTGGCTCGCGGTGCCGGTCCAGCGGTGCTGGTCGACGGCTGCGCTGTCGAGGGTGGATGAACCGACCACGTCGAGGACAGCGCCGGAGTTGCGATTGACAATCCGGTAGCGGCCGGCAGACACGAGGCGGATCCGCCACTGCTGGTTGGCTGAGGCCGGCGAATTCAGCGGGTACTGGATGACCTGCGCGCCGTCGGCGGTGCTGGCGTAGGGAACATCTACGACCAGGCCGGAATTCACGTTGCGCACGTTGCGCAGGCCGCCGACCGGCTGGGGCGGCGGCGGTGGGGTCGCGTTTACCACCGGGCCGAATCCACGGTGATGGTGCTTCCACGGGCTGGCGTCGTTCACGATGGCCGACGAGCAGGTGCCGTCGGTCACGTTGTCGCTGTCGGTACCGGGCGAGTACTCACCCGGTACGTTGGCGGCGCGGTCGTAGCGGGTCGGATAGAAGTAGACGTCGGCGGACGGGTACCCGGAGCAGTCGGCGGGGTTGGCTGCGTACCACTCGACCCAGGTGCTGTTGCCGTCGGTGATCCCCCCGCAGCCGGGTACCACGATCGAACCGATGGCGGTGGTGGTGCTCCCGTCGGAGATGCTGCCGTTCCACTTGTTGCACTGGTTCGGGTCGCGCGAGACGTAGGTGAAGTACCGCACCCCCGCCTGCCAGGCGTAGGGGATCAGCGTCTGGTAGCCGGTGCCCTCCCCGCCGAAGGGTTGGCAGATCGCGCCCGGAACCGGCGAGCAGGTGGCGCTGGTCGCACCCCAGAGCGAGAAGATCGCCCGCTTGCCGTTGATGTCGGTCTGGATTCCGACGTAGCCGCCGGTGGTCGAGACGCCGAACTGGTTGGAGTAGAAGTAGGCCTGCGGGGCCTGGCCCGCGGTCGGCTTCGGGTCGTTGACCGGGTACACGTACTCGCCGATGCCCTCCCAGCCGCCAGCCGGCGCGCCGGCGGGAGCCCGCCAGTTGGAGTAGGTCCCTTGCTGGGTGGTCGCGTGAGCGGGGATCGCATACAGGCCGGTAGTCACAACAGCCGCGATTAGTACGAATCTGAATGTACCGATCTTCATATATCTCCTCAGCGCAATTCGGGGCAACACGGATGCTAGCCGAGTGGCGTTCCGGCTCTCCTGCGGAGGGGCGCTCAGGTCCAGGGCTGGCCGGTCAGCAGCTGGTAGGCCTCGACATAGCGGGCCCGGGTCGCAGCGACCACCGGTTCGGGCAGCTCGGGGCCCGGCGGCCGCCGGTCCCAGCCGCTGTCCGTCAGCCAGTTGCGCAGGTACTGCTTGTCGTAGGAGGGCTGGGGGCGGCCCGGTAGCCAGCGGTCAGCTGGCCAGAATCGCGCCGAGTCCGGCGTCATCACCTCGTCGCCGAGCCGGAGATTGCCGGCGCCATCGTGACCCAGTTCGATCTTGGTGTCGGCCAGGATCAGTCCGGCGCGGGCGGCCACGGCCGCTCCCCGGGCGTAGACGGCCAGGGTGATCCGGCGCAATTCCTCGGCCAAGGCCGTACCCAGGCTGTCGGCGACCTGCAGGTAGGTGATGTTTTCGTCGTGCTCGCCGGCGCCGGCCTTGCTGGCCGGGGTGAAGATCGGCTCCGGCAGCCGGGACCCCTCGACCAGCCCCACCGGCAGGCCGACGCCGCAGATGGCACCGCCGGCGCGGTAGTCGACCAGGCCGGAGCCGGCGAGGTAGCCACGGGCCACGCACTCCACCGGGACCATCTCGAGCCGCCGGCACACCATCGCGCGACCGGTGAACTCCGGCGGCACGTCGGTCGAGATCACATGGTGCGGCACGAGGTCGACGAGTTGCTCGAACCACCACAGCGACAGCTGAGTCAGGATCTTGCCCTTTTCCGGGATCGGAGTCGGTAGCACGACGTCGTACGCCGACACCCGATCCGAGGCGACCAGCAGCACCTGGCCGTCGCCCGCCTCGTAGACATCGCGGATCTTGCCGGAGTAGACGTGGCGGAACGCGGGCATGCGGCAAGTCTCGCTGCCGCCGATCCACCCGTCCATCACGACGTGCATCGCGGCCATCCGCGGCTAGGTTGCCGTCGCATGGCGGGTCCGATGCGATGGGCGGCGGCGGGGGTACTCGTGCTGCTCGCCGCCGGCTGCGCCGGCACGGCCCACCAGGCCCGGCCGCAACGCTCGGCCGCGGCCGGCGCCGGCACGCACGTGGTCACACCGAGCCCGGTCGGCCTGACCGCGGATGCCGGCGGGCACATCTGGGTAGTCGGCGTCTCCGCCGGCACGCTGACCCGGCTGGGGTCGCACGCTGTCGAGCAGTCCGTGAGCGTCGGGGATACGCCGCTGCGGGTCGCGGCCGACGCCGATTCGCTCTGGGTGAGCGTGTTCGGCGCCGGCGTCATTGCCCAAGTGGACCCCGCGGCGGCACGGGTCGTCGGCACGGTCGCGGTGGGGGCGGAGCCGGAGGGCATCGTCGCGGCGTTCGGTTCGGTCTGGGTGGTCCTGCAGAAGTCCGGGCAGCTCGTCCGGATCAACCCCGCGACTCGGGCCGTCGTCAGCCGCATACGAGTCGGATCGGGCTCGCGGTTGGTGACTGCCGGCGCGGATGCGCTGTGGGTCAGCAACTTCACCACCGGCACGCTGACCCGGGTCGACCCGCGCGTCGGCACCACGCGTGGGACGCCGAAGGTGTGCAACGGGCCGCAGGGGATGCTGCCCGCTGCCGATCTCGTCTGGGTCGCCTGCACCACGGACGGGACGCTGGTGTCGGTGAACCCCGCCACCGGCCGGCCCGCAACGACCGTGCGCACGGGCGGGGAACCCGACGCCCTGGCCGCCGGCCCGGGCGGGCTGATCCTGGTAGCCCTGACCGGCGGGCCGACCCTGATCACCGTCGACCCGCGCACGGCAGCGGTGACCGGCCGGCGGCCGCTTGGCCAGGCGCCACCCCTGCGCGACCGGGCCAACGTCGATCTGGTCGTCCGCGGCCGGGTCGCCTGGGTCTCGTCGTACTTCGAGGGTCGGGTCTACCGCACCGGCGTGTGAGTCAGGTCAGCGCAGCCAGCCGCTCGAACACCCCGGTCAGCCTCTCGACGTAGCGCTCCGGCCGGCACACCTCGTCGAGCCGGCGCTCGTCCAGCGAGCGGCCAGCCGTCGCCGCAACGTCGCGCAGGGCCGCGCGGAACGGCGTGCCCGCCGACCAGGTACGCATAGCCGCTTCCTGTACCAACGCGTATGCGTCCTCGCGGGACAGGCCGGCCTCGACGAGGTCGAGCAGGACCGCTGAGCTGTACACCAGGCCGCCGGTCAGGTCGAGATTCGCGCGCATCCGCTCCGCATCGACGACCAGCCCACTGACCAGCCGGACGGTCAGGTGCAGGAGGTAGTCGGTGCCGATCGCGGCGTCGGGCAACGCGATCCGCTCCACCGACGAGTGCGAGATGTCGCGCTCGTGCCACAGCGGGATGCCCTCCATCACCGGAACGAGCTGCGCCCGCACGATCCGGGCCAGCCCGCAGATCCGCTCCGAGATGATCGGGTTCCTCTTGTGCGGCATCGCCGAGGAGCCTTTCTGCCCACGGCCGAAGGGCTCGGCCAACTCGCGTACCTCGGTCCGCTGACCGTGCCGGACCTCCAGCGCGACCGCCTCGCAGACCGTGGCCAGCACCGCGAGGGCACCGACCCATTCGGCGATCCCGTCACGCATCACCACCTGAGTGGCGACGTCGGCAGCGCGCAGCCCGAGCCGCTCGGCGACCTGCACCTCGATCCGCGGATCGATGTTGGCGTACGTGCCCACGGCGCCGGAGATCTTCACGACGCCCACCGCAGCACGAACGCGGCGCAACCGATCGCGAGAACGCGCGGCGGCGAACGCGAAGTCGGCGACCCGGTGCCCCCAGCTGTCGGGCTCGGCGTGGATCCCGTGAGTACGCCCGACCCGCAGCGTGTCCCGGTGCGCGAGGGCATGGTCTCGGAGTGCGGCGACCAGCTTGTCGGCCTTGGCCAGCAGCAGGTCCGTCGCTTCAACGAGCTGCACCGCCAGCGCGGTGTCCAGCAGGTCACTGCTCGTCAGTCCAAAGTGGACATACGCGGCAGCGTCACGAGGCGATGTGTTGTCCGCCCAAGCGGTCAGGAATGCGATGACGTCGTGCTGCGTCGTCGCCTCGATCTCGGCAACCGCCTCGGGTGTCGGCGGCGCCGCTGCGCGAACCGGTCCCAGCGCCTCCGCGGGCACCGTGCCGGCCTCGGCATGCGCCTCCAGGACGAGGGTCTCCACCTGGCACCACAGTGCGTACTTGTGCGCCTCGCTCCAGACCCGGCCCATCTCGGGGAGGGTGTACCGGTCGATCACCTCGCCCACTCTCCAGGTATCGCCACCTCGCCGCGAACCGCGGCCAGGGCGATGTCGCTTCGGTAGTGGGCGCCGGCCAGCCGGATCCCGGACACCGCGTGGTACGCCGCGTCGCGGGCGTCGGCGAGGTCGGGCCCGCTCCCGACCACCGAGAGCACCCGCCCACCGCTGCTCACGACCGCGCCGTCCGCCCGCCGGCGAGTGCCGGCGTGCAGCACCCCATCGGCGTCGGCACCGAAGATCTCGTCGCCGATACGCGGCGATTGCGGATAACCGGCCGCGGCGATCACCACCGTGACGGCAGCGCCCTCTTTCCAGCGCAGCGCAGGAGCGGACGCCAACTCACCCTGCGCGGCGGCGAGGAGCAGCCCGGCCAGCGGCGTGTCCAGCAAGGCCAGCACCACCTGCGTCTCGGGGTCGCCGAAGCGGGCGTTGAACTCGACCACCCGCAGCCCACGGCTGGTGAGGGCGAGGCCGGTGTAGAGCAGCCCGGTGAAGGCGGCGCCGCGCCGGGCCAGCTCGGCGACGGTCGGCCGTACGACCATGTGTACGACATCGTCGAGCAGTCCGGCCGGCGCCCAGGACAGCGGGGCGTACGCGCCCATGCCCCCGGTGTTGGGTCCGGTGTCGCCGTCGCCCACCCGCTTGAAGTCCTGCGCCGGCAGCAGCGGGACCACGGTGACACCGTCGGTGAGGCAGAACACCGACACCTCCGGCCCGTCGAGGTACTCCTCGACCAGCACCCGGCCACAACCCTTCGCGTGACGTAGCGCCGAGTCGCGGTCGGCGGTTACCACGACACCCTTACCGCCGGCGAGGCCGTCGTCCTTGACGACGTACGGCGGCCCGAAGCGGTCCAGCGCGGCCTCAACGCCCGGCAGGTCGTCACACGGTACGTAGCCGGCGGTGGGCACGCCGGCCGCGGCCATCACGTGCTTGGCGAACATCTTGGATCCCTCAAGCCGGGCGGCCGCGGCCGACGGGCCGAAACATGCGATGCCCCGCTCGCGGACCTGGTCGGCGGCGCCGGCCACCAGGGGGACTTCCGGCCCGATCACCACCAGGTCGGCGCCGGCGGCGCCGGCACAGTCGGCCACCGCGCCGGCGTCGGCCACGTCCAGGTGCCGGGTCTCGGCCAGACCGGCGATGCCGGCGTTACCGGGCGCGCCGACCAGCGAGGTGACCGTCGGGTCGTCGGCCAGCGATCGGCACAGCGCGTGCTCCCGGGCGCCCGATCCGACCACGAGGACACGCACCCTTTGAGCGTATCGGCCGGCGCGCAGAGGGTGAGCGTGCGCGGGAGCGGGTAGGGGGCGCACCATGGGCGACCCCTCCGATGCCGGCGTGCGCGTCATCGGCGGCCGCTACCGGCTGCTCGAACGGCTCGGTCAGGGCGGCATGGGGACGGTGTGGAAGGCCCACGACGAGGTCCTGGGCCGGACCGTTGCAGTCAAGGAGGTAGACCTCCCGCAGCTCAACGACGCCGACAAGACCCTGCTCCGCGAGCGCACCATGCGCGAGGCCCGGGCGGCTGCGCGGATGGCCCACCCCAACGCCGTCACCGTGTACGACGTCGTGGAGGACGGCGGCAAGCCGTGGATCATCATGGCGCTGGTGGCGGCGGACAGCCTCGCCGACGTGGTACGCGACCACGGTCCGCTGCCGCCGGGGCAGGTCGCCGAGATCGGCCTGGCCGTGCTCAGCGCGCTACAGGCCGCCCACGCGGCAGGCATCCTGCACCGCGACGTCAAACCGGGCAACGTCCTGCTCGGGCGTGACGGCCAGGTCGTGCTGACCGACTTCGGCATCGCCACCCTGGAGGGCGACCCGTCGCTGACCAGCACCGGGCTGCTCCTCGGCGCCCCGGCCTACATCGCCCCCGAGCGGGCCCGCGGGCTGGAACCTGGACCGGCTTCGGACCTGTGGTCGCTTGGCGCGACGATGTACACCGCAGTCGAGGGGCGGCCGCCGTACGACCGCGACACCCCGTTGGCGACGTTGACGGCGCTGATGACGGAGGAGCCGCCGGCGCCGCGCAACGCCGGGCCGCTCACCGCGGTGCTGCGCGGGCTGCTGGAGCACGATCCGAAGCGCCGTCCGGACGCCGGCACCACCCGGCGGATGCTGGAGCAGGCCCTCGGGGCCCGGCTGGACCAGCCTGGCGCCGGGTTGACGTTGCCCGTCGCCGTCGCCGTCGCCGGCGAGGCACCGGCCAACGATGAGCCGGTGGCGCCGGCGGTCAAGGCGGCGGATCGCACCCAGGTCATCCCCCGGCGCGACCTGCCGGAAGATCCTGTGGTCGGTCCGGCTGTGGTTCCCGCTTCGGCGCCGCCCCGCGTGCCGGCGGCACCGCCGCCTCGGGTACCGGCTTCCCGGCCGGCGCCCGGCCGCCTTCGCCCCGCGCTGCTGGGATTGCTGGCCCTCGGCCTGGCCGGCGCGGTGGTGGCCGCGGTCCTGCTGTCCAACTCCGGCAAGCCGAACCGGAACACCGCCAAGGGGTCCACCTCGCCCACGCCGACGGCGGCCGCCGGCGGGGGCGCGGGCTCGACATCGCACCAGCCCTCCCCGGCGGCCACCTCGACCACGCCCTCCGCCCCGGCGAAAAGCGCCGGTGCCGCCGGTGGCGCCGGCATCCCGGCCGGCTTCACGAAGTACACCGATCCCACCGGCTTCAGCGTGGCCGTCCCGAACGGCTGGCAAAGATCCGCCAGCGGCACCCGGGTGGACTTCCACGACCCCGGCTCGGCGCGCTTCCTGCGCTTCGACCAGACCTCACAGCCCAAGGGCGACCCGGTCGCCGACTGGACCACCCAGGAGAAGTCGGTGAGCAAGCGGCTGCCCAACTACCAGCGGATCTTCATCAAGTCGGTGCAGTACCGGGGCTGGTCGACCGCCGACTGGGAGTTCACGTTCGGTTCCGGATCGGGCACCACCCGGGTCCGCGACCGCGGCTTTGTGGTGGACGCCTCGCACGGCTATGCGATCTACCTGTCCGGGCCGGCGGACAGCTGGGATCAGAGCCTCACCTACTTCGACGCGGCCGCCGCAACCTTCCAGCCCGCCTCCTGAGGGCGCAGCGTCAGACCAAGTCGTGCAGCACGACGTTCTGCTCGCGCCCTGGTCCAACCCCGATCACCGACACCCGGGTGCCAGCCATCTGCTCGAGCGCGCGTACGTAGGACCGGGCGTTCGTCGGCAGATCGTCAAACTCGCGGCAGCCGGAGATGTCCTCCTCCCAGCCGTCCAGATACTCATAGACCGGCTGGGCGTGGTGGAACCCGGTCTGCGTCATCGGCATCTCCTCGATCCGCTGGCCGTCGACGTCGTAGGCCCCGCAGACCGGCACTTTGTCCAAACCGGACAGTACGTCGAGCTTGGTCAGGAACAGGTCGGTCAGCCCGTTGACGCGGGTGGCGTAGCGGGCGATCACCGCGTCAAACCAGCCGGTCCGGCGGTCCCGCCCCGTGGTCACGCCCACCTCCCCGCCGACCTTGCGCAGGTGTTCGCCGGCTGAGTCGAGCAGCTCGGTGGGAAACGGACCAGAACCGACCCGGGTCGTGTACGCCTTGAGGATCCCGATCACCCGGGTGATCCGGGTCGGGCCGATACCGCTGCCGACGGCGGCCCCGCCGGCGGTGGGCGACGAGGACGTGACGAACGGGTAGGTGCCGTGGTCGACGTCGAGCAGGGTCCCTTGCGAGCCCTCCAGCAGGACCAGGTCACCGCGGTCCAGCGCCCGGGCCAGCTCCAGCCGGGTGTCGGCGATGTGCGGGCGGAGCTCATCGACGTAACCGAGGTATTCCTCGAGGACGGCCTCGACCCGGAGCGCCTGGCGGTTGTAGACCTTGACCAGGATCTGGTTCTTCTCCTTCAGGACGGCCTCGAGCTTCGCCTGCAGGATCCCCGGGTCGAGCAGGTCCTGCACCCGGATGCCGACGCGGGCGACCTTGTCGCCGTACGCCGGGCCGATGCCGCGACCGGTCGTCCCGATCTGTGCCTTGCCGAGGAACCGCTCGGTGACCCGGTCCAGCGCGCGGTGGTGCGGCATGATCAGGTGCGCGTCGGCCGAGAGCAACAGCGGCGAGGTGTCGACGCCGCGTTCGCGCAGGCCGGCCATCTCGGCGAGCAGAACCCCAGGGTCGACCACGACGCCGTTGCCGATCACCGGGACCACGCCCGGGGTGAGCACCCCCGAGGGCATCAGGTGCAGGGCGTAGGACTGGCCGTCCGGGGTGACCACGGTATGGCCGGCGTTGTTGCCGCCCTGGTAGCGCACCACGTATTGCACCCGGGAGCCGAGCAGGTCGGTCGCCTTGCCCTTGCCCTCGTCACCCCACTGAGCACCGATCAGCACGACTGCGGGCACGGTGAAAGGCTAGCGAACCGTGCACACGCTGCTGCTCGTCTCCGCGCCGGCCGACCCCGCCGCTGGTGCGGACCCGCCCGCCCTCGAGGCCGGACGCGCCGTGCTGGCGGCCGCCGGCCCCGTCGAGCTGGCGACGGTGTCGTCGCCGGCCGGC
>JALZAK010000184.1 GCA_030948385.1 Actinomycetota bacterium
CTGCCAAGACGGCCGCTCCGCCGCGGCCGGCGCCGGTGCGCCTGTCCGCCAAGGAGTACGAGGGCATCCGGGCCTCGCTGGTCGAGCGGGCGGGCGAGCTCCGCGCGGAGTACGAGCAGGCGCTGGCCGACATCAACGACCTGCAGCGTGACCGAATCGGCGACATGGCCGGCGACGATCAGGCCGACACGGGCACGAAGACGTTCGAGCGTGAGCAAGAGATCTCGTTGGCCAATGGCATCCTCGACCGTCTGGCCCAGGTCGAGCACGCGCTGGACCGGCTCGCCAACGGGACTTACGGTCGATGTGAGCGCTGCGGCAATCCGATCCCGAAAGCGCGGCTGGAGGCCTTCCCCAGCGTGACACTGTGCGTGGCCTGCAAGCAGCATGAGGAGCGTCGCTGACCGACTCGACCGACGATCCGGCCCTGCCCGCTCTCGAGGAGACTGCACCCCGGGGCCGCCGCCTCACGCCGATGCTCGCCGCGACGGCTCTGCTGGTCATCGTCGCGGACGTGGTCAGCAAGGCCCTCGTCGTGCACTACCTGGCGCACCGCAACCCCATTCGGCTGCTCGGCGGCCTGCTTTACCTGGTGCATACCCGCAATACCGGTGCGGCGTTCAGCATCGCAACCGGGCAGACCGTGCTGCTGTCCCTCGTCGCCCTGGGCGTCGTCGTGGCCATCGCCCGTACCGCCCGCCGGCTGGGTTCGACCCCATGGTCGGTCTGCCTGGGACTCATCCTCGGCGGCGCGGTCGGTAACCTCATCGATCGGGTCTTCCGCGCCCCGGGGCCGCTGCGTGGCGCGGTGGTCGACTGGATCGACGTGAGGGTGTGGCCGGTGTTCAACTTGGCCGACTCGGCGCTGGTAGTCGGGGTCACCCTGGCGGTGCTGTTGGAACTGCAGGGCCGGCGGATCGACGGCACCCGGGCGGTCGGCCGGCGTGGGTGACCATCGGGCGCTGGCCGTACCCGAAGGTCTGGAAGGGGTCAGGTTGGACCTGGCCCTGGCCCGGATGTTCGGTCTCTCCCGTACCGCCGCAGTCGAAATGGTCCAACGGGGCGACGCCACGGTGGACGGGAAGGTCCGGGTCAAGTCGGAGCGGCTGCATGCCGGTGCCTGGCTCGAGGTCGTCCTGCCCGGCCCGGCTGCGACGCCGGCGCCTGATCCGCGCCCGGTCGAGGGGCTTCGGGTGGTCTACGCCGATGCCGATCTGGTGGTCGTGGACAAACCGGTGGGCGTGGCGGCGCACCCCAGCCCGGGCTGGCAGGGGCACACCGTCACCGGTGCCCTGACCGCGATGGGTCACCGCCTGTCGATCAGCGGGGCTGCAGAACGGCGCGGTGTCGTCCACCGGCTCGATGTCGGGACGACCGGCCTGATGGTGGTGGCCAAGAGCGAGCGGGCCTACACCGCGCTGAAGGCGGCGTTCCGGGACCGGACGGTCGCCAAGGGCTACCACGCCCTGGTCCAGGGGCACCCCGACCCGCTGCGCGGCACGGTCGACGCGCCGATCGACCGCCATCCCAGCGCCGACTACCGCTGGGCCGTGGTGGCGACCGGCCGCCCGAGCGTCACGCATTACGAAACGCTGGAGGCCTTCCGCGCGGCTGCCCTGCTCGACGTGACGCTGGAAACCGGCCGGACGCACCAGATCAGGGTGCACATGGCCGCGCTGCGGCACCCCTGCGTCGGAGACCTCACCTACGGTGCCGATCCCAGCCTGGCCGCCCGGCTGGGCCTGACCCGGCAGTGGCTGCACGCCCGCCGGCTGGGCTTCGCGCACCCTGCGGACGGGCGGTGGCTGGAGCTGGAGAGCGCCTATCCCGACGACCTCGCCGGCGCGTTGGATCGGATCCGAGCGGAGTCGTGAGCGTGCTGCGGCGCCTCGACGACCGGTTGCTGCCGGCCGTGTCCGGCGGGGCACAGCGGCTGGCCCGGCGCCGCCTCGTCGTCGCCGTACTGGCGGTCCTGGTGGTGGCCGGGCTCGGTCTGGCCGCGATCGCCGGCAGCCGCCGCCACCCGCCGGTCCCGGCCGCATCCAGTGTGCTGCGCGTCGGCGCCGTGCAGGGGACCAGCATCCCGGCGTACGCGAGCTCTGCGCGCACCGAACTCGCGGCGCTGTCCGCGGCAAGAAAGCGACCGGTGTACGCCCTGGTCTCGCTGGCCGGTTATGGCACGCCGGTTCAGCTGGCCGCGCTGACCGACGGGGTGAGCGTCGTCGAGGCCTACCTGCGGGTGCCGCTGCGCTACGTGCAGACCGAGATCCGGCCGGTCAGCGTGATCGACGTGCAGCGAGATCTCGACGCGGCGATGCTCACGGTCGCGGCCAGTGAGGAACGCGATGCGGCGGATGCCGACGCGCAAGCGGCCAAGCTGGCCGGCGGCTCGTCGCAGGAAAGCAAGCTGCGCGCCTACTACTTGCAGTCGGCCCGCCTGCTCCGCCAGCAGGCGCAGGCCTACCGGTCGATCTGCTCGTGTGTGTACGCGGTGGTGGTGCGGGCCACCCCGCAAGCGCTGACCGTGCTGGCCGCGCGGCCGGGGGTGCGCATCGTCGACCCCGCCCCGGAGGTCGCCTCGCTCGAGCGCGTGGTGTTCCTGCCGGTGCTTCCCGAGCAGCTCACGGTCGTCCAGCCGCCGCCGGATGCCGGCCAGCCGTCGCTGCCGCCGGCCGGGAAGTGACGTTCACCGTCCGCCGCGCCGGCCCGGCGGACCTGCCGGCGGCCTTCGCCGTGCGGCACGACGTGTTCACCGTCGGCCAGGGCGTGCCGGTGCCGATCGAGCGGGACGGCAACGACGATGCCGCCCTGCACGTCGTCGCGGAGACCGGCGGGCGGGTCGTGGGCAC
>JALZAK010000006.1 GCA_030948385.1 Actinomycetota bacterium
CGAACTCCCCCAGCCCAGCCTCCGGGTTCTTCCGCTGCTCGGCCCGCACCTTCGCCGGCGGCTCCGGCGAGACGACGACCAACCCGAGCGGGTACGGCGAGACACCTCCGCGCGCACCCGCCGCGCAGGCCGGCCCGCCGGCCGCGCGCAGCGACCGGGTGGAGAAGAAGGCGCCGCGCTCGCCCTCTCCCCCGTCACCCAGCACGTACACCAGATCGGCCAACTGCGCCGGCACCTGGAACTGGATGCCCAGCTCTGCCACCCGATAGGCATGCGTGCGGGCCGGGGGAGTCCCACAGCCCGAGAGCATTCCGGCCGCCACCGCCGCCGCTGCGACGAGCAACCGGACGCCCCGGGGCGCCGGCCCGATTACCAGTTCTTGCTCAGCCCGGGGACGTTCGGCGGCAGCGGGTGCGCGGCGTCGTGGATCACGTACACGATCCCGCCGCTGCGCGAAGCCGGAAGCCAGACATTCTCGAACTGCGCGCGGTTGTAGACCCTGCGCACGCCGGCATCAGTCGGCGAGACCGGGTCGTTGACCACCACGTCGCCGCTGCTGGTGAAGCCGACGATGTCCATAATATGGCCATTGGTGGAGTAGCCCGCGCCGTCCAGCTCGTTGGCCTTGAACGACACGGAGGCAACCAACGGGATTCCGGCCCGGATGAACTTCTCCGCCTCGGTCAGCGAGCGCAGCTGGGTGACGAAAGCGTCCAGGCCGTACGTGGCCGCATAGGCGGTATTGAAGGGCCAGTTCCCGGTGCCGTTGTAATGCCAGTCGTAGGTGTGCTGTGCGGCGTAGTCGACCGACGGGTCCGCGTACGGGATGGCGGCAAGTGCCGCGGGGGGCGGGTACTTGCCGTAGTACTCGACCACCATCTCGGTCGAGGTGGGGCTGCACCAGGCTTCGCCGCCGCCGTCGTACTGCGGGTACTCGCCTAGGTGCACGTCCTGGGAGTAGCGGGGGACGTTCAGCGTGATGCCTTCGGCCCCTCCCAGCGGGCTGACCGCCACCTTCTTGTCGTTGGGCAGTCCCGAGGCCAACGCACCCAGCGACCGGACGGTCGGACCGCTGGTAACGCCGGGCAGCCGGTACAGGGTGACCCGCAGCCGGTAGGCCGTGAGCGTGACACCCTTTGCGGCCAGGAAGGTGTCAATCGCGATCGTGCCGTCGCTGTCTCCCTGGCCACCGACCGAGGTGCGGTCGATGTCGGTGCTCTCGGCCGCCCAGCGGCCCATCACGTACCACTTGGTCGTGGTACCGGCGACCGTCCGGCCGGCCATCTCCACTTGCAGCCAGGTGCCGGCGGGAGTGTTGGCGTCCCAGGAGGAGACGAGTTCGGTGAGCTCGAACCCCGGTACGAACAGCGGCGATGTCCAGGTGTCGTAGTTGTACAGCCGGGCCGGGTGATCGGCATCGCTGTAGGTCTGCTGCCCGATCGAGGTGCCGAAGGTGATCGCGTTGGCGGCTGCGGCCGCGCCGGCGAAGGTGCCGCGGGCGAACTGGGCCGTAGTCGTCCACTCGTGGTAGCTGATCGCCGGGTGCGGCACCGGCTGGGCGGCGAGCGCCGGCGCCGGCGCAATTGCGACCGTCAAGGCCGCCGACATCGCAATAAGCAGGGTACGGATCTGGCGTGCGGACATGGCGGGCTCCCGGTGCGGAGGTGCTGGCCGTCGCCCGGACGCTATACCCGACACCTAGACTCTGGGGATGGCTCGCGCACCCAAACCCGACAAGCCCGCCAGGGCCGCCAAGGGCACCAAGCCGCCCAAGGCGGAGCGCGGCCAGCGCCTCAAGCAGATCCGCACCGCGTTCGACATGACCCGCCGGCAGGACCGGCGGCTGATCCCGTACATGCTGATCGCCTTCCTCGCACCCGTGCTGATCATGGTCACCGTCGGGCTGTTCACCGGTCACCTTGTCTACCTGAGCGTGCTGAGCGTCGTGATCGGCTTCACCCTGACGGTGATCGTGTTCGGCCGGCGGGCATCTTCGGCGATGTTCTCGCAGGTGGAGGGACAGCCCGGCGCCGCCCTGGCGATCCTGCAATCGATGCGCGGTGACTGGCGGGTGACGCCCGTGGTGGCGGTGACCACCGGCCAGGACATGGTGCACCGGGTTCTCGGGCGGCCAGGTGTGGTGCTGGTCGGCGAAGGGTCACCGCGACGGCTCGGCCCGCTGCTCGGTCAGGA
>JALZAK010000013.1 GCA_030948385.1 Actinomycetota bacterium
CGCGCGGATCCCCGGTTCGAACGAGTCGACCGCCGAGCCCTTCGGCGGCCGCTCATACTTCGGCGGACCCGACGACGCCAACGCCCGCGCAACAGTGCCACGCGAAACACCGAGCCGCCGCGCAATCGCTCGCGCCGACACGCCCTCCGACAGATGCAGCCGGCGGATCTCCGCCCAGTCCTCCACAGTAAGCACACCCCTCACTGTCAAGGAGTGGCCCCGATTTCACTCGGCAACATCGGCCCAATTTTCACTCGGCAGGGACAGCATTCGGGGTGGGGCCAAATCAGACCGTCACAACAACGCCCGGGCGTGTCGGAGGTGGGGCCAAATCAGACCGTCACAGTGGGGCCAGAACAGACTGACAGGGCCACGGCTAGGAGTAACGGGCTGGTCGCTGGTCAAGGAGGTCGCATTACCCGGCCGCGACGTGTCCGGCCTGTCAACGGCAAGCGAATCTTGACCCCCTGGCGGCAAGGCGGTTTCAGTTGACCGTCGCAACACTCTCTAGGTTCTGGAGCCGTGTTGTCGTCATCTCGTCGTGTGAAGAAGGGGCCGGGGCGGCGTCCGCAGTCGGCCAAGCGTGCTCGGTTCGTGGAGCTGCGTGAGCGGGGGCGGAGCACCGGTGCGGCCGCGCGCGAGGTCGGGGTAGCTCGCACCACGGGGGCCAACTGGGCCCGCGGTTACAAGACGTACCGCAACGGGGCTGTGGTCGGGTTCGTGCCGCCGTTGGAGTGGCTCGCGGTGCGTCAGATCAGCTCGAGGTTCCTCTCGCAGGACGGGCGCATTGAGATCGCCGACCTGCACCACGCAGGGATAGGTCTCCGACAGATCGCGGTCAGGCTCGGGCGGGCACCGTCGACAATCTCACGGGAGTTGCTCCGCAACGCTGGCAGCCGGCATGCCTATCGCCCGTTCGAGGCGCACCGGTTGGCCACCACGGCGCGCCGGGGCCGCTGTCATCAACGCCGCGTGGAGACCAACGTCGACCTCCGCGAGCTGATCGCCCAGCTGCTGACGCAGCGGTGGAGCCCCCAGCAGATCAGCCGCCACCTGCAACGACGGTTCCCGGACGATCCCGCAACGCGGCTGTGTCACGAGAGCATCTACCAGGCGCTCTACCAGCCGGGGTCGGTGCTCCTGCGCCCGTCGCCGCTGGCCCCACACCGTCGTTCGCCGCTTCGCACCGGCCGAGACCATCGACGCGCTCATCAGCACCTCGAGCGGCGCCGCCCCAGGTTCGAACAGCCGATGCTCACCATCGGACAGCGGCCGTTTCAGCCCGAGGATCGCTCCGAGGTTGGGCATTGGGAAGGTGACCTGATCGTCGGTAAGGACCAGCGCTCGGCGATCGGCACGCTGGTTGAGCGCAGGACCCGACTCGTCCGCCTACTGCACCTGCGCCAACGCGACGGCGACACCCTGCACGAAGCGCTGAAGACACGGATGGCCGGCCTGCCGACAGGCCTACTGCGGTCGATCACCTGGGATCAAGGAACGGAGATGGCCCGACACCTGACCATCACCAAATCCCTCGGCACGCCGATCTACTTCTGCGACTCACGATCGCCCTGGCAGCGCGGCTCGAACGAGAACACCAACGGCCTGCTGCGCGACTACTTCCCCAAGGGGACCGACCTGTCCGTCCACTCCGCGGAGCACCTCCTAGCGGTCGAGAACGAACTCAACGAACGCCCACGACAGGTGCTGAACGGCACCGCACCGGCCGAGCTCTTCACAGCCCTGCTAGCCTCCGGACTTCCGTCGGTGTTGCGACGTTGAGGCGAACCCGCCTTGCCGCGCAGGGGTCAGTTTTCACCTGCCGTCGACACGGCCTCGTGCCGGACTTCGGGAACGCCGTCGTGGTCGAAAGCCTCGGACAGCGCTGACTCGGGTTCGGAGGGGCCCGCGGGCCTATTCTCATCTCGTGTTGGTGGGCCGAGAAACCGAGGTCAGGCACATCGAATCCCTGCTCGGGGATGTCCGCGCGGGCCGCGCCCGGTCGCTCCTGCTCGCTGGCGAGGCAGGCATCGGCAAGACCGCCCTGCTCGAGGCGGCCGTCGAGCGTGCCTCGGACTTCATCGTGCTCCGGGCGCGTGGGATCGAGACGGAGGGGGAGATCGGCGGGGCGGTTCTCTCCGAGCTCCTGGGGCCGCCCGGCCGGCTCCATCCCGAGCTTCGGGAGGGGTGGACCGCGATGTCGGACCGTTTGCGTCATGCCCTCGAGGCTGCCTGGAGCCTGCAACCGCTGGCCGGGGACCGCTACTGCGTCGTCGCGGCCTGGGCAGCACTGTTGGTCGCAGCCGGAGAGTCGCTACCTGTGCTGGTGGTGGTCGACGATGCCCAGTGGGGCGACGCGGCGTCGCTCGACGCGGTGCTGTTCGTGGCTCGCCGCTTCCATGATGTCCGGGTCGGCACGCTGCTGGCGATCCGCGAGCCTCCCGAGGCCTCCACTGTCTTCGACGGCCTCGACCGGCTGTGCCTCGGTCGACTCGATCGCACGGCGGCCCAGTTGCTGGCAACACGTGAAGGCGGCTCCGCCGACGTCGTCGAAGCTGCCGCTGGGCACCCACTCGCCCTGGTCGAGCTGGCTCGTCGTGGCTCGGTGTCGGCGAGCCACGAAGTTGCAGCCACACTGTTCGGCGCGCGGGTTGCCGGGTTGTCGCCCGAGGGACGTCGGACCTTGTTGGCGGCGGCCCTCGCCGGCCCAGTCGACACCGAAGTGGTCGCCGTGGCGGGGACCAGCCCCGGCGTGGACGAGCTCATCCGGGTCGGTCTGATGACCGTGGGCCCTGGGCTTCTGGAGCTGGTGCACCCATTGGTCCGCTCGCTCATCCGCGATCTCACCGGGCTGTCGGAACAGCGCGCCGTCCATGCCTCTGTGGCCGCCGCACTCCCCCCAGGTCCACAACGCACCAAACACCTCGCGTTGGCCGCCGATGCGCCTGATGCCGATCTCGCCGCCGAGGTCGAGAGCCTCGGTCTGGGTGTGCCACCCAGTGTCTGGGCGCTGAGTAGGGCCGCCTCGCTCACCCCTGCGGGAGAGCACCGCGACCGTCGGTTCCTGGCGGCCGCACGGGCGGCCTTCGATGGACGCGACATCGCCGCGTGTCGGGGCCTCCTCGATCGGGTCTCCGCGGCCGATGGCGACCTGGGTCTCGGTGTCGCGGAGATGCGCGCGCGCCTGGCGACGCTCGACGGCGCGAGACTCGACGGGGCGCGCGGTCTGGCGCAGGTCGCTCGGCGTACGGCACGCTCCGACCCGGAGCGCGCCGTCAGATTGCTGGTGACGGCAAGCATTGAGCTCGTCTACCACCCGACCAAGGTCGAGGCCCGGGCAGCGATCGACGAGGCCGCCGCGCTCGTCGGCAACGACCCGGTGCTCCGACTCCTCGTCGACTTCGCCAACGCGGAACTCCTGGGGGCGTCCGGCGAATTCGTCGCGGCACAGCACGCCTTTCGCGATCTGGCCGAACTCGGCGACCCGGAGAGCGCCGTCCATGCAGATCACACGGCCAGGCTGATGCTGCTCGAGGCGATGTACTGCGGTGGACTGCGCCAGCGCGGCCGTCAGGTGGCAGTCGCCGCCGCCCACGACGCCCGGGCCAGCGGCGCGCTGGGCGACCTGCATCTGGCGTTGTCATGCCGATTCAGCATCGAGCGCGAGGACGCCAGGTTCGATGCGGCTGAGGATGCTGCCGCGGAGGAGCTGGAGCTGGCCAGCGGGCTCGGGCGCACCACCGAGCGTCGCGAGGCTCTCGGCCAGCTCGCGTGGTGCGACTCCGTGAAGGGCCGGGGGGCCGACTGCCGGCGGCATCTGGACGAACGCCGGGAACTCTCCGAGAGGATGGGAATCGGCGCCTCCGCCCATCCCGCTTTGGGGCTTCTGCACCTGGGGGAGGGCGACGTAGCGGGGGCGGTGGCTGCTCTCGCCGCTGCCGAGGAAAACGCGGCCCAGGAGGGCATGACTCCGGCGGGAGGCCTGCGGCCGTGCACCCTGGACCTGGTCGAAGCCCTCATCTATTCCGGTGAGCTCGGCAGGGCTGCCGCGGTGCTGGCCCGGTTCGAGGACGACGCCCGCAGGCTCGACCGCCCCCTCGCGCTGGCGTTGGCCAGCCGTGGTCGAGGACTGCTCGCGTCTGGAGACGCCGCGGATGGCCTGTTCGAGGAGTCGCTTCGCTGGGAGCTCCTGGAGCCGAGCCCCTTCGAACGCGCGCGCACCGAGCTCTGCTGGGGTCAGCACCTCCGTCGGCGGCGCGCCAAGAGAGCGGCCACTGAGCAACTCGAGGCCGCGCGCAGCTCCTTCGAACACTTCGGGGCCGACCTCTGGGTCGGCCGGGCCGAACGAGAGCTCGCCGCGAACGGGGAGCGTCTGCGCCCTCGTCGCGACGGGACAGGAGTCGAGCTGACGTCGCAGGAGAGGAGGGTCGTCGACCTGGTCAGCCGCGGCCTCAGCAACCGGGATGTGGCGACCGACATGTTCCTCAGCGTCAACACCGTCGAGACGCACCTGCGGCACGTCTTCCGCAAACTCGGCGTCAGCTCGCGCACCCAGCTCGCCGCTCTGAATCACGGTAATCCGTGATGTCAGGCCACGGCGGCCCCTCCTAGGGTCGGCTCCAACCAGAGCAAAAGGGGACCCGATGAGGCGGATGGCAGTAGCGACGATCCTGATGGCGGGGGCCACGTTGAGCCTCGCTCCGAACATGCCGGCCGATGCCGCGCCGCCACCCTTGATCCTCAGCACGACCCAAGACGCATTCCATCCGCCCCACACCCCGCCGACGGGGACCTTCACGGCGACCGGCTTGGCGGGATGCCCGTCGGGGACCTATGCGGACACGCTCGTCTACTTCACTCCCCCCGGAACTCGAGTCGTCGTGGACGAGCACTACACCTGTCTTGGCGGCGCGACCTTCACCGCGCGGCTGGCCCTGCACATCGCGGAGGTGGCTCCGGACGGTACCCAGGCCGTCGAGGGGACGTGGCGCATCGTCACGTCCGACACGGGGCTCGCCGGCTCGGGGAACATCACGGGCACGGCCACGGGATGTGCCCCCGTCGGCGCGGTGTTCGCCGATTGCACGGGGGGGAGCGGGCTCGTCGTAGGACAGCTGAAGTAAGCCCAGTAGGACGCCCAGACCTGCCACTACCGGTCGGTTCCACTGCCGGCGGCGCACCGCTTCGGAGAAAGACCTCGCGCTCCGCTCGCTGCTCGTCGCAGCAACAAGCAGAAGGGACAGCCCATGCGGGCACATCGAACCCTCCACCGCATCACCGCCTTGATGATGGGATTCGTCCTGACGCTGCTCGGGACGGTCGCGGTTGCCCGCGCCGACGTCCCGCCCGGCAGCACCCTCGTCGCGGCCATCCCGGTTTCGACGCCGCGCGACGTCAGTAGCGGCTTCGGCTCGATCTGGGTCTCAAACGGCCCGAGCCGAACGGTGACGCGCATCGACCCCAGCACCAACGCCGTGCTCGCCGTCATCCCCGTCCCCAGTCCCGCCTCCGTGCTGGCAGCGGGCGCAGGCGCGATGTGGCTGACCAGTTTCCCCGGCAACAGCGTCACCCGCATCGACCCCACGACCAACGCCGCCACCGGAACCACCTCGCTGGCACCGAGCGGGCTCGGCCCGATCGGCATCATCGTCTTCGACGGCTACGTCTGGGTCGCAAACCACGACGGCAATCCCTCCGGCTCCATCGCAAAAATCAACCCGACGACGCTGAGCATCGTCGACGTGATCCCGGTCGGCAACCAATCGTTCGCGGGCCCCGTCTGGCTCGCCGCCGGAGCCGGCTCGCTCTGGACCGACGTGCCGAACATCAACGCCGTCGTCCGCATCGACCCAACAACCGACACCGTGGTTGCCACGATCGCGGACAAGGGCGCCTGTGACGCAGTCGCCGCGAGCGACACCGCAGTCTGGGTCGCCGGCGGCGGCGGACCTGGCTGCCTGCCCGGCATCAGCAGGATCGATCCCAACACCAACACCGTCGACGGCACGCTAAACGCAGGCGGTCAGACCGGCTCGCTCGCACTCGGAAGAGGCACGCTCTGGTACGGCACGAACAACAGCAACTTCCTCGGCCGCATCGACACGGGAAGCAGGACGATCGTCGGCCAGCTCAAGCTCCCCGGCGCAGCCTTCGGCCTCACCGCCGCCTTCGGCTACGTCTGGGCAACCGACCGCAACGACGGACTCCTTCTCAAGGTCCAGCCGACCTAACCCGCCGCGCCCTTGCACACGGCTATTCAGTTTGGCGTCGCGGTCGATCTTGAGTCGTGAGTCGATGTTCGTGTGGGTGGTTGGCCCGTCACAGGTCAGGCGTGCTCGGGATCGCGCAGCAAGCCAGCACCGCGGCCACCCGGCGGGCCACACAGACCGCTCACGCAGCTCGTTGGAGCCTGGGCAGACCCGACTGACAGGGCCATGGGCTATATCGTCGCCCCGAACTACAAAGCGTCGGTGCAACTACGCGACCCCACGGCGAGGGCTCTCCGCTGCTGATCGCGCACACCGATGCGCCTGCCGGCTCCGGTTCGATCCGTCTAGACCTTCGTCCTGACGACAGGCGGAAAACGTGGCACCGCCGGGCAGTAGCTGGCGATCACGCCCGTGAGAGCGACAGTTGTCGGTCGAAGAGGTTCAGAGTTCCCGCAGTCCGGCTTCGGCATCCCACCGTCTCGGTGACCTAACCGTCGACGCTGGTGGCGGCCTCGTCGGGGAGGGGGGTGACGGCCCAGAAGTAGGCGACGGGGCGAGCGCCGGGTGGGTGGTCGCGGGCGTTGCGGCCTTTGGCCAGCTCGATGGCGTGGTGCACGGCGGTGGTGGCGGCGGCCACCTCGTGGGGGGTTAGCCAGGGGAAGCCACGGGAGATGGTGGCGGCTTCTTGCCAGACTTTGGGCATCGCCTGGGAGGTGGCGCCGAAGGCGGCTAGGTCACGGCGAAGGCGGTCGAGGTACAGGCCGATGACGGCGTCGCCGGTGCTTCGGGTCGCCGTATCTCCTTCCCAGCTCAAGGTGGCGGCGCTTGCGCTGCCAGGGTCGTTCTCGGGCGTCGCCGGTGGGCTCGGCCCGGCAGATGATGCCCCACTTCTCCAGGGCCCGCAGGTGGTAGCTCATGGCGCTGGGCGTCAGCCCGGTCAGTTCGGCGAGCTCGCTGGCGGTCCGCACCTTTCCCATGTACAGCTCGTCGATGACCGCCGTGCGGGCTGGGTGAGCCAGCGCGCGGAGCGCCTTGTGGTCGGTGAGCACGACCCGCTGCGGCGGCTGGGTGCCGCGTCGTCTAGCCACCAGCAAAGCCTAGCGAGCCTCGCCGCCCCCTTCCTGAAGCAGTACCTTCAGAATCGTGAAGCGGACACTTCAGTCATTCCGAAGCCGGTGGCGCGGGTCGGTGTGGCGCCATCGCGACCTGCGCATCGTCGGGCCGGCCCGGGCCCTGTCGGTGCTCGGCGACGAGCTGGCCCTGATCGCGCTGCTGCTGCGGGTCCACGACACCGACGGCGGCCCGGCCGGGGTGACGCTGCTGCTGATGTCGGCCGCCGTGCCGACCGTGCTGCTCGCGCCGTGGGCGGGCCGGCTCGCCGACCAGTACGACTCCCGCTGGCTGGCCACCACCTCCGCGGCGGCCCAGTTCTGCGCATGTTTCGCGTTGGCGTTCAGCACCTCGCCGTGGCTGGTCTACCCGCTGGTGATCGCACTGCAGGCCGGGCAGGCCGTCGCGAACCCGACCTGGGCGGCGCTGATCCCCAAGATCGTCGGTGAGTCCGACATCGCCCGCGCCCAGGGCAGCCTATCGGCGCTGCTCACCGTCGGCGCGGTCGCCGGGCCGGCCGCCGGCGGGCTGCTGACCGGCCTCGGCGGGGCCCGGCTGCCGCTGCTGGCCGACGCCGCCACATTCGCCATCCTCGCCGCGGCCGGGCTGGCCGTCCGGACCCGTCGCGGTGGCCGATCGTCGCCACCAGCCGCCGGACCCGCCCGACTACCCCGCGCCTTCGACGGACTGCGAGGGCTGTCCCGCGACACCATCCTCCGGCCGGTCTTTGCCGCGCTGATGGCCTACATCGTCGTCGGGGAGGCCACCAACGTCGTCGAAGTGTTCCTCGTCCGCGACGCCCTGCACGGCACCTCAGCCCAGTACGGCCTAGTCGGCACGGCCGCCAGCATCGGCATCGTGGCCGGCTCACTGCTCGGCGGCCAAGACGCCAGCCTCTCCCACCGGCTCCGATGGGTCGTCCTCGCCGCGGCCGGCCAAGCCCTCATGATCTGCCTCGCCGGCCTGGCACCATCCGCCCTCGCGCTGGTCGCCGCCTGGTCGCTGCTCGGCGTGGCCAACGGAATCCTCAACACCAACACCTCAACCCTGCTGCTCACCCGCACCCCAGAGGCCAGCCGCGGTCAAGTCATCGCCGCAGTCATGGGTGCCTCCCGCGCCTGCTCCCTCGCCGCGCTCGCCCTCGGCGGCCTCGCCGGCGCCACCCTCGGCCCACGAGCAACCTTCATCACCGGCGGCGCCG
>JALZAK010000034.1 GCA_030948385.1 Actinomycetota bacterium
GGCCGGGACGCCTCGCTGGTGCCGTTCCGGGGACTAGCCGGGCACCCTCAGAGTCGCCAATTCGAAGTGCATGGGGTCGGTGTAGGCCCAGTCGCCGCCCCAGGCGAAGCCCCACCGTTTGAATATGGCGACGACCCGGCGGTCCATCCGACCGGCCGTCCCGCGCTGGTTGCCGGCGACGTCGAGGTCGATGGCGATACCCCAGGTGTGCAGGGAGATCGGCTCGCTCGGGTTGTGGTCGATGAACCGCGGGTTGTAGCAGCCGCCGTACTCGCCCCGGTGCAGGAAGCCGGCCAGTCCGCGGGCGGCGACCTCGGCCAGCGCCCCGCGCAACTGCGGCAGCATCAGCCGGTTGCAGGTCACCCGCCCGAGGATCGGGACGGTGGCCGCCCCGATGCTGCTGCGAATCCAGGCCGGGTCCGGTGCGATGGAGCCGTCGGCGAAGTAGTGGTAGGTGAACGAGCCGAGTACCCGTGCGGCCGGCCCGCCACGCAGCAGCGCCATCGGCCGGTACGAGCTCGAGGAGAGGCGTAGAACGGTCGCGGCGGGCCCGACGGCGCGCTGGACGGCGGCCGCCAGCGCATTGGGGTCGCCGGCGCCGGCCGAGAGCAGGGCACCACTGGCCGGCGCGAAGCCGTATGCCGCGGCGGTGGCGTCGGAAATGAGCGCCTGCACTCCCGGCAACCGCGTGGTGACCAGAGCTCCCAGCCGGATCAGCCGCGCCGGACCGCCCTTCGCGGGCGCGGCAGGCAACTGACCACCGAGCGGCAGCCGAAGCTCGCCGGCGCGGGCGTGGGTCAGCAGGATCTCGCCGGCCGTAACAGCGCGCCAGACCGCGTCTACCTCCGCCGTACCGGCCGGTGCGAGGGCCCGGAACTGCCCGGGATCGATGCCCCAGGTGGGCAGGTCGGCGCGTCCGATTCGCAGCGTGCCGATCCGCAGCGGAGCAAGCTGGCCTGAGGGTGCAACGAGAAAGCGGAGCCGCCGCAGGGTCGCCGGGGAGAGGGGATGGGTCGCCGTGATCAAGACATCGGGTCGCCGGCGGATCTCGAGCGGCGCAACCGGCGCCGAGGGGTCTACCCGGGCGACTGCGGCTTCTGCGCGGGGTGCCTGCAGGCCGCCGGGCAGGATGCGGCCGGCGCCGGCCGATCGCCCGTCACCCGACGCGAGCGGGATGACCACGGCCAGGGCGACGGCTACTCCCAGGGCGACCTCGACGGCACCGGGCCTGCGCAGCACGTTGGGGCCCTTCTGGCGACGACTATCCGACGCCGGTCCAACGATTGCCGTGCCCGAGCGTGACGGTGCTCAGACGAGATGTGGCTGATGGCTCTCGCGGGCCAGGCAGCGCTCCCGCTCGGATTCCGTCATCCCGCCCCACACGCCGTAGGGCTCGCGCACGCTGAGGGCGTGATCCCGGCATCTGGCCAGCACCGGGCACCGCCGGCAGACCGCTTTGGCCGCGCGCTCGCGTCCGAACCGGGCCGGCCCGCGCTCGTTCTCGGGGTGGAAGAACAGCTCGCTGTCGGTGTTGCGACAGGCACCTCGTAACTGCCATTCCCAGGCGTCCGCGCGAGGACTCGGCAGGCGACGGATATCAGCCATGGGGGCTCCACTCAGACGGGCCACGCTGCGACGGAGGCCGCGGCGCTCACGGATTGGCAGACAATGCCCACTGCGGTCCGGCTCATGCGGCTGCGAGGCAACGAAGATTGCCGCGCTCCGCGCCGCGGCGGCTCCCGGGATCGGCGGGGGAGTCCAGTAGGGGCAGCCGCCTGCCGAAGAAGGGATAGGGCCAACGGGGAGGGGGACAGGTGACGTCGCTTTTCATCTGCTCCGGCTGGCCAGGTACCCGTCGGGCGCTGACCCGTGCGGCTGAATGCCTGCCGGGTGTTGATCGGGTCGAGTCCGCTGCCACTCTGGTCGATGTGCTGCCCAGGCTGGGTTCGGGGAATCCGGACGTGCTGCTCTTGGATACCGAGCTGGCGGACGCCGGCCTCGGCGCCCTGGGATCGCTGGCGGCTTCTCAGCCGGAGGTGGTCACCTTCCTCCTGACCGCGCGGCCGGATTCGCAGACCGTGTCCATGGCCGCTGTTGGCCGGGCCCGCGGGATTCTCCGGCCCGATCTGCCGCGCGCCGCACTGGTGGCGGTGCTGGCCCAGGTGCCCGCAGCGCACGGTCCCGGCAGCGACCAGGCCGCCGCCCGCGGCGCCACTGCCCAGCTGACCGAGCGAGAGCTTCAAGTACTCACCGGGATGTGCCAGGGCAAGAGCAATGGCGCGATCGGACGTGGCCTGTACCTCTCGGAGGACACCGTCAAGACGCACGCCCGCCGCCTCTTCCGCAAGCTGGGTGTGAACGACCGAGCACACGCCGTAGCGTCAGGATTTCGGCTGGGGCTGGTTTCCTGACGGAGGGGCGATTCCGCGTTACGGTCGCAGGACCGGCGTAACAAGGGGACGCACCACGGCGATGGACGGGACAGCGCTGGAGCCGGATCTGACGGTTCTGGCCGGATGGGCAGCGGCGGGAGATGACGACGCCGCTGGCACGCTGTTGTCCCGCCTGCACCCGCTGGTGCTGCGCTACTGCCGAGCCAGGCTGGGACGCTTCGGGACAGGGTCGTACGCGACTGCGGACGACGTGGCTCAGGAGGTGTGCCTGGCCGTGCTGACCGCCCTGCCGAGATACCGCGACGTCGGGCGCCCGTTCACGGCGTTCGTTTTCGGCATCGCCGCGCACAAGGTCGCCGATGTGCATCGGGCCATGGCCCGCGACCCCAGCCGGCCGGCGGACGTGTTGCCGGAGTTGGCCGACGAGGCGGCCGGCCCGGAGGCGGCGGCTTTGGCGACGGCTGATGCCCGGCTGGTCTACTCCTTGCTGGAGGCTCTGCCGAGCCAGCAGCGTGAAGTCGTCATCCTGCGAGTGGCAGTGGGCCTGAGCGCCGAGCAGACCGGCGCCGCGTTGGGGATGAGCGCCGGAGCGGTCCGGGTAGCTCAGCATCGGGCTCTGGTCAAGCTCCGGGCGCATCTGCGGTCGGTCCAGGAGGTGTCGGCGTGACCGGCCTGGAGCTGGCCGCCGTCCAGCGCGACGATGCCCTCCTCGACCGGATCGGCGCCGGCCAGCCGGTTCGCGCCGACGATCCGGTCACGTCGCTGCTGGTCGAGTGGTGCACAGACGTGCGGTCCGAGGTTGCTCCGAGCGCATTGCATGAGGTCGAGCCGGCGCCCATCGCATCGATGCGCCGGAGATCGGTTCGACCGGTGGTCGTGGGGGTGATCCTGATGGGGGTAGTCGGGGCCGGCGGGGTGGCAGCCGCGGCTACCCAGGCTGGACCGCAGAGCGTTCTGTGGCCCGTCGCGCAGCTTGTCGCGCCGGCGCACGCACACAGCCTGCAGGCCCGCGACGACGTGCGCAGCAGCCTGCGGCGGGCGCACCGCCAGGCCATGGCCGGCGACCGCACCGGTGCGCTGGCAACGCTGCGGGCCGCGACGAGCAGGCTGTCCGAGGTGCGCGCGGAAGACGGTGCGCACCGGCTCTGGGCGCAGGTGCGTCAGATGCAAACCGCCCTTGCCCACTCGGCCGCACAAAGCCCGGCGGCCAGCGACTCCGCGGCGCCCGTCGCGCCGGTGCCGACCTCCTCGATCACGCCGAGCG
>JALZAK010000069.1 GCA_030948385.1 Actinomycetota bacterium
ACCTCCAACATCGTCAGCGCGGCGGAGCAGGCGGTTGCACTGCTGCTGGCCACCGCCCGCAATCTCGTGCCGGCGACCGTCGAGCTGAAGCAGGGCCGGTGGAAGCGTTCGAAGTACACCGGCGTGGAGATCGCGGACAAGACGGTCGGCGTGGTGGGGCTCGGCCGGATCGGGGTTCTGTTCGCCCAGCGGATGTCGGCATTCGGCACCCGACTGATCGCCTACGACCCCTACATCCAACCGGCCCGGGCGGCCCAGATCGGCGTCCGGCTCGTCTCGCTCGACGAGCTGCTCGCCACCAGCGACTTCATCTCCATCCACCTGCCCAAGACTCCGGAGACGGTCGGGCTGATCGGCGAACGGGAGCTCTCACTGGTCAAGCCCGGAGTGCGCATCATCAATGCCGCGCGCGGGGGGCTGGTCGACGAGCACGCGCTCGCCCAGGCCATCAAGTCCGGGCGAGTGGCCGGCGCCGGCATCGACGTGTACGCGACCGAGCCGTGCACGTCCTCGCCGCTGTTCGGCTTCGACTCTGTCGTCGCAACGCCGCACCTTGGAGCGTCCACAGTGGAGGCTCAGGACAAGGCGGGGCTCGCGGTGGCCCGATCGGTAAAGCTCGCCTTGCTCGGCGACTTCGTACCCGACGCGGTCAACGTCCAAGCCGGCGGTGTCGTTGCCGAGGACGTCCGGCCGGGTCTGCCCCTGGCCGAGCGGCTCGGCTGCGTGTTCACGGCAGTGGCCGGGGGCATCGCAGCCTCGGTGACCATCGAGGTGCGCGGCGAGATCGCCCAGCACGACGTCAGCGTCCTGCAGTTGGCTGTCCTCAAAGGACTGTTCCGGGACGTTGTCGAGGATCCGGTCACATATGTGAACGCGCCGCTGCTCGCCGCCGAGCGTGGCATGTCCGTAGAGCTGGTCACCAACCCGGACAGTCCTGACTACCGCAATCTGGTGACCGTCCGCGGGGTTCGCGCCGACGGGCGCACCACATCGGTGTCCGGAACGCTGATCGGACCACGGCAAGTGCAAAAGCTGGTCGAGCTGGACGGCTTCGACATCGATCTGGTCCCCGAGGGCTACCTGCTGTTCTTCCACTACGCCGACCGTCCCGGCGTCGTCGGCACGCTCGGCCGCCTCCTCGGCACGGCCGGCATCAACATCGCCGGCATGCAAGTGGCCCGGCTCACCTCCGGCGGCGACACGGTGATGGCTGTCGCGGTCGACTCGCCGGTGCCCGCGGACCTGCTGGCGGCGATCTCCGCGGCGATCAGCGCGGTCCGGTCCAGCGCGGTCGATCTCACCGCGGAGTAGGGCCGGCTCCCACATAGTGGGAGCGGCGGCGAGCGTGGCGGGAACACCGGCTAGCCTCTAGATCATCATGCGACGCGAGGTACTCCTCCTTAGCTGCCGCGGCGGGGCCTGACAGACAGGCCGGCTCCCCGTCGCGGGATGTGGCGCTGGCCGTCTTCGCCCCAGCTTGAGGAGCTCCCCGGATGACCATCCCCACCGACGACCGGGTCGTCGTGTTCGATACCACCCTTCGCGATGGCGAGCAGTCGCCCGGCATCGCGCTGTCGGTGCACGAGAAGGTCGAGATCGCCGAGCAACTCGACCGTCTCGGCGTCGATGTCATCGAGGCCGGCTTCCCGGCCGCCAGCCAGGGCGACTTCGACGGCGTGCAGGCCATCGCCGGCACCGTCCGCGGCTCGGCGGTCGCAGCGCTGTGCCGCACCAGGCCGGCAGACGTCGAACGAGCCTGGGACGCTATCAAGGACGCCGAGCACCCGCGACTGCACACGTTCATCTCCACCTCGCCGATCCACCGCGAGAAGAAGCTGCGGATGACGGCGGACCAGGTCCTCGCCGAGACGGTGCGGGCGGTCGCCCAGGCGCGCAGCTACTGCGCGGATGTGGAGTTCTCGGCCGAGGATGCCACCCGGACCGAGTTGGACTTCCTGATCGACGTCTACGCCGCGGCCGTCGAGAACGGCGCCACCACCATCAACGTGCCCGACACCGTTGGCTTTGCGATGCCGCGGGAGTTCGTGGCGATCCTCGACGCGGTACGAGCCCGGGTGCCACGCGCCGGCGAGGTCGTCTGGTCGGTGCACTGCCACAACGACTTGGGCCTGGCCACCGCCAACTCGCTGGCGGCGCTGCGGGCCGGCGCCCGGCAGGTCGAGGTCTGCGTCAACGGCATCGGCGAGCGGGCCGGCAACACCGCGCTCGAGGAGATCGTGATGGCGTTGCGAACCCATCAGTCCTCTCTCGGTCTGCGGACCGGAGTGGACACCCGCGAGATCGCCCGGACATCTCGGCTGGTGTCGATGCTCTCTGGCTATCCGGTCCAGCCCAACAAGGCGGTGATCGGGGCCAACGCGTTCAGCCACGAAAGTGGCATTCACCAGCACGGGGTCCTGATGGAGCGCACGACGTACGAGATCATGAACCCTGAGGACATCGGCCTGACCGGCTCGACGATCGTGCTGGGCAAGCACTCCGGGCGGCATGCGTTCGTCGACGCGGTGGCCAAGCTCGGCTTCGCCCTGCCACCCGAGGCACTCGACCGCGCGTTCGGCCGGTTCAAGGAGATGGCCGATCGCAAGATGTCCATCACCGACTCCGACCTCGCGGCGCTGGCCACCGAGGAGGACACCTCGATGGCGGTCGCCGGCGTGTGGACCTTCGACTGGATGGCGGTCGCCGGCGGCACCGACGCCACGCCGAGGGCCACCGTCCGGCTGTCCCGAGGTGAGGAGATTGCCGAGGCAGACGGCAGCGGCGACGGCATGATCGACGCCGCCTGCAACGCGGTGGCGAAGGCGATCGGCGTCGACGCAGCGTTGCTCGCCTTCCAAGTGGCTGCCGTGACGCCGGGATCCGACGCGATCGGCGACGTGTCGGTGACGGTCGAGCTGGCCGGTCAGCGGGTCACCGCGCGGGGCGTGTCCACAGACGTGGTCGAGGCCAGCGCGCGGGCGTTCCTGCACGCGGTCAACAAGGTCGTCAGCGGCACCGCGGTGGCGCACCGAACGGACAAGCCGTGAAGGGGGTGAGGGGCGTGGAGACCGAGCAGCAGCGGCGCGAGGCGCAGGAGGCTGTCCAGCGGTCGCTCGACCGGCGCGACGGGGGCGGTCAGCCGCAGCGCTAGGCCCGTCTGGCACCCTGCGCAGATGCGCTACACGACGCTGGGCGACAGCGGGTTGCGGGTCAGCGAGGTCTGTCTGGGGACCATGACGTTCGGCACCGACTGGGGGTTCGGGGCCGACGAGGCGACCTGCCGCCGGCAGTTCGAGCTGTTCGCCGGCGCGGGCGGCACGTTCGTGGACACGGCCAACCGGTATACCAACGGGACGGCCGAGACGATGGTGGGGGAGTTCGTCCGGGCCGATCGCGAGCGGTTCGTCGTGGCGACCAAATACAGCTTGACCACGGGTGGGCATCCCAACTCCGGCGGCAATTCCCGCCGCAGCCTGCACACCGCTCTCGAGGCCTCCCTGCGGCGGTTGCAGATGGACTACGTCGACCTGCTGTGGCTGCACGCGTGGGACTACGTCACGCCGGCCGAGGAGGTCATGCGGGCCCTCGACGACGTGGTCCGATCCGGCAAGGTGCTCTATGTCGGGATCTCCGACACACCGGCGTGGATCGTCGCGCGGATGCAGACGCTCGCGCAGTTGCGGGGCTGGACACCGTTGGTCGGCCTGCAGGTGCAGTACTCGCTGGCCAGCCGGGAGCCGGAGGCCGAGCTCATCCCGATGGCGCACGCGCTCGGCCTGGGTGTCACGGCGTGGGCACCGCTCGGTGGTGGCCTGCTGTCGGGCAAGTACGCCCGACCGGCTGCCGGCGACGAGCAACGCCGGCTTGGGAAGGACGTCGACCCGGCCCAGCTGCGGGTCGCCCAAGAGGTGTCGGCCGTTGCGGACGAGCTGGGCGTACCGGCCGTGCAGGTCGCTTTGGCCTGGCTGCGCGCCAAGGACGGCGTCATCCCGATCGTCGGAGCCCGCACCGTCGAGCAGCTCGAGGGCAGCCTCGGCTACCTCGAGATCGAGGTGCCCCAGGGGTGCATCCGCCGGCTCGACGAGGTGTCCGCGGTCCGCAAGGGCTTCCCGCACGAATTCCTCACCGACAACGACTGGACCGGCAGCTGGGACCTGCAGTTGCCTGCGGGCCGGCGGTTCGTCGGCCGATGAGCCGACCGGACGGCCTGCGGCTGGCGGTCATCGGGGGCGACGGGATCGGCCCGGACGTCGTCGCCGAGGCGCGCAAGGTGCTCGACGCAGTGCGTCCCGGCGTGCAGGCCACGGAGTACGACCTCGGCGCCCGGCGCTGGCATGCCACCGGCGAGACCCTGCCGGACACGGTCCTCGAGGAACTCCGCGGGCACGACGCGATCCTGCTCGGCGCAGTCGGCGACCCGTCCGTGCCCTCCGGGGTGCTCGAGCGCGGGTTGCTGCTGCGGCTGCGCTTCGCCCTGGACCACTGCGTCAACCTGCGACCGGTGAAGCTCTACCCGGGCGTCCCCTGCCCCTTGGCGGCCCGGCCGGCGATCGACATGATCGTCGTCCGGGAGGGCACGGAGGGGCCGTATGCCGGCGCCGGCGGCACGCTGCGCCGCAACACCCCGCACGAGATCGCCACCGAGGAGAGCCTGAACACCGCTTACGGAGTCGAACGGGTTGTCCGGGACGCATTCCGGCGAGCGGCCCAGCGGCCCCGGCAGCACCTCACGCTGGTGCACAAGACCAACGTACTGACCTATGCCGGCGGCCTCTGGCAGCGCACCGTGGACGCCGTGGCAGCGGACTATCCCGGTGTAGAAGTCGGCTACAGCCATGTCGACGCGGCGGCGATGTACTTCGTCACCGACCCGGCCCGCTTCGACGTGGTGGTCACCGACAACCTCTTCGGCGACATCCTGACCGATCTCGGCGCGGCGGTCGCCGGCGGGATCGGCCTGGCAGCCAGTGCGAACCTCGACGTGAGCCGGCGCAACCCGTCGATGTTCGAACCCGTCCACGGCAGTGCCCCCGACATCGCCGGCCGCGGGCTGGCCGACCCGACCGCGGCGGTGCTCTCGGTGGCGCTGCTGCTCGATCACCTCGGCGACGCCGCCGCGGCCGGCCGGGTCGAGTGCGCCGTCGCCGCCGACCTGGCCGCTCGTACGGCGGGGGAGCCGGCGACGACCCGCTCCATCGGGGACCGGCTGGCCACGGCCGCCGCCGGGTAAGGTCGGTCGCACCGGCCCGCAGACGTGCTGGAGGGACCGAATATGACGACCGCCCCGGGCAGCCGATTGCGCTTCGAGCTCAAGCCGACATCGACGCCGGTATCCGACGCCGAACGCGCCCAGCGGATCACCGGGCCGGGCTTCGGCCGGATCTTCACCGAGCACATGGTGAGCATCCGGTGGACCGAGGGCCGGGGCTGGCACGACGCCGCGCTGGTCCCCTACGGCACACTTGAGATGGACCCGGCGATGATGGCGCTGCACTACGGGCAGTCGATCTTCGAGGGACTCAAGGCCTACCGGCAGCCGGACGGCTCGATCGCGACGTTCCGTCCGGAGCAGAACGCTCGGCGCTTCCAGCGGTCGGCCCGCCGGCTGGCCCTGCCGGAACTGGCGGAGGAAACCTTCCTCGAGGCGCTGGAAGTGCTGGTCGGGCAGGACCGGGAGTGGATGCCGGCGGGTGGCGAGGAGAGCCTGTACCTGCGGCCGTTCATGTTCGCCAGCGAGGTAGGCCTCGGCGTTCGGCCGGCCGGCGAGGTGCTGTTCCTGCTCATCGCTTCTCCCGTCGGGGCCTACTTCCCGCGCGGGGTCCAGCCGGTGCGGGTGTGGCTGTCCTTGGACTACGTACGTGCTGCGCCGGGGGGCACTGGCGAGGCCAAGTGCGCCGGCAACTACGCCGCCTCCCTGATCGCGCAGGCCCAGGCCACCGACGAGGGCTGCGACCAGGTGGTCTGGCTGGACGCCGCGGAACGCCGCTGGGTAGAGGAGATGGGCGGGATGAACCTCTTCTTCGTCTTCGGCAGCGGCCGCGACGCCCGGCTGATGACGCCGGCTCTGACCGGCACCCTACTGGCCGGGGTGACCCGCGACGCCCTGCTCACCCTCGCCGGCGATCTGGGCTACCAGGCGAGCGAGGGACGCATCGACGTCGACACCTGGCGGGCCGGGAACGCCGACGGCTCGATCACTGAGGTATTCGCCTGCGGCACCGCCGCGGTGATCACGCCGGTCGGTTCGGTCAAGTCGACCAGCCACGAGTGGACGGTGGGTGACGGCAACCCCGGCCCGGTCACCACGGCGCTGCGCGAGCAACTCCTGGGGATCCAGCACGGCACGACGCCGGACCGGCACGGATGGATGCACCGGCTGGTGGAAGGGGCGGCGGATGCTGGTACGTGACGGGATGAGCACCCACGTCATCACCATCGGGCCGCGACACACCCTGCGGGAAGCGGCCCGGACGATGTCCCAGCGCCGGGTCGGGGCGGCGGTGGTGGGCGATCCCGACATGAACGGGCCGGGCATCCTGACCGAGCGCGACATCATGGACTCGATCGGCCGGGGCGAGGACCCCGATGTCGAACTCGCCGGCGAGCACCTGACCGCCGACCTGGTCTATGCCGCACCGGACTGGGACCTGCACCGAGCCGCCCGGGCCATGGTCCGCGGCGGATTCCGGCACCTGATCGTGCTCGACGGCGACGAGATCGCCGGCATGCTAGCGATGCGCGACATCGTGCGGATGTGGGCGCCGGAGCACGCTCCCGCGTGACCACCGAGGTCCGCGGCGTGGTCGCGCGCGGCGCCGGCGCACCGGTCTGTATCGAGACCGTGCTGGTGCCCGACCCGGGCCCCGGCGAAGCCGTCGTGCGGGTGCTGGCCTGCGGTGTGTGCCACACCGATCTGCACTACCGCGAGGGTGCCATCACCGACGAGTTCCCCTTCCTGCTCGGCCACGAGGCCGCCGGTACGGTCGAAGCGGTGGGCGACGGGGTGGCGGGCCTCGCGGTCGGCGACTACGTCGTGATCGCCTGGCGGGCCCCGTGTGGCACCTGCCGGTCGTGCCGGCGCGGCCGGCCGTGGTACTGCTTCGACTCGGCCAACGCCCGCCAGCCGATGACGCTGGCCGACGGCACCCCGCTCTCGCCGGCGCTGGGCATCGGTGCCTTCGCCGAGCGCACCCTCGTCGCGGCCGGCCAGTGCGTCAAGGTCGACCCGGCCGCCCGGCCGGAGGCGGCCGGGCTGATCGGCTGCGGGATCATGGCCGGCTTCGGGGCTGCCGTGAACACCGGGCGGGTGGGTCGCGGTGACACGGTTGCGGTGATCGGGTGCGGTGGGGTCGGCGACGCCGCGATTGCGGCCTCGGCACTGGCCGGCGCCCGTACGGTCATCGCCGTCGATGTCGACCAGCGCAAGCTCGACTGGGCCCGCGGCTTCGGTGCCACGCACACCGTCGATGCCGGTAGCGAGGACGTCGTGGCCCGGATCCGGGAGCTGACCGGGGGGTTCGGCGCTGACGTGGTGATCGAGGCGGTTGGCCGGCCCGAGACCTACCGCCAGGCATTCCAGGCCCGCGACCACGCCGGCACGCTGGTGCAGGTGGGCGTACCCGACCCGTCCATGACGATCGAGTTGCCGCTGATCGATCTGTTCGGCCGTGGGGGAGCGCTCAAGTCCAGCTGGTACGGAGACTGCCTGCCAACTCGGGACTTTCCGCTGCTGATTGACTTGTATCTCGCCGGCCGGCTCAACCTCGACGGCTTCGTCAGCGAGACCATCGCTTTGGACGAGGTCGAGCAGGCCTTTGCCCGGATGCAGGCCGGCGAGGTGCTTCGCTCCGTCGTGGTCTTCTAGCTGCACGTGGTCTGCCAGGGGCTCGCCCGGCCAGATCGTTGACTTGCCGGGCGGCCGTCCGCACGATGATCACCGACGACGGGGGCCAGGGGCTCCGGGCTGACCGGAGCGTGTCGAAGGGACACCGCGTGGCCTCCATCGAAGGCTCCGGCCGGCCGGTCGCCAACCGGACCAGCGACGAAGAACGGCTGCACGAGCTCGGCTACGCCCAGGAACTGCGCCGGCACATGTCGGCGTTCTCCAACTTCGCCGTCTCCTTCACGATCATCTCGATCCTGTCCGGCTGCCTGACCCTGTACGGGTTCGGCATGAACACCGGCGGGCCGGCCCTGATCACCTGGGGCTGGCCGTTCGTCGGGATCATGACCCTGCTGGTCGGGCTCTCCATGGCCGAGGTCTGCTCGAGCTTTCCGACCGCCGGCGGGCTGTATTACTGGGCGGCGAAGCTCGCCCCGGGCAATCCGGGTGTCTGGTCGTGGTTCACCGGCTGGTTCAACTTCCTCGGCCAGGTGGCGGTGACGGCGGGCATCGACTTCGGGGCCGCGTTCTTCCTCAACGCGTTTCTCGATCTGACCCTCGGCTTTGACGCCCGCCGGTGGCACACGATCGTGCTCTTCGGTCTCATCCTCATCCTGCACGGGTTGCTGAACACCTTCGGGGTCCGGCTGGTCGCGCTGCTCAACGACGTCAGCGTGTGGTGGCACATCGCTGGCGTGCTCGTCATCGTGGGCGCACTGGCGCTGATCCCGGACCGGCATCAGTCGGCCAGTTTCGTGTTCACCAAGTTCGTCAACAACACCGGCTGGCACTCGACCTTCTACGTCGCCCTGCTCGGACTGCTGCTCGCGCAGTACACGTTCACCGGGTACGACGCGTCGGCGCACATGACCGAGGAGACCAGGGATGCCGCCACCGCCGGCCCGCGCGGCATTGTCGCTTCGATCGTGGTGTCGCTCATCGCCGGCTGGGTCCTGCTGATAGGGGTCACTTTCGCGATCCAGAACTACGCCGGCGAGGTGGGCAGCAAGACCGGCGTGCCGCCGGCGCAGATCTTCATCGACGCGGTCGGGCGCAGGGGTGGTGAGTTGCTGCTGCTCATCGCGATCGGCGCGCAGTTGTTCTGCGGCATGTCTTCGGTGACCGCCAACTCCCGGATGATCTACGCCTTCTCCCGAGACGGTGCATTGCCGGCGTCACATGTGTGGCACCGGATCAACCCGCGGACCCGGACACCCACCAACGCGATCTGGCTGGCGGCCGGCGGTGCGTTCCTGCTCGGCCTGCCCTACCTGTGGAACGCGACCGCGTACGCGGCGGTCACCTCCATAGCGGTGATCGGGCTGTACATCGCCTACGTGCTGCCGACCTTCCTGCGGCTGCGCCAGGGTGACTCCTTCCGCCGCGGGCCCTGGCACCTGGGCGCCTGGAGCCGCCCGATCGGCGTCGTGGCGGTGGTCTGGGTCGCCTTCATCACGGTGCTGTTCATGCTGCCGACCGCGAGCCCGGTGACGCGCACGACGTTCAACTACACGCCCCTGGCGGTGCTCGCCGTCCTCGGGTTCGCGTGGCTCTACTGGCTGGTCTCAGCGCGTAAATGGTTCACCGGCCCGAAGGTCCAGGGCAGTGCGGAGGAACTGGCAGCAATCGAGAGTGACCTGGAGCTGCGGGCGTGACACCGGGGGGCCCACCCGGGCTCGATCTGGATTCGCTTCGGATCGAGGTGGACGCCGGCCGGGTCGATACGGTCCTGCTCGTCGTCACCGACATGCAGGGTCGGCTGCAGGGCAAGCGAATGTCCGCCCGCTACTTCCTCGACGACGCCCTCGCCGGCGTCGAGGCCTGCAACTACCTCCTCGCCGTGGACGTCGATATGAACACGGTGGACGGTTACGCGATGTCGTCGTGGTCGAGTGGCTACGGCGACTTCGTGCTCCGGCCGGACCTTGCCAGCTTGCGCCGGATCCCGTGGCAGGAGGGCACGGTTCTCATTACCTGCGACCTGGAACGGCCCGATGGTGCGGCCGTGGTCGCCTCACCGCGGCAGATCCTCAAGGCCCAGCTGGACCGGCTGGCTGACCGCGGCTGGGCGGCGTACGTCGGCACCGAGCTCGAGTTTCTTCTCTTTGACGAGAGCTATGAAAGCGCCTGGCACAAGGGCTACCAGCAACTCCTGCCCGCCAACCTGTACAACGTCGACTACTCCATGCTCGGCACCGCCCGGGTGGAGCCGCTGCTGCGGCGGATCCGGCTCGAGATGGCTGGCGCCGGCATGGTGGTCGAGTCGGCAAAGGGGGAGTGCAACCTCGGTCAGCACGAGATCGCCTTCAAGTACTCAACCGCACTGTCCACTTGCGACGATCACGTGGTCTACAAGAACGGGGCCAAGGAGATCGCTGCGCAGGAGGGCAAGGCGATCACGTTCATGGCAAAGTTCAACGAGCGCGAGGGCAACTCTTGTCACATCCATTTCTCGCTTCGAGGGGCCGACGACGGAGCGGCGGTGTTCTCCGACGGGGGTCACGGACACTCGCCCCTGTTCGAGCAGTTCCTGGCGGGCCAGCTTGCCGGCCTGCGTGAGCTGACGTTGTGGCTCGCCCCAAACATCAACTCCTACAAGCGGTTCGCCAAGGGATCGTTCGCACCAACCGCAGTGGCCTGGGGCCTGGACAATCGCACCTGCGCGCTGCGCGTCGTGGGCCACGACGGTCCCTCCCTGCGGTTCGAGAATCGCGTCCCAGGCGGCGACGTGAACCCCTACCTGGCCGTCGCCGCCCTGATCGCAGCCGGCCTCCACGGGGTCGACGCCGGCCTGGACCTCGAGGAAGCGTACCCAGGCAATGCCTACGACTCGGACAAGCCGCGAGTCCCCTCGACGCTGCAGGAGGCGGCCGACCTGTGGTCGCAGAGCCGGCTGGCCCGGTCAGCGTTCGGGAGCGAGGTAGTCGAGCACTATGCCAACATGGCGAGGGTGGAGCTCGACGCGTTCGGCGCGGCCGTGACCGACTGGGAGCGGTACCGGGGTTTCGAGCGGTTGTGACGGCCTCGTACACGGTGATCAACCCGGCCACCGAGCAGCCGGTCAGCACGGTCGACCTGGCCGGGGTCGAGCAACTCGACGACGCGGCAGCCCGGGCCGCCCGCGCCTATCCCGCGTGGCGCGCCGTCGCACCGGCCGACCGTGGCCGGCTGCTGCGCCGGTTCGCCGAGGCCGTCGACGCCGACCTGGAGCACCTGGCCGGCCTGGAGGTCCGCAACTCCGGCCATCCCATCGGCAGCGCCCGGTGGGAGGCCGGCAATGTCCGGGACGTGCTGCACTACTACGCCGCCGCGCCGGAGCGGCTCTTCGGCCGCCAGATTCCGGTGGCCGGCGGGGTAGATGTGACCTTCCGGGAGCCGCTCGGAGTGGTCGGCATCATCGTCCCGTGGAACTTCCCGATGCCCATCGCCGGCTGGGGGTTCGCGCCGGCGCTTGCGGCCGGCAACACGGTTCTGGTGAAACCGGCCGAGTTGACGCCGCTGACCGCGCTCAGGCTGGCGCAGTTGGCGCTGGATGCCGGATTGCCGCCGGACGTTTTGCAGGTGGTGCCCGGGCGCGGATCGGAGATCGGCCCACGACTGGTGTCGCACCCGGCCGTTCGCAAGATCGTCTTCACCGGGTCCACGGAGGTGGGGCGGCAAGTGATGGCCGGCGCGGCGGCCTCGGTGAAGCGGATCACCCTCGAGCTCGGCGGGAAGTCGGCCAACATCGTTTTCGCCGACGCCGATCTGGAGCGGGCCGCGGCGGCCGCGCCGGCGGCCGTCTTCGACAACGCGGGCCAGGACTGCTGCGCCCGCTCGCGGATCCTGGTGGAGCGCAGCGTCTTCGACCGCTTCGTCGAACTTCTCGAACCTGCCGTCCACGGGGTCCGGGTGGGAGATCCGGGCGACGAGAAGACCGAGATGGGGCCGCTGGTCAGCGCCGGCCAGCGCGACCGGGTGGCGTCCTATGTACCCGCCGGCGCCCCGGTGGCTATCCGGGGGAGCGTGCCGGACGGACCGGGCTACTGGTACCCCCCCACGGTGCTGGCGCCCGTGGCGGCGGACGACCGGGCAGCCCGCGAGGAAATTTTCGGTCCGGTCGTGGTCGTGGTGCCTTTCGCCGACGAGGCTGACGCGGTCCGCATCGCCAATGACAGCGACTACGGACTCGCCGGCTCGATCTGGACCCGCGACCTCGGCCGGGCGCTTCGGGTGGCCCGCGCGGTGGAGACTGGGAACCTGTCGGTGAACTCCAATTCCTCGGTGCGCTACTCCACGCCTTTCGGCGGATTCAAGCAGTCCGGTTTGGGGCGCGAGCTGGGGCCGGACGCACTCGAGGCGTTCACCGATCTCAAGAACGTCTTTGTCTCCACGGAGGTATGAGTGGCTGGTCGGCTGCAAGGCAGGGTCGCCGTGATCACCGGCGGCGCCGGCGGAATCGGTGCTGCCGCCGCCCGGCGATTCGCCGATGACGGCGCTCAGGTGATCGTCGCAGACCTCGACGACGACAAGGGCCTGGCCGTTGCGGCCTCCGTCGACGGTCACTACGTACGGGCCGACGTGACATCGGCATTTGATGTGCAGTCTATGTACGCCGCTGCCATCGAGCACTTCGGGCGGTTGGACATCTGCTTCAACAACGCCGGCATCTCCCCGCCTGAGGACGGCTCGGTCCTCGACGGCGACCCGAAGGTGTGGGAGCGGGTGCTCGACGTGAACCTCAAGAGCGTCTACCTGTGCTGCAAGTACGGGATCGCCCACCTGCTCGACGGCCGCGGCGGGTCGGTGATCAACACGGCGTCCTTCGTCGCGATGCTCGGCGCGGCCACCTCGCAGATCGCCTACACCGCCTCAAAGGGCGCCGTGCTGTCGATGACCCGAGAGCTCGGCGTCGAGTTCGCCCGCCGCGGCGTCCGGGTCAATGCGTTGTGCCCGGGTCCGGTGAACACCCCGATGCTGCGCGAGCTGTTCGCCAAGGATCCCGACAGGGCCGCCCGCCGGCTGGTGCACGTGCCGATGGGCCGCTTCGCCGAGCCCAGCGAGATCGCGGCGGCAGCGGCCTTCCTGGCCAGCGACGACGCGTCGTTCATCACCGCGTCGACCTTCCTCGTCGACGGTGGGATCACGGCGGCCTACGTCACGCCGCTGTGAGGCCGCTCATCGGCGTGACCGGTTACGTCGAAGAGGCCCGGTGGGGCCTGTGGGAGACCCGGGTCACGTTGCTGCCCCAGCGCTACGTCGACGCCGTGCATGCGGCCGGCGGCCGAGCGGTGGTCGTACCTCCATTCGCCGACGGAGCCGACGCGGTCGTCGCCGCCCTGGACGGCTTGATCCTCTCCGGCGGCCCTGACATCGACCCGAGGCTGTACCGGGCGCAGCCGGATCCTCATCTCGGCGTCCTGCGGCCGGACCGCGACGACGGTGAGCTGGCGCTCGTCCACGCGGCGACGGCCGCCGACCTGCCGGTTCTCGGGGTGTGCCGCGGCATGCAGCTGATGTGCGTCGCGGCGGGCGGTGCGCTGATCCAGCACCTCCCGGACCGGATCGGCACCGACGTCCACCGGCCGGTGCCTGGGCAGTACGCCGAGCACCCGGTCCGGACCGTGGCCGGAAGCCGGCTGGCCGGCGTGCTCGACCCGACCCTCAGCGTGCCCAGCTCGCACCACCAAGGCATTGAGGAGGCCGGCGCGCTGACGATCAGCGCACATGCCGACGATGGCACCGTGGAGGGCGTCGAACGGCCGGCGGCGCACTTCGCGCTCGGAGTCCTCTGGCACCCTGAGGTCAGCAGCGATCTCCGCCTCTTCCAAGGCCTGGTGGCTGCGGCCGGCGGTGACCGCTAGCGCGACCATTGGGTGGGACCCCTGTCCCAACATCCCTTCGCCCGTGGCACACTGTCCGAGTGACAGCCCTCGTCATTATCGAGACCTAGCGCGCTGCCGCCCCGCGTCCGTGCGCAGACCTCCCGCATCCGCGGGAGGTCTTTTCAGTTCCCAGGGAGTGTTTCTATGAGCGTCCCCGTCAGCGACGACGCCTTCCACGTCTACGACACGACCCTGCGCGACGGCGCCCAGCGCGAAGGGCTGTCCTTTTCGGTGGCCGACAAGCTCGCCGTCGCGCGGCACCTCGACGACCTCGGCGTTGGCTTCGTGGAGGGCGGCTGGCCGGGCGCCAACCCGAAGGACGTCGAATTCTTCCGCCGGGCCCGCACCGAGCTCAACCTGTCGCACGCGACTCTTGCCGCGTTCGGCGCGACCCGCCGGCCGGGCGCCAAGGCGGCAGACGACCCGCAGGTCGCAGCGCTGCGCGAGTCCGGTGCCCCCGTGGTGACGCTGGTGGCCAAGGCGCACGTCGGACACGTGACCCGCGCGCTGCGCACCACTGCGGAGGAAAACCTCGCCATGATCGGCGACACCGTCGCGCACCTGCGCGCGGCGGGCCGGCGGGTGTTCCTCGACGCGGAACACTTCTTCGACGGTTACGCGCTCGACCCGGCCTACGCCGTCGAGGTGCTTCTGGTGGCCGCCGAGGCAGGCGCGGACGTCGTGGTGCTCTGTGACACCAACGGTGGCACCCTGCCGGCCCAGCTGGCCGATGTGGTGGGCACCGTTGCGGCGACCGGATTGCGGATCGGCATCCATGCACACGACGACACTGCGTGCGCCGTGGCCAATTCCCTGGCCGCGGTACAGGCCGGGGCGACACACGTGCAGGGCACCGCCAACGGGTACGGCGAGCGGTGCGGTAACGCGGACCTGTTCAGCGTCGTCGCCGGCCTGGAGCTCAAGCTGGGCCGGCAGGTGCTACCGGAGGGTCGGCTGGCCGAGCTGGGCCGGGTGAGTCACGCGGTCGCGGAACTGGCCAACATCGCGCCCGACCCGCACCAGCCCTACGTCGGGTCGTCGGCCTTCGCTCACAAGGCCGGCCTGCACGTCAGCGCGGTCAAAGTGGCACCGGAGCTGTACCAGCACATGGATCCGGCCGCCGTGGGCAACGACATGCGCCTGCTGGTCAGCGAGCTGGCCGGCCGGGCCACGGTGGAGCTCAAGAGCCGCGATCTGGGGCTACAGACCGACCGAGAGGCCGCCGGCCGGGTCGTCGAGCGGGTCAAGGAGTTGGAGGCCCGGGGCTGGGCGTTCGAGGCTGCCGAGGCCAGCTTCGAGTTGCTGCTGCGTACCGAGACCGACGGTGTGCGTCCGTCCTATTTCGACGTCGAGTCGTGGCGAGTCATCGTCGAGACGCGAGCCGACGGCACCGTGGTCAGCGAGGCCACCGTCAAGCTGCACGCCAAAGGCGAGCGGATCGTCGCCACCGGCGAGGGCAACGGCCCGGTGAACGCGCTGGACACCGCGTTGCGGGTCGGGCTGGAGCGCACCTACCCCGATCTGGCCCGTCTCGACCTGGTCGACTACAAGGTGCGCATCGTCGAGGGGGAGCACGGCACGGCAGCCGTCACCCGGGTCCTGGTGGAGACCAGCGACGGCGAGAGCCAGTGGGACACCATCGGCGTGCACGAGAATGTTGTTGCCGCCTCGTGGGACGCTCTGGTCGACGCCGTGACGTACGGCCTGCTGCGACGGGAGTCAGCCGATGCTGCGCGGAACCCGGATCTGCCTGCGGGCGATGCGCCGGTCTGACCTCGAAGTGCTGCACGGGCCGCTGTACGAGGATCCGGAGGCATTCATGCTCTCCGACGGCCGGGCGTACCGGCCGGAGTCTCTCGAGGCGGCGCAGGCCCGGTTCGACAAGGCGCTGGCCGACCAGCCGGAGGCGCGCGTGGACATGTTCATCGCCGAGTCGCTGGTGGCGCTGTCCACCACCGTCCCGGCCGGCCAGGTGCTCGGCGACGCCGCGCTGTGGGGGATCGACTCCCACACCCGGGCGGCCCACATCGGGCTGAATCTGCTGCCCGCCGCACGAGGCCAGGGCGTCGGTAAGGAGACGGTGGTCCTGCTCGCCGACTATGCGTTCCGGGTGCGTGGCCTGAACCGCCTGCAGTGCGAGACCTACACCGATAATGCCGCGATGCTGGCCGTTGCAGAGTCGGTGGGATTCCAACGGGAAGGCGTGCGGCGGGAAGTCGGCTGGCGCGACGGGCATCACGTCGATGACGTGATCCTCGGCCTCCTGGCGTCGCAGTGGCAGGATCCACGGGGGCCGACCCCGTGACCCGCCGGTGAGCGAGCCCGTGCGGGTCCGCTTCTGTCCGTCCCCGACCGGCAACCCGCACGTTGGGCTGATCCGTACGGCACTGTTCAACTGGGCGTTCGCCAGGCATTCCGGCGGCGCCTTCGTGCTGCGGATCGAGGACACCGACGCCGCGCGCGACTCCGAGGAGTCATACCTCGCGCTGCTGGACGCGCTGCGCTGGCTCGGGCTGGACTGGGACGAGGGCCCGCAGGTCGGTGGCCCGCACGGCCCGTACCGGCAGTCCGAGCGGCAAGGGATCTACGACGACGTGGTGGCCCGGCTGCTGATGGGCGGACGGGCGTACGACTGCTTCTGCACAACCGAGGAAGTGCAGTCACGCAACAAGGCCGCCGGCCGGCCGCCGGGTTATGACAATCACTGCCGGTCGCTGAGCGTCGGCCAGGTCAGCAGGTTCCGGGCGGACAAGCGCGCCCCGGTGCTGCGGCTGCGGATGCCGGACCGCCCGATCAGCTGGGTCGATCTGGTCCGCGGTGAGGTCACCATCGGCGCCGAACACGTCCCCGATTACGTCATCGTCCGCTCGTCGCGCCAGCCTCTCTACACCCTGGTCAACCCGGTGGACGACGCGCTGATGCAGATCACCCACGTCCTGCGCGGCGAGGATTTGTTGCCTTCCACCCCGCGGCAGATCGCGCTGTACGAGGCGCTCGGCGACATCGGGGTCAGCGACGGCGCTGTGCCGGCGTTCGGCCACCTGCCGCTGGTGGTCGGTGAGGGCAACACGAAGCTTTCCAAGCGAGCGCCGGAATCCTCGCTGAACCTCTACCGCCGGCGCGGATTCCTGCCGGAGGGGCTGCTGAACTACCTCGCTCTGCTTGGCTGGTCGATCGCCGAGGATCGCGACATCTTCTCGATGCATGAGATGGCCGCGGCCTTCGACATCGATTCCGTCAATTCCAACCCGGCGCGGTTCGATCTGCGCAAGTGCGAGGCGATCAACGCGACCTGGATCCGGCGGCTGGATGCAGGGGAGTTGGCAGGCCGGTTGCTGCCGTACCTCCAAGCGGCCGGCCTGGTCGCGTCGCCGCCAACCGACCATGAGCAGGCGCTGCTGAAGGCCGCAACGCCGCTGGTGCAGGAACGGGTCGGCGTGCTCACTGAGGCTGTGGAGATGCTCCGCTTCCTGTTCGCCGGCGACGGATTCGCCGTCGACGAGGAGGCCGCCGGCGTCGCGCTCGGCACCGACGCGGGGCGGGTGCTCGCGGCCGCCGAAGAGTGCCTGACCGGCCTCGATGCCTGGGACGCCGCCGTCATCGAACACGCTCTCAAGGCTGCTCTGGTGGAGCGCCTGGGCCTCAAGCCGCGCAAGGCCTTCGCCCCGGTCCGGGTCGCGGTGACCGGCCGGACGGTCTCGCCGCCGCTGTACGAATCGATGGAGTTGCTCGGTCGCGACCGCACCCTCGAGCGACTTGCCGCAGCGCGGGCCGGGTTGGGGGCGAACCGCCCGTCCGGTAGCCTCTAGACCGGCACGGACGCCCCCAGCGGCCGAGCCGTTACCCATGGGGTATGGGGTAATTGGCAGCCCGGCTGATTCTGGTTCAGCTAGTCTAGGTTCGAGTCCTGGTACCCCAGCGCTGTGCTCGTGCAGCACCTAGGGCCCCGTCGTCTAGCGGCCTAGGACGCCGCCCTCTCAAGGCGGTAGCGGGGGTTCGAATCCCCTCGGGGCTACTTCTGTGATGGCGTGTGACATGGGGGTCAGCGCACGTCGATGCTCTTGATTTGGTCTGGGAGCCAGATCGGGGCACACTCTTACTCATGCAAGTAACTGCGCGGGCCAGCGCCGCCTCCATCGCGCGTCGGTCACAGATCATTGAGGCCACCATCGAAGCGATCGCCGACGTGGGCTACGTGCGCGCCTCATTTGTGGAGATCGCCAAGCGCGCGCAGATCAGCAGCACCAGGCTGATCTCGTACCACTTCGTTGACCGGGACGACCTGATGGCCCAGGTTGCCGCACAGGTGCTCGGCGAGGTCGGCTCCGCGGTCGAGGCCAGGGTGCGGGCGGCGGACACGCCCCGGGGAGCCGTTCACCGCTATATCGAGGCGAACGTCGAGTACATGGACATCCACCGGCGGCGCATCAGGGCGTTGACATCGCTGCTGTTCGCCGGCGCCCTCGAAGTTCCTGCGGATCAGGTTTCGGCGGGGGTGGATGCCCTTACTGCCATCATCAGGGCTGGCCAGCAAGCCGGGGAGTTCAACGACGTTGATGCCCGTGTCGCCGCGACGATCGTGCAGCGCAGCGTCGAAGGCGTCGCGCTGCAACTGCGGGACCACCCCGACGCCGATCTGAGCGGTTACGCACAGACGCTGGTCCGCTTCTTCGACGCGGCGTTGACCAGCAGGTCGAGCGAGCTGGTGTCGCGGTGACCGCCGCGACCGTGACCGGCCGGCACACCGGGTTGACGAACGCTCCAGCCCGACGTCCGGCGCTGACCGTCGTGGTGTGCGCGGTGGTAGTCGCCGTCAGTGTGGTCGCTGCGTTCAGTCCGGCCTTGATGGACTTGTTCACCCGGGACCTGGCGCGGCTGCGGGCGGGTCAGTGGTGGCGAGCGTTCACGCCGGTCCTCGTGCAGCCGGACGGCTGGGGACAGCTCGCGTTCAATCTCCTCGGTCTCACCGTGGTCGGGGCAGCCGTGGAGCGACGGGTCAGCCGAGCGTGTTGGGCGCTGATCTTTCTGCTGGGCGGTCCGGGAAGCATCGCCGTGCTCAGCGTCTGGAAACCTGCGGACACCGGCGGCGGCTCGTCGGATGCGGTCGCTGCCCTGCTCGGTGCGTTCATCCTCTTGCAGGTGATCGACTCGAGAGTGATCGACGATCGACGCATGCGATGGGAATGGGCGCCGCAGGCCTACGCGGTCTTCTTCGCGTCGTACCTCACCACCCTGGATCTCGCCGGGCTGGTCCCGTCAATTCTCGTCGGCAACGCTTCGATCGTCGCGTTCTTCGTGGCGCGCCGTGCCGTCCCCCCGGTCGCCCTTTCCCGAGCCTGCTCAGTCGTCGTGTTGGTTGCCGGCGTCCTGATGACAGTGGCCCATGACGGGCACGGCACCGGGATTCTCGCCGGCATCGCCGTTGCATCGTTGGTGTTGGCCTGGCGCCGGCTGTTGGACCGAGCCGGCGGGTCGCTGCGCCTGGTGCAGATGTGCCTGGGGGTCGTGTGCGTGTGGGCGCTATGCCTCCTCGGCTGGGTCGCGTGGGCGCGGCTGCTCGGAGTCGACCTCGTGGTCGCGGGCAGCCGCAACAGCCGGGTCGAGGTGGGCTGGGCCAGCGTGAGCGTTCTCGCAATCACCGTCTGTCTCTTGGCCCTGGCGGCGGAGTGGATGCTGCGGCGACACTGGCCGCGGCTGGCTACCCGGGTGTGGGTCGGCCTGTGCGCAATCGTCGCTGGTGTCTCGTTGGGCGGCCCGCTGGCGCTGGCCGTCGGGCCCACGAGTCGGGCAGCCTTGATCTTCTTGCATCTGGCCTGCGCCGCCGGCGTCGTCGCCCTGCTAGCCCCGCTCCAAGACATCCGCGCCGGAGCCGCTCGAATCCCTGACGATGGCGACCCCGTGCCGGTTGCCGGTCCGCACCTGGTGGGCCGTTCGTCCCGGGCGACGTCTTGATGGTCACCACGCCGCCAGCCACGACTGGCAACCCGGGTCGCCGGACTGCAGCGACAGCCCTCACGGTGCTGCTGGACCTTGCCGCGCCGATCATCGTGTTCTACGGCTTGCGATGGGCCGGGCAAGGCGTGTTTCTCGCGCTGACTGCCGGCGCGATCGCCCCGGCGCTCAGCATGCTCTTGAAAGTCGCCAAGGACCGGCGCGTCGACGGGCTGGCCGTGGCGGTATTGGCCGTCCTGTTGCTGAGCGCGGGTGTTTCCCTGCTCGACGGCAGTCCACGGTTCCTCGCAGCGAAGGACTCGGTGCTGACCTCTGCCTGGGGCGGATGGTTCTTTCTCAGCCTGCGTGCCAAGCGGCCGCTGACGTTCCGGTTCTCCCGACCGATGCTCGAAGGCCGCAAGGTGTTCGACTTCCGGGGAAGAAGGTGGGTCCCGCCGAGCGGAGAGTCATGGGACCAGATGTGGCGGCGGTCGCCGCAGTTCCGCCGCATATGGGTAGTGACCACCGTGATCTGGGGTATCGCACTGCTCCTCGACGCCGCCGTACGAGTGGCAATGGCGTACTCGCTGCCTATTGATTCGGTACCCGCGGTCGGCGGCGCCGTCTGGATAGTGACCCTCGTCGCACTTCAGATCATCACCAATATCTATTTCCTGCGAAGCGGGCTATGGACCGTTCTGCTGGGGAAGTCCACCCGGATCAACGGAGTGCCCGCCGTAGCGCGATCTGGTGGCCTCGACTAGGGGATCGGGTCCTCTGGACCCGTGCGCGCGCGTCGACCGGGATGCGATCGGTGGCCCTGTGTTCAACCACCTGCGGTCGCAACCCGGCTGAAAATCCGGCCGGCGAGGTCGACTCCCACGACCGCGCCACTCGCGTCGCGGGTGAAGTAACCGCGCTGGCCTTTGAGGCCGCCGCTGGTGACGATGTACTCGTCCGCCTCACCGGGCAGCAGGCCGATGCCGGCCGGCGCGTAGTCCGGGGGAAGTTCGGTGTCCGCGGCTGCGCGGATCTCCGGTTTGATTCCGACCTCGAGGGTCAGCCGAGCCCCGTCGGTGCGGATCGTGAGATTCATGGCATCGATCTGATAGGTCCCGACCAGCTCGCCGACCCTCGTCCCGTCAAAGGGGAGCGGATCCGGATCGCGGTCCACCACCCCGAGGTAGGTCTCCAACGCCCAGCGGGCGACCGCCTGATTGAAGGCAATGCCGTTCGGGCCGGCGTTGGACAGCGCCACAACGGCGAAGCCCCTTTCGGGCACGGTGAGCAACTCGGCGAACTGGCCGTTCGCCGACCCGC